>JACQFS010000166.1 GCA_016199935.1 Verrucomicrobiota bacterium
ATCCGCTCGGCACCGTGTGGGTGCTGCTGCACCTCGGCGGCAGCCAGGTGTTCCTCTACTACGTGCTGCGGCCGGTGCTGAAAGTTTTTTCGCCGCGCGAGGCCGACGATCAGTTGCGCCGTGCGACGCGCTGGATGGCCCGCGGCGTGGTGAAGTGGATGCCGTTCGGCAAACTCGAGTTCCGCAACATTTCACCCGCGACGTTCTCGCCGCCGTGCATCGTCATCAGCAACCACCAGTCCGCCGTGGACGTGATGCTCATGGTAAGCCTGCCCGGCGACGTGCGGCAGACGGCGAAGAAGCGCGTGTTCGACCAGCCGATGCTCGGCCTCGGCTGCAAAATCCTCGGCCACGTGATGGTCGAGCCGAACGACCCCGAGACCACGCTGAACCGCTGCCGCGCGCGGCTCGTCGAGGGCGCGGCGGTGCATTTTTACCCCGAGGGCACGCGCTCGCCGGATGGCTTCATGCAACGCTTCCATCGCGGTGCGTTCGAACTGGCGGTCGAGTTGAAGCAGGAAATTCTGCCGATCGTTTTGTGCGACACGAACACCGCGATGCCACGCGACAGCTACTGGTTCGAGCCGTTTCACGCCGTCGTGAGCGCCCTGCCCCGCGTCACGCCGCAGAATTTTGACTACGCGCTCGGGAGCGTCGCGCTCATGCGCCACTGCGAGACCCTCATGCGCGACGCGTTGCAAAAACTGCACGACAAGGTCAACACGCCGCGCGTGCTGCGCCGCAAGGTCGCGCGGCTCTACCGCTACCAGGGGCAGTTTGTCGAGCAGTTCGTCCACTGGAAGATGAAGCTCGATCCCGTGTTCACCGCGCTCGACGCCGCGGTGCCGCGCGCGGGAGTCATCCTCGATCTCGGCTGCGGCTACGGTCTGGCGACGCACTGGCTCGCGCACTGCACGGACGCACGCACCTTTCTCGGCGTGGATTACGACGAGGAAAAAATCCGCGTCGCAAAATGCACCGCGCCCGAACACTCGCGCGTGCGGTTCGAGCAGCAGGACATTTTGAATTGGGAATTTCCGCCGTGCGACGCCGTGCTACTCCTCGACGTGCTGCACTACTGGACGCCGGACAAACAGCAACTGATCCTCGACAAGGTCCGCCGCGCGCTGCGGCCCGGCGGCAAACTCATCTTGCGCGACGGCGCGCGCGCGGAGTCGGAGGCGCACGAGCGGGTGCATCGCTGGGAAATTTTCGCAACGCGCTTCGGGCTGAACCGCACGCAGGAGGGGCTGCACTTTCTCACGCTCGCCGAGTTGGAGACCGCGCTCCAGCGCGCCGGGTTCGGCAAGTCCGAGATCAGGCGGGAGGCGGGGAAGGATTCGAACGTGATGCTGATTGTGCCGGCCGGACCCGCGTGATGCTCTGCCGCACAAATTCCACGAACTCCTCCCGCGGCATTTCAAGGTAGCGCTCCGGCTCGATCGGCTCGCCGTAGTGGACCTCCACTTTGCGCAGGCCGCCGATGGGATGCACCGGCCCGGACTTGGTGGAGATCAACTGCATGTTCTCGATGAACACCGGCACGATCGGCAGCCGCGCCTCCCGGGCGATGTAGAAAATCCCGGGCTGGCAGGCGGCGACATTGACGCCATCGCCGCGCGTGCCTTCCGGAAAAACGAGCAGATGAAACTCCGACCCGACCCGGCCGAAGGCCTGGAGTTCGCGGATGCGGCCGGGGTTCAGCCGACCGCGCTCGACGAGAAAGCCGATGCGGCTGCTGAGAAACTTGTGGAACCACGACACGTGCCAGACGCTCCGGTCGCCAAGCACCAGAATGGGATAACAGCCGGAGCGCCACGCCAGCGCGCCGAGCATGATCGTGTCGAGCAGGCTGATGTGATTCGCGACGAAGAGGTATCGTCGCTTCGGCTGCAGCCGGTCCAGGCCATGCACACGGCGGAGATACGGCAGCGCGAGGAAGAGCGTGGCACCCACGCCGAGCAGGAACTGCGCGATCATCATTCCACGCGTGCGCCTGACCTGTTGGATCTCGGTCATGCGTGGCTACTTCGTCCCCCGCGCCTGCCGCAGCAGTTTTTCGATCTCCTGCTTCTCTTCGAGGAACGCCGGTTGCGCCGCCAGCGCCGCGGTCAAAGCCTTCGCCGCCTCGTCGCGCCGGCCGAGTGCGAGCAGCGCGCGCCCGCGCAGCGACGCGTTCTGGTAGAAGCCGGGGTTCAATTGCTCCGCCTCGTCGGCCAGTTTGAGCGCGCCGGCGAAGTCCTTGGCCTTCAGCGCGCGCTTCGCCTCCTTCAGATTTTTCTGCGCCTGGCGCGCGCGCTCGAACTCGCCCGAGGCGGTCATCGCGTCGGCGGGCACCGTCGCCGCCGGCAGTTCGCGGGAAAAATCCGCCACGTCGAACGCGACAAATTTCCCGAGTTGGTGCGGCGGCGACGCGGCCCAGAATATTCCGGCGCTCAAATCCATCACCGTCGAGTGCGTGGCGATGAGCGCGTTGAGCGAACTGCGGTGGCCGTTGCCGGCGAAGACGCCGCCGGGCAGATCACGGTCGCGCAGGATGGCGGCGGCAAGCGCGGCGTCCATTTTGCCGCGCCCCGTCTTGAGCAACTCGGCCAGCCGCCCCTCGCGCGCGACGGAGGTGGACTCGGCGCGGAAATCCTGGTTGCGCTTTTTTTCACTCAGGCCCGCCGTCTGAAAATGGTTCGCGCAGATGATCGAGTCGCCCTCCGGCTCGCGCACCTGCGTGACCTCGGGAGTTTTTTCCACCACGACAAATTTTCCATCCACACGGCTGCCGACGAGCCACAGCGAGGAGACGAAAACTTTCGCGCCGCGCAGAATCGCCAGCGCCTCGGCGAGGTTGTGCGCCTTTTCCATCACGTCGCGCGCGACCATCGCCACGGGCGTCGCCGTTTCGCCGGGCAGGCTCGAGGGCGCGCCGTTGATCGTCACCGAGACCCCGGCGCGGTTCATCGCGGAGAGCACGCCGGTCATGCCCGCCCACGAGAGCGAGATGAACGGAATGCCGCCGTCCGGCTCGCACATCACGACGACGCGGTCGCGGCCGAAACATTCTGCGGCCTCCCAGTCGAAGTTGCGCCCGGTGAGCAGATGGCCGTCGCGCGTCGCACCGCCCCACGCGCCGAACGCCGTGCAACCCGCGCGCGAGACGAGCGGGTTATCAATCATCATGTAGGAAATGTCGTGCGCCGCGTGGTAGTTGAGCATGCGGTGATAGAACGGCCCCTCCTCCGGCCGCTGGTCTGGGCAGCCGAGCACGGTCCCAAAAATTTCCTGCCGGTAGTTCAGCGGAACCTGGTCGGTGAGGTGGCGGTTGCGGTAGCAGATGTAGTTCTTGAGCACGCGCACCTTCCACTCGTCCGGCACGTATTCGTGGATCATCGCGACAAAATCATCCTCGAGCCGGTGAATCATTTTCTGCGTGAGCGCGCCGTGCGTGTAGCCGATCTCGAACGGCGTGCCCTTCACGAAGACCACCGGCAGGCCGTTGCGTTCGCCGAGCCACGACTTGCCCATCCACACGCGGCCGTCGCGCGGCTCGGGTTTGAGCGCCATGACGGCGGCGGCCTCGGGCGGGAGCGGCGGCGGCTTGGCTTCCCACCGTTTCAGGAGCCACGAGAGCGTCAGCCAGCCGCCCACCGCCAGGACGACCGCGCCCAGCAGAATCCGTCTCAGCCATTTGCTCAATCGCTTCGCCACAGGGTCAAAAGAGTTTCGCCCACCGCCTGTCCGTCCACGGAAAAACCGGCGCGCACGCGGATGCTGCCGGCTTCCTCCGACAATTTCAAACTCACGCGCACCAATTCGCCGGGCCGGATCGGGCGCTGAAATTTGGCGCGGGAAACTTCACGCACCGCGAGCGGGCCGCCGAGCGCCCACTCCGCGGCCAGGCGCGCGATTTCGAGTTGGAAAACTCCGGGCAGGATCGGCTGCGTCGGGAAATGCCCGGCGAAGGTGGGATCGTCCGGACCAAAGCGAAACTCGAACACGCGCTCGCCGCCCGCCGGCTCCGACGGCCCGCTGACGCGCGCGGCGGAAATGGAATCGCGCATCGTCATTTCGTCTCCGCGCGCGTTTCGTCGAAGAACTCCGCCTTTTGCGGCCCGGGCCTGGTCTCCACGGTGCGCAGGTCGAGCGAATACCAGCGCCGCTCCACGACGAAGTGATTCGTCCCCACCATCCGCACCGGGCAATCCGCCGTCGCGGGCGTGGTGCCGAGGAGGCACTCCAGGTCCGCCGCGACGTGGCGACGAATCCACTTGGGCGGGAACGCGCGGCTCGACTGCATCACGAAAATTTTTCCATCCGGCTTCACGAGCACGTCGGCCATCACTTTGCCAAAATTTTCCGTGACGATCAGTCGTCGTCCACCGGACTCGCTCAGCGCGAGATAGCCGTTGAGCGGAAACTGCCGGCCGAGCGCCGTGAGCACGCCGCGCTGAGTGACCAGGCCGTTCGCGGGAAACATCCCCGCCGGCGGACGAAAGGGCTGGGCCGGTTTCGTTGCGGTCGCGCAACCGGCGAGCAACAGCACGAGCAGAACCGCGGCGAGCATTGCCGCGGAGCGCGGGCCGTCCCGGCCCACAGCGCGTGGGCTCGACAATGGGCGTTCAGTTTTTTCGGGAGCAATCCGCCGGGCGTGGCCGCTGCGGACGGGGACCGTCCGCGCTCCGGCGTGTCGCGCGGCCGCCGCACCTGGATCGCCCGAACTACGGCCCATGATTCGCGGCCGCTTTGACGGCGGCGATGTCCAGCGGCTTGGTCTGATCGAAGGTGCCGGCGGGAAATTGCACGTCGCGCTTTTCGCGGCGGAAGATGATGCGCGTCAGGTCGCCGCCGGGTTCGTTCATCACCACCTCGCGCGTCGCGGAAAAGTCCGGCTCCATTTTCACCTCCAGCGACGCGAGCATCGAGCGGACGGTCTCGTCCTTCGGCACCATCGTCACCACGGCCACGGCGCCGGTCGCGACGGAGATCGAGTAGTCGGCGGTGAGCGCGTCGAGCTTGCCCTGATTCATCAGCGCCATCTGCTGCATCACGCGCTGGAGCATTTGCGGAAAGCCGAGCTTGAGCTTCTTCCACGCGGTGCCGTTCTGCTCGAACTGCGCGACGGACTTGTGGTTGCCGAGCAGGATGGACTGGTAGGGCGCGGTCGTCTCCCAGCGAATCTGGTCGGGCCGCTCGATGAGCATCACGCCCTCGCTCTTGAGCGGCTCGTTGAAAAGTTTCAACTGCCGCTCCTGCGTGAACTCCAGATACACCGTGCGCACCGAGGCCATCTTGCGCTGTAAATCCTGCAACACCGGCTTGGGATCGGCGACGGGCGTGAGGGTTGGTTGAGCGTATGTGGAGAGCGCCGTGACAAGCACGAGCCCCGCGATCATCGCAAAATCCGAAATCCGAAATCCGAAATCCGAAACAAATCCGAAGCACGAAATCGGAAACGGGATCCGGGCGCGCTTCGTCATTCGGGCTTCGGCCTTCGGGCTTCTTTCGGATTTCGGATTTCGGATTTCGGATTTCACAACGCCCGCTCACGCTTCTTTCAGCAACTCGTCAAGCTTGACGACCTCATAGCCCAGCGTGCGCAGGGTGTCCAACAACGATTTGACCGTGGGCAGCAGGCGCTCGGGCGGAATGTTGCCGTCGTGCAACAGGATGATCGCACCCGGCTCCAGCCGCCGCTTGATTCGCGCCACGATTGTTTCCGCCTCGTCGGTCATCGTATCCAGACTCCGCACGGTCCAGCCGATCACGCGCAGGTTCACCAACTTTGCCGCGCGGAAGACGCGCGGGTTCGAGAGGCCCATCGGCGGACGGAACATCGTCGGCGCGACGCCGGTGGCCTTCGCGATCGCGGCCTGCGCCATTTCCAGTTCCTCACGCAGGCGGGCGACGGTGAAAAAATTCGTGGTGTTGTGGTGCGCGTAGGAATGGTTCTCCAGCAGATGCCCCTCGCGCACGATGCGAGCGGCCAGTTCGGTATTCGCCGTGACCCGCTCGCCCACGCAGAAAAACGCGGCGAGCACTTTCGCGTCCCGCAACAGGTCCAGCAGTGCCGGCGTCGAGCGCGCATCGGGGCCGTCGTCGAACGTCAGCGCCACGCAACGGCGCGCCGTCGAACCGCGGCAAATGAAGGGACCGAAGAGGCTCAGGTGCGGAAACGCGACGCCCAAGCCGGTCGCGATGCCCAACGCCAAGACCGTCGCGACGACCAACAGCACGTTGTTCATCAGCAGTCCCGCCGTGGCGAGCACCAGGGCGACAATGGCGATGACGTGAAAGCGCGTCATGGCTGGACGCAGCAAACGGCCTTCGCCCCGCGCAACGACAGCGTGTAGAGCAGCACGCCGCGACCGCGCTGGCGCACCAACTCCACGGCGACGGAGAACCCGAACGCCGAGGCTGAGTAAAACTCGCCGCAGAGTTGTTTGTAGGTCTGGTATTCGAGCGTCCGGCCGGCGCGCGCGGACAACGCCGCGGCCACGGCCGCGTATTTTTCGTCGAGCGCCGGCCAGCCTTTCGCACCGCTCAGGAACACGTCCACCGTTTTCAAATCCACCGACGACGCGATCCAGTCGGCCTCGCGGTCGGCATCGAACGGCTTCCGATACCGGCCGAGCCGCACGGCCGTGACACGCGCGAGCGGTTTGGAATTTTTTTCCGCACGCACGAGGCTCGCGACCATCGCACCTTCGCCGGGAATCGTGCGCTCATTCCACAGGCCCCAGCGCTTGCCGATGGCGAGCGGGAATTTGTTCAGCTCATCCACCGCGCCGACGAGCGCGGCGTCGGCCTCGCCGGCGGCGAGCTGGTTCATGCCTTGCCACAGCGCGGCCTCGAAGGAAATTTCGCCCGCCGTCGGCGCGGAGTTCAAGCCGTGCGCGCCAAGGTCAATGGCGATCTGTCCGGCGGCGGCGTTGTGGACGGAGCCGGGGAAACGCGACGGCATCGGCTCGCGCTCATCTTTGGAAATTAAATTGTCGAGAAACACCGCGCCTTCCTCGACGCACCCAAGCCCCGTGCCCATCGCCACCACGAGCCGTTGCGCCGCGTCGGCCGTGTGACTGCGTCGCGCGGCGATCAACGCCATCTGAATCAGGCGGCAAAGCCGGCGGCGCTGGTTCGGACTGAGCAACGCGGCGTCGGCGAGCGCGCCGCAATCGTGGACCGTGACCTGTCCGGCCGGCAGCGGCGGCTCGATTTCACGAACGCGGATCAAGCCGGGACCGACGACGCCGATTCCGCTGACGGCCACCGGACCGGGCTGCGCCGCGCGCGTGAGCGGGGTCGTGTCCGGCGTGGAGAAAATCAGCGCGGCGTTGTTGCCGCCGAAGCCGAACGAGTTGCTCATCACGTGCGTGAGTTTTTCCGAACGCAGTTCCGTGACCGGCGCGAGGCCGATGGCCGGATCCATTTTGCCAAAGCCGGGATTGGGCGGGAGCAGTTGCCGGCGGAGCGCCTCGATGCAGACCACCGCCTCGATCGCCCCGCTCGCGGCGAGGCTGTGGCCGAAGTATCTTTTCGTGCTGGAGAACGGCGGCACACGGTCGCCGAACAATTGCTTGAGCGCCTTCGACTCCGCGAGGTCGTTGTCGCGCGTGCCGGTGCCGTGCGCGTTGACGTAGCCAATCGCCGCCGGCTCCAGTCCCGCGCGGCGCAGCGCCGACTGCATCGCCGCGAGCGCGCCCGCGCCCTCGGGATGCGGCGCGGTCGCGTGGTGCGCGTCGCAACTCGCGCCCCAGCCGGTCAGGCGCGCCAAAATTTTCGCGCCGCGACGCCGCGCGGTTTCCTCCGCTTCGAGCACAAGCACCGCCGCGCCTTCGCCGAGGCTCATGCCGGCGCGGCCCGCATCGAAGGGCCGGCAGCCCGCCGTGTCCACGAGCAGCAGCGAATGAAATCCGCCCCACGTCATGCGCGACAACGAATCCGCGCCGCCCGCGAGCATCACGTCCGCCTCGCCGGCCATGATGAGTTCCGCCGCCGCGGCGATGGCCAGCGCCCCGGAAGAGCACGCGGTCGAGATCGCGAGGCTCGGTCCGAACAAGCCGAAATCGTCCGCGATGATTTCCACCGCCGAGACGCATTCGTGAAAGCGCGTCGGGCGCGGGCGCATCTTTCCGTCTTTGATCAGCGTCGTCAGGAAGCGCTCGCTGCCGAACGAACCGCCGACGGAGCCACCGAGCAGCACGCCGCCGCGTTCGCCGACATTTTGGGAATCCAGTTTCGCCGCGCCGATGGCATCGCGCGCGGCGAGCCAGGCCAGACGGTCGCTGCGCGAGCCGCGCAACGGCGCGCCGAGTTCGCGGAGATCACGCCGCACTTCGCCGGTGGGCACCGGCCCGTAGCGCGGCGAGGAAAAAAGACTGAGCGGCCGGAGGCCGTCGGTGCCGGCGGCGATGGCGCGCCAGGTTTCGTCCACGCCCGAGCCAGCCGCGCTCACGATGCCCAGACCGGTGATGACTGGGAAACGCGTGGGCACTAGGCGGGGCGCTTGGCGACGATGAACTCGGCGAGCGTGCGCACGGACTTGAACGCCGGCCGGCCCTCCTCGATGTCCTTCACGACGATGCCGTATTCTTTTTCCAGCATCACGACGAGTTCGAGCGCATCAATCGAATCCAGCCCCAGCCCCGCGCCGAACAGTGGCGCGTCGTCGTCAATCTGCGCGGGCGTGATGTCCTGCAGTTTCAGCGAGTCGATGATTTTCGTTTTAAGTTCGATGGGCGAGAGAGTCATGGCTGGGTTCATCCGAGATTTTTCGCGCCGGAAATTACCGCACACCACGAAGCGATGTCACGGTCGTTTTCCCGCAACACGTGCGGGCCCTCGCCGCCGCGCTGGAGGAACAGCGCGCTCGCGCCGGCGGTGGCCGGCACGCGGATCAACTCGGCGAGTGCGGCCGAGACGACGTCGCCCGAAACGCACACGCACGCGTCGGCCTCGCCGCGCCGGATCAGGTCGGCGGCCTCGGCCAGCAGCAGCGCGTCGCCACCGACGAGGCAGAGGTTCGGCCCGGTCAACCGGTGGCGGATCGCGAGCTCGCCGATGGCCGCGCTGGGCAGCGTGTAGGTGAACAAAGTCGGACTCAAGCCGCCCGCTGCGTCGCGCCCTTTCCAAAACTCGACATCGGTCGCGAGCGAACTCGTCGCGGCCGCGAGGCAGATGGCCACGCGGTCGCGCGCGAGCGAATCGAAGTTGATGCCGAGCGACTCGACCGCGAGCAACGCCAACTGGCTGAACAAATCCATCCGGCCAAAGCGCGAACCGAGCCGGGCCGTCGCCAGATCGGCGGCGGTCACGCGGCTCGCGGCGGTGACGGTGAGTTTATCCATGGCCGAGAATGAGCGCGCCGTTGCAGCCGCCGAAGCCGGTGCTGAGTTTCAAAACGTGATCGAGCCGCTCCGCCGCGCGCGGCTCGCGCACGAGGCTCGCGGGCACGCCGTCCGCGGACGCGCCGAGCCGCGGAGTGCCGGGCAGCAGCCGCTCGCGCATCGCCAGCACGCAAAGAATTGTCTCCACGATTCCCGCCGCGCCGAGCGTGTGGCCGAGCATGCCCTTCGCGCCGCTGAACGGCGGGCACGCCTCGCCGAACACGCCGCGCAGCGCCGCCGATTCCATCGCGTCGTTGTAGGGCGTGCCGGTGCCGTGCGCGTTGACGTAATCAATTTCCTCCGGCCGCAAACCCGCCGCGCCGAGCGCCGCGCGGATCGCCTGCGCGAGACCCGAGCCGTCGCGCGACGGGCCGGTCATGTGGTTCGCGTCGTTGCTCGTGCCCCAGCCGCGCAACGTGACCGCGCCGCGCGGCGCGAGTTCGGCGCGCGCCAGCACCATCGCCGCGCCGGCTTCGCCGGGACTCAGGCCGCAACGGTCGCGGTCAAACGGCCGGCAGCCGACCGGATCGAGCGCCTTGAGCGAACTGAATCCGCCGACGACAAATGCGGAAAGGTGATCCACGCCGACGACGAGCACGGCATCGGCGGCGCCGCGTTGAATCAACTTCGCGCCCTGCTGCAACGCCACGAGTCCGGACGTGCACGCGACGGAAACGCATTGGACCGGCCCGCGCGCGCCGTGCAACGCGGCGAGATCGGCCGCAAGCAGATCGGGCTGGAGATGCCGGCGCGCCGCGTCGGAACATGGGCGACCGTCGGCGAGGCGTTCGAGCGCCTCGATGTTGGCCTTCGTGGTCGAGAGCACCAGCCCGAGCCTCGTCGGAAGCGTCGCGGACAACACTTCGCGCGCCTCGCCGGCAGCCTCGTGCAATGCGGCGTGCGCGAGCTCGAACGCGGGATCATCCGACTCGACGCCGCTCGTCGTCGCGGGCGCAGCGCCGACGACGCTGGATTGGAAACGCGGATGTCGGAAGCGCTCGCACGCGCGTAGCCCGCTGGCATTCGCGCGCATCGCCGCCCGCAGCGCGCCGACGCCTTCGCCCACGGCCGTCACCGCGCCGCAACCGGCGACGGCGACCACAGGCAGGTTCGCGGCCGGGTCACACATGGAGCGTCAACTCCCCCGCGGCGATCCGCTTTCCCGCGCACGAGATCACCCCGGCGACCTGAAGCATCGGGCCGAAGCGGCGGAGTTCGCGAACCTCGATGAGCAACGGCCGGTCGAGCGGCGCGCGGGACTCGATGCGAAAGTTGGAAACAGCGGCGAGCATCCCGTGGTTCGCCGCGCCCGACTTTCCACTCGCGCGCGACCTTTGCCCAAGCGCGGCGGCGACGGTTTGCGCGACACATTCGACGAGCGCCGTCTCCAGCACCGCGCCGTCGGCGGTGGCGAAATCTCCGGCGCGCAGACAAGCGGTCGCGCTCGCCGTCGTGTCCGTGCATTCGGTCAGCGCGTCAATCCACCGCATCGGCGCGCGATGAGGGATGAGGGATTCTATCGCGACGGACATAGTTCGGCGGCGGGCGCGGGCACGGGCACGGGTGGCGCGGGCGGTTCCCAGAACGGATAAAAATTATACCACTGCAACCGGTCGCGTTTCAG
Organism: Verrucomicrobiota bacterium; assembly: GCA_016199935.1. Classification (GTDB taxonomy): domain Bacteria; phylum Verrucomicrobiota; class Verrucomicrobiia; order Limisphaerales; family JACQFS01; genus JACQFS01. The sequence goes on from JACQFS010000166.1 coordinate 10,999, forward strand.
CACGGTCTCCAGATCGCCGGCGAAACGCGCGGCGCACTCGCACAGATACGCGTCACGTTTATCGTGCGTCGGCATCTGCGGGCACTGCGGCGGGAAGCCGAAGAAGTGATAGTGCCCGCCCGGTTCGCGCATACTGAACACGTGAACAAGCGGCGCGCCCGCGATGGCCGCCATCACATACGCGCCGACGGGAAACGCCGCCGTGCCGCCGAGAAACGAAATGCGCGCCGCGGGACTGCCGTAGTGGCGGTCGCCCATCATCGCCACGATTTCGCCGCGACGCAGCGCGGCCACGAGCGGGATCGCGTCGGTGGGCACGCCGGTGAGCGGGAGGAGGCGGAAATTTTGCCGCGACGATTGCGTGAGCAGCGAGCGGATCGCGGGATCCTCCTTGTCGAAGCCGGTGACGTTGATCGGCACGTCGAGGCGCGTGAGCAACTGCCCGGCGGCCTCCCAGTTTCCCAAGTGCGCCGTCAGCAGCAGGACGCCATGACCCTCGGCGAGGGCGCGACGGACGTGTTCCTCGCCGTCGAACGTGAAGGAGAATTTCCGGGCGCCGCCCGCGAGAATGGCGGTGCGGTCAATGATCGCGCGGCCGAAGGAAAGAAAATGGCGGAAGACCAGCCAGCGCCGTTTCCACCACGGCTGCGGGCCGAAGACGCGCCGGTGATAATCCATCGTGGCCGCGATGTCCGGCGACACGAACGAAAAGTAAATCGCGCACGGAACGGTGAGGACGTAGGTGATGCGCAACCCGAGGACGCGCAGAGCGGTGATGAAAAACCAGATGCCCCAGCGTCCGCCGCGCAGGCTGCCGGAGCCGGACCAGTGAGGGGATGCAGCCGGAGCCGCTGGTTGGGTTGAGTGCATTCTTGACCGTCGCAGTCGCGACGCTAACGACCACGCCGGAGGGTGTCAACGTGCCGGCCAGCGTGCGACGCCTGCGAACCATTTGACAACTTCGCCGGCACTTCCCTACGCTCGGCCCCGAAGCTGAGGCCGGAAACGAAGCCGCCCTGAACCGCGGCGCCTTCGCTCCCAAGACGGGACCCGGCCGGGCAGCCAAAAAATACCCTGATGAAATTGTTATGATCAAAATGTGCAAACGCAGTCTCATCGCCACGCTCGCGCTGGCGATTCTCTCCACCACCACGGCGACCGTGTTCGCCGCCAAGGAAAAGTCCGAGGACCAGCTCATTGCCGATCTCGCGTCGCCCAAGGATTCCGTCGTCGCGGATGCGATGCTGCATTTGGAAAAGGCCTACCCGACCAGCACCAAGGCCATCGCCGCCATCAAGAAATACCTCAGCGATCCGCGCGAGAAGGTGCGCCGCAAGGCCGCCCGCGTGCTGGGCGCGCTGCACACGCCGGTGACCGACGACGAACTCAAGGCCATCGGCGCGCTGCTCAAAGGCTCCGACCCGCAGGAAGTCATGGACGGCCTCAAGGCGCTCCGCGGCCTCGACGAGGGCAAGAAGGCGATGCCCGAAATCCTGGCGCTGCTGAAGCACGCCAACGTCGGCGTCATCCGTGACGCCGCCCGGACCGTCGCGATGCTCGGCACCAAGGCGAACGTCGCGGACCTCGAGCCGTTGCTGAAGCACCCGGACGCCAAGGTGCAGAAGGACGCGCAGGACGCGATCTTCGCGCTGAAGAACAAGTAAGCCCCCAACCGTCCGAGGTGGACGGCGACTACCGCTTTTCGCGCACCACAAAATCATGAGGACTGTTTTCAAAACCGTCGCGGTCGTGGCCATGCTGGCCGGTCAGCATGGCATGGCGGCACAGGGTCTCCGCAACACCGCCTCGCCGCCGATCCCGCCGCGAACCGAGGAGCAACTGATCCGCGACTTGGATTCCGCGAAGCCGCCGGCCGCCATCGTGATCGCGCTGAACCAACTCGAAGACCGGTTCCCCACGAGCACCAACGCGTTTCCAGCCATGCGCAAGCTGCTGCGGGATTCGCGGCGTCCGGTCCGCACCAAAAGCGCGCGCGTGTTCGGCGTCCTCCACGCCAACCTTGACCCGGCAGACATCCAAGAGATCTGCAAGATGCTGAAGTCTACCGATTGGGGCGAAGTGATCGATGGCCTGAAGTCGCTCCGCGGGCTCAAGGCCCCCGACGTGGTGGCGGACATTTTGCCGCTGCTCAAACATAAGCGGACCGGCGTCATCCGGGATGCCTGCCGGACCCTCGCGGTGCTCGGCAACCGGGACAACATCGCAGCCATCACTCCGCTGTTGAACCATCCCGAAGCAGACGTGCGGAAGGACGCGCAGGACGCGATCTTCGCACTGAAGAACAAGTGACACCTTAACCGTCTCCAAACCAAGACTCCGCCTCACCCCGGCAAAAAGCCGGGGTGATTTGTTTTCGCCGAAGGCGTCCGAGTCGGACTTGCCTGCCGTCCATTGTGTCGCATATTTAGTCGGCCAATCAAACTTGAGGTATGATTGCAACAAGAGGTAGATTCTTTGTGGCGAGGAACTCTGGCGGTCGTCCGGCTCCAGTCCCCACTCTCCGATTGCGGGCGCGGTCGAAGCGTCCTTCGCGCTGGGCAACGTGGTCAACACACGCAATTCACGCCGGGGCAGCCTTCCAACGTGCTTGTCACTCCGGCGCGGCAAAATGCCTGCTGCTCAGCCTCGTAGCCGCGCTCACCACGTCATGCCAGGTTTACTCCAGCCGCCAAATCCTGAACGCTGATGCCGCCGCAGCCCGGTTGCGCGCCGGAGGCCCGATCAAGGCCGAGGTGGACCGTCTGGCGCAGCCGCTGATTGACCGCGGCGAATTGTGCGGAGCCGTCGTGGGAGTGGTGACGCCGGAGGGCACGCAGACGTTCGGCTATGGGCGGACGGGACGGCCCAACGATCCGGCGCCGCCGGCCGGGGACTCAATTTTCCAAGTCGGCTCGGTCTCGAAACTGTTTGTCGCCTCGCTTCTCTCGTTGCTCGTCCAAGAGGGGGTGCTGAGTTACGACGAGACCGTCCGCAGAATCCTTCCGCCGGAAGTGGAGGTCAGCGAAGATGTCGGCGAGTTGACCCTGTATGAGTTGGTGACGAATACCGGCGGCTTGCCGCGGCAGCCGGTCAAAATAGTTCAGTCGCGCTATTTCGCCCGGTATCTCGTCACCGGCAAAAACCTCTACGCTTATATTGACCGCAAGTATCTTTACGAATACCTGCGCACGCTCCGCCTGAAGCCAAAAAGCGAACGCAAGTATGCTTATTCCAACCTCGGCGCAGCCTTGCTTGCCGACCTGATCGAAATCAAGACCGGGCGGCCGTTCACCGAACTCGTGGAGGAAAAAATCTGCCGGCCACTGAAGCTGCGCGACACGGGCTACGCATTGGACTCCGAACAACGCACGCGGCTCGTGACAGGTCATGCCGGGGATCAGCCCAAGTTCATGCTGCGCAACGCACCCATCGCGGACTGGGACATGGGCGAGTTCATGCGTCCATCCGGCGGCTTGTATTCGACGGCGGAGGATCTGATGACTTTTGCCAGATCAAACCTGGGCCTGCTCGGCAGCCCGCTGGATTCCCGGTTGGCGGAAACGCATCGTGTCCAAATCCGAACCCCGGGTGAGGACGTGGCGCTCGGGTGGATAATCAACCATTTCGACCAGGACCAGCCACCATCCACCCCCGAGACGGACGCTTCGGGGACTCACCTCACCTACAAGCACGGAATGATCGCTGGCTACACCGCTTACATCGGCATGGATCTTGACCGCAAACTGGCGGTCGTGGTGCTGTGCAACAATCTCAACTGCCAAGATAAGATCGGGCACAATCTCCTCCTCCGATTGGCCCGGGCGAATGACACTTCTGGGATCGCTTCTGAGGGATCACCCTGAACGCGGACTTTCCTGACGTGTGGGCGGTAGTCGCGCGGCGGGCTCAAACGGCGCAGATCGGAAAAGTAGGTTTCATGGCCGTGTCCTGCCACGCCGCGTTGTCCGGTCGGTTTTCAGGCAACGAAAGCTGAAAACTTTTTGCCGTCGCGCTTGCACAGAAGCTGAATCACCTGCCGGCCGGAATAGATGCTGGGCGGAACGCCGCCGCCGGGCATCACCCATTGGCCGGCCATGTAGAAATTGGCGAGGCCTGGCAGAGTTTTCTTCACGTTCGTCCGCATCGTCTTGGGCGTCGGCAGCCAGCCCATGAAGGCGCCGCGATCGTTCAACGTGTAGCGCCAGGTGGTGAGCGGCGTGGCGATGTCCGCCACCTCGACTTGCGCGGTGATGCCGGGAAATTGCGATTCGAGCCGCCGCAGGACGTCGTCCGCCACGCGTTTTTTTTCGGCGGCGTAACGCGGGTGATCCTTCTGCAAGTCGTTCCAGTAATCCCAGTCGGTATGCACCAACGCCTGCACGACGGTCCGGCCGGGCGGCGAAAACTTGTTGCCGTAGTTGAAGAGGCGCACAGGGAATCCGGGGACCGTCACGTTGCCGATCACGATCGGCTCCTTGAGGAAGAGAAAATTCAACGGTGGTTCGCCGCGAAATTCCCGCTTCACGCCGAAGCTCAACGTGACGACCGGCGGCAGCAGTTTCCAATTCGCGAAGCGCTCGGTGATCGCCTTGTCCACGTAGCGCCCGCCGAGCAGATCGAAGATCGTGCTGCGGCTGTCGCCCGCGCCCACGACCACATCCGCGCGCTGTTCGCCGCCGTCCGCGAACCGCACGCCCACGGCGCGGTGATTCTCCACGAGGATTTCCTTCACGGTGGAGCTGTATTGCACCTCGCCGCCGAGACTCTCGTAGCGCTCGACGATACTGGCGACAAAGTCCGCGCAGCTTCCTTCGAGGAGGCCCATCTGCTTGTTCGCGAGCAGGCCGAGGATCAGCAGCACAAACCACACGGGCACGTCCGGCAGAAAAAGATCACCCATGATGCGGCGCAACTCCGCGCTCTGAAACGCACGCGCGTATTGCTCCATCGGCTGGTTGAACTCCGGCCCAAAGTAGCGCAGCACGCGGCGCATGCCCCACATCAGCTTGAGCGGGCCGAAGATTCCCGCCAGCTCCGGCGGCGTTTCCATCAGCCCGAACATGTCCGCGCGGCGCATCGCCTTCGCGCCGGCGATGAAGCCGGCGATGAGCTTCGCGTCCGCGGGGGAAATTTTTTGCAGATCACGTTCGAGCTGGTCGAGGTCGTGGCCGAAGCTGATCTGCCGGCCGGTCGCTTCATCGGTGAAACGGACGAACGTCTCGAGGTCCGGGTAGCGGCGGTTTTCAAAAATGCCGAGTTGCCGGTAAATCTCGTAACACGCCTGGCCGGGTTTGTGGCCCATCAAGTAATGGATGCCGCCATCAATGAGATACCCCTGGTTCGGCCACGCGGTCGCCACGCCGCCGGGTTCGCTGTGATGCTCCACGATCCGCGTGCGGTAGCCGTTCAGCCGGCCGAAGATGCCGGTGGCCAGTCCGGCGACGCCCGCGCCGATGATGAGGATAGATTTTTCAGCCATGCTTGCGACGACGCGCGCGCGAAAGCAAAACACGGCGGCACTTGCCCCCACAAGAAGTTTGCGGTAGAAGGCCGGTTCGTTTTTTACGCGCATGATCGCATTCAACGGCCACCATCTCACGATCGGGGAAGTCTGGCAGATCGCGAGCCGCCAGTCGCCGTGTGCGCTGGCCGACGACGCCCGCCCGCTCATCCGCCGCAGCCGCGCGCTCGTCGAGTCGCTCGCCGCCCAGCCGCGCGCGATCTACGGCATCAACACCGG
>JACQFS010000164.1 GCA_016199935.1 Verrucomicrobiota bacterium
ATTGATCGCGGCCGGCGCGCACTGGCTGCTCGCCGCGCAAAACCCCGACGGCGGCTGGGCGGGCGCGCGCGGGGCCGCGTCGTCGGTCGAAGAGACGGCGCTGGCGATCGAGGCGCTCGCGGTGGCGGCGGAGTTCCTGCCGCAATTCGCCACGCACACTGAGGGCGCGTTGCATCGCGGGGGGGAGTGGCTGCTGGCGCGCGTCGAGTCCGGCGCGTGGCGCGCGCCGTCGCCCATCGGCTTCTACTTCGCGCGGCTGTGGTATTTCGAGGAGTCGTATCCGAAAATTTTCACCGTGGCGGCGCTGCGGGCGCTCGCATCCCTCGCGGCGAAGCGGTGAAAACGTTTCACGCGCGCTGGCGGACTTTCTGCTCCGCCGCGCGGCGGAAATGATTTGCTGCCTCAGCGCGCGACGACTAGCGTCGGCGGCCTGTTGGATCGGATTTTTTGAAACCTGAAATTGAAACTGGAAAAATGAAACACACCCCGCTGGGCACCCAGGACGTAAATCAACTCGTCGCCGGCCTGAACCGCGTCGCGCGCAACCTCTGGTGGACCTGGAACCAGGAGGCGCAGGAGGTCTTCAAGGAGCTTTCGCCGCGGAGCTGGCAGAACCTCTACCACAACGCCGTGGCCATCCTGCACGAGGTGTCGGACTACGAGCTGCGCGTGCGGTTGCAGCATCAGCCCTTCGCCGAGCGCGTGCGCGAGGTGATCGCGCGTTTCGAGTCGTATCTCAACGAGAAGAACACATGGGCCGCAGCCAACGCGCCCGCCCTCGCGGAAAATCCCGTCGCCTACTTCAGCGCCGAATTCGGCTTCCACGAGACGCTGCCCATCGCGGCCGGCGGTCTCGGCGTGCTGGCGGCGGACCACGCGAAGTCGGCGAGCGACCTCGGCCTGCCGTTTGTCGGCATCAGCCTCTTTTACCGCGAGGGCTATTTTCAGCAGGCCTTCAACCACGACAACTGGCAGACGGAATACTACACGCTGCTGAATCCGAAAAACCTCCCGATGGAGCCGGTGCTCAACGCCGCGGGCGAGCCGATCAAATGCTACGTCCGGCTCACGGCGAGCCAGGTGGCCTTCACCGCGTGGCGCGTCAACGCCGGGCGCAATCCCGTTTATCTCCTCGACACGAACCTGCCGGAGAACGAGCCGCATTACCGGGACCTCACGCTGCGCGTTTACGGCGGCGACAGCACCACGCGCATTCTCCAGGAAATTCTGCTCGGCGTTGGCGGCGTGCGGCTGTTGCGCACCCTGGGCTGCAAGCCGTCCACATTTCACATGAACGAAGGCCATGCGGCGTTCCTCACGTTTGAACTGATGCGCGAGAAGATCGCCGAGGGCCGGACGCTGGCCGACGCGTGCGCGGCGACGAAGCGCGAGTGCATTTTCACCACGCACACGCCGGTGGAGGCGGGCCACGACCGCTTCACGCCCGACCTGATGAGATATGCCGCCGGAAAATTCGCGGAGCAGTTGAAAATTTCCTTCGACGAGTTGATGGCGTTCGGCCGCGTGGATCCGAAGGAGGCGGACGAGCCGTTCTGCATGACGGTGCTCGCGCTCAAATCCTCGCGCGCCGCCAACGGCGTGAGCGAACTCCACGGCCAGGTCAGCCGCGAGATGTGGCAGGTCATGTATCCCGGAAAAAAAGTCGGGGAGGTGCCCATCGGTCACGTGACCAACGGCATTCATCTGCTCGGCTGGATGAAAGGCACGATCCGCCAGTTCTGGAAACGCAAGCTGGGCGAGGCGCGCGTCGAGGCCGAGGACAGCGGCGACACCACGCGCTTCTGGCGGCACAAGAACGACTGGGAGGCCGACGTGAACTCGCCCGAGTTTTGGGCGCGCATGGCCGATCCGAACTTCATCACCGACGAGGAACTCTGGGCGCTGCGCTACCGGCTGCGGCGCGAACTGATCGAGTTTGCGCGGCGGCGCCTGCTCATCCAGGGCGAACGCCTCACGCGCGGCGATTTCATCGCGTTCGATCACCTGCTCAATCCCGACGCGCTGACCATCGGCTTCGCGCGCCGGTTTGCGACCTACAAGCGCGCGCCGCTGATCTTCCAGCAGTTCGAGCACATCGTGAAGCTGTGCCACGACAAGGCGCGTCCGGTGCAGTTCGTTTTCGCCGGCAAGGCGCATCCGCGCGACGAGGACGGCAAGCGTTTCATCCAGCACATCATCCACCTCAGCAAGTTCACCGACCTCAAGGGGCACCTCGTCTTCATCGAGAATTACGACGTGCACATCGCGCGGCAGATGGTCAGCGGCTGCGACGTGTGGCTCAACAATCCGCGCCGTCCGCTCGAGGCCTCCGGCACCAGCGGCATGAAGGCCGGCTGCCACGGCTGCCTCAACCTGAGTATCCTCGACGGCTGGTGGCGCGAGGGCTACGACGGCACCAACGGCTTTGCCATCGGCGATGATTCGCATCCTGACAGCATCGAGGAGCAGGACCGCCGCGACAGTGCGAACCTCTACAAGGCGCTGACCGAGGAAGTCATCCCGACCTTCTACAATCGCGACGCCAGCGGGCTGCCGCGGCAATGGCTGGCGAAAATCCGCCGCGCGATGGTCACGCTCGTGCCGCAGTTCAACACCTGGCGCATGGTCCAGGAATACGCGACGAAGTATTACCTGACGAAGTGAGCGGAGGGCCGGGGAGAAAGGGTGAGTAGGGGAAAGGGAGATTTCTCGCCTGCACCCTTTCCCCCTTTCTCCCCGGCCGCTAGATTCCCGCCGTGCTGCCGGATATCAAATCCCTCACCCGCGACGAACTGGTCGTGCGAAGGTTTTTTTTGATTTCGCTCGTGACGGCGATCGTCGCGGTGGGCCTGCATGTGTCCGGCCTTCACCAATTCGGCAAAGGATTGCACATCAGGGCCAAGGCAGTGACCGCAGGCGAAGAGGCACGAGCGCAGACAACCCTCACGAGTCACGCGCACGTCCGCATTGGAGAAGGACTGGTTCTTGGCGGATACGGCGTGGCTGCAACGAGCATCGTCTTCTTCATCTTGTCCGGATGCAGGCACGAGCCGGTGAAGCGTTCGATTGTTTTTGCCGTGTTGTTCCTCTACGGGTTCATTCAATTCATACAGGTCTGATTCCCCGGTGACCCATCATTCACAAACACGTGCCGCCCGACATCAAATCCCTCACCCGCGATGAACTCGCCGCCCACTTCACCGAGTGGGGCCAGCCGGCGTATCGCGTGGACCAGTTGTGCGACTGGCTTTACCGCCGCCGCGCCGCGTCGTGGGATGCGATGACGAATCTGCCCAAGGCGCTGCGCGAAAAGCTGCGCGAAAACTTTTCCCTCCACGCACTCGAACTCGTCCGCAAGCAGGGCGCGAAGGACACCACGCAGAAATTCCTCTGGAAACTCGCCGACGGCGCGATGATCGAGAGCGTGCTCATCCCCGCCAACCCCGCGCTCTACGGCGAGGCGAGCGACCGCCACACGCTCTGCGTCTCCACGCAGGTCGGCTGCGCCTACGGCTGCAAGTTCTGCGCGAGCGGGCTCGATGGGTGGAAGCGGAACCTCGGCCCGGAGGAAATCGTGGAGCAGGTCATCGCCACCGAACGATGGGCTGCGAAGGAGTCAGTTGTCAGTGGTCCGTTGTCGGTGGAGGCCGGCGCTCAGCAGGCACGGACAACGGACCACGGACAACGGACAGTAAACAACCTCGTCATCATGGGCATGGGCGAGCCGCTCGCGAACTACGACAATCTTCTCAAGGCGCTCCGGATTCTGAACGCCCCGTGGGGCGGCGGCATCGGTGCGCGCAAGATCACCATCTCCACCAGCGGCCTCGCGCCGCAGATCCGCCAGCTCGCCGACGAGCCGGAGCAGTTCCGCCTCGCCATTTCTCTCCACGGCGCGACCGACGACGTGCGCGCCAAGATCATGCCGGTGAACAAAAAATTTCCGCTCAAGGAACTCACCGCCGCGCTCGATTACTATCAGTCGCGGCACGACCGCATGATCACCTTCGAATACATCCTCATCGCCGGCGTGAACGACCGCCTCGACCAGGTCCGCCCGCTCGCCGCACTCGCGCGTCGGCTGCACGCGAAGGTTAATTTGATTCCTTACAACACCGTCGAGGGCCTGCCGTGGAAGCGCTCTGATGAGAAAGAATGCGAAACCTTCCTCGCCGCGCTTGAACGCGAGGGCGTCACCGCCACGCTCCGCCGTGAGAAGGGCGGCGACATTGACGCGGCGTGCGGGCAATTGCGGCTGAAAACAGAGCGTGAACTTGTGGCCAAGCCGTGATATTCGTCTCACGGCATGAAACGGAAGCGATCCAGACCATCCCTGCTGCGCCGCGCGGAACTCGTGATGAAAAATTTTCGGAAGAGCCGGACGACGGGCGAAGTGGAGAGAAGCTTCATCGCGCTGGCTCTTGCAGCAACGCCCGAAGAGCGATGGGAGATTAACCAGTTCCTCGTCAGCCGACTTCCGCTGGTCGCGCGGCGGGCGATGGAACAAGAGTCCGACGAGTCGGCTCTTGCCCATGCGCGGCTTCAGGGGTTTCGCTGAGTTTGTTCTGACTGCCCCGGCCTTACCCTCCCATGATTGCCCTGCTTGATTACGACTCCGGCAACCTGCGCAGCGTCGAGAAGGCGCTGCTCAAGGTCGGAGCCGACGTGCGCGTGACGCGCCGGCCCGAAGGCATGGCAGATGCGAGAGCCGTGGTGCTGCCGGGCGTGGGTGCGTTCGACGACTGCCTGAATGCGCTCCGCAAACAGGAGTTGCTCGCGGGCGTGAAGGAGTTCATCCAGACCGGCAAGCCGTTCCTCGGCATCTGCGTGGGCTACCAGGCGTTGTTCGAGAAGAGCGAGGAGTTCAACAGTTGCGCGGCGGGCCTCGGCGTTTTCGGCGGCAAGGTCGTGCGCTTCACCGAGCGGCCCGGCCTGAAGATTCCGCAGATCGGCTGGAACCAGCTCGAAGTCACGCGCGCCGACTGCCCGCTCTATCGCGGCATCGCGAGCGGCAGCTACGTTTATTTCGTCCACAGCTTCTACCCGCAGCCGGCGGACGCGGGCATCGTCGCCACGCGCACGGACTACGGCGACCAGTTCGCATCGTCCGTGTGGAAGGACAACGTGTTCGCCACGCAGTTTCACCCGGAGAAAAGCCAGGACGTGGGGCTGCGATTGCTGAAAAATTTCGTCGAGCTGGCACGGTGAAAGCGAAGCTCAAAGCTTAAAGCTCAAAGCTCAAGGGAAGCTCAAAGGTCGAAGCTCCAAGCCCCGACGGGGCGCATCTCAGTTTCTTGCAGGCGGGGAATCGGCCTCTCATTAACACCCGGCTTTAGCCGGGTGAAGCGTGCTGTCGGGGCCGTCTTCAACCGCTTTAGCGGTTTCTCCAACGCGGTAAACCGCTAAAGCGGTTGAAGCGTGTTGCGTCGCCTTTCACCCGGCTGAAGCCGGATGTTAATGAGAGGGGCGGCACGTTGCAAGAAACTGGGATGCGCCCGCCCCGGCGTCCGTCGATTTTTGGAGCTTTGGTTTTGGAAGTTCCCTTGAGCTTTGACCTTTGAGCTTTGACCTTTTCCCCCTCGCTGATACTTTCCGCCCCGCGAAACGAATCACCATCCGCCCTTAACTCGAAACACCCAAAACATCATGCCCCACGAACTCCCCGCCCTCCCTTACGCGCACGACGCGCTCGAACCCCACATTGACAAGGCCACGATGGAAATCCACCACGGCCGCCATCACAAGGCCTACGTGGACAACCTCAACAAGGCCCTCGCCGGCTCGCCGCTCGAAGCCAAGTCCATCTGCGACCTCGTGCGCGAAATCGCCACCGTGCCCGACAACATCAAAGGTCCCGTGCGCAACAACGGCGGCGGTCATTGGAACCACTCCTTCTTCTGGAAGCTCATGGCCCCCGGTGCGGGCGGCGCGCCCACCGGCGACCTCGCCGCGGCCATCAACGCCGCGTTCGGCACCTTCGCGGATTTTCAGGCCAAGTTCGAAGCCGCCGGCCTCACCCGCTTCGGCTCCGGCTGGGCGTGGCTCGTCGTCAACGGCGGCAAGCTGGAAATCTGCTCCACCGCCAACCAGGACAATCCGCTCATGGGCAAAGCCGTCGCCGGCTGCGAAGGCAAACCCATCCTCGGCTGCGATGTGTGGGAGCACGCCTACTACCTCAAATACCAGAACAAGCGCGCCGACTACCTCAAGGCGTTCTGGAACGTGGTGAACTGGGCCGAGGTCGCGAAGGGCTTCGCGGCCGCGAAGTAATCCGTAATCCGTTTCCGAAGCGCGCGCTGGCGAAAGTCGGCGTGCGTTTTTGTTTGCCCGCGAATCACGCGAAGCACACGAAAGAAAAGAATGACGCGAATTCCGCCAATTAGCGCGAATTCGCGAAATTCGCGTCACAACTTTTCGCGTCGTTCGCGTGCTTCGCGGGCAAAGCTTTCTACTTACTTCGGCTTGAGCTGCGGGAAGAGGATCACGTCGCGGATGCTTTCCTGGCCCAGCAGCATCATGCACAGGCGGTCAATGCCGATGCCGATGCCGCCGGCGGGGGGCATGCCGTGTTCGAGCGCGGCGATGAAATCCTCGTCGAGCTTCTGCTGCTCCCCGCCGGCCTGGTGCTCCAACGCCTCGCGCTGCGCGATGGGGTCGTTCTGCTCGGTGTAGCCGGGCGCAATCTCCTGGCCGTTGATGCAGCACTCGAAGACCTCGACGGTCGTTGGATCATCGGGCGAGAGCTTGGCGAGCGGCACGAGTTGCTTCGGCAGGTGCGTGACGAACGTGGGCTGGATGAGCGTCGGCTCGATGAGCTTCTCGAAGACGGCACCCGTCACCTCGAAGTCCTCGTAGCCCGCGGCGATGTCACCGGCGAGCTTGAGGTCCTCGATGGCGCGGCGGCGGCGCTCGGCGGGCGTCACGTCGAACCAATCCTTGCCCGCGACTTCGCGGACGAGGTCTTTGTAGCGCACGCGTCGCCACGGCGGAGTGAGGTTGATCACCTTAACGTGTTCCGTGCTCAGGCCAGTCGTTTCAGTGACAAAGGTCGATTCTGCAACTTGAGAAGTTTTTTCAGACAGAACCACACGCTCAATTTCACGTCGGTGCTCGACGCTCAGTGTTCCCAACACTTTTTCCGCCACGTGACAGACCATGCCCTGCACGAGTTCCATCATCGTCTCGTAGTTTCCGTAAGCCTCATACGC
>JACQFS010000165.1 GCA_016199935.1 Verrucomicrobiota bacterium
ACGGAAACGTCATCGTGGGCTTCTCGGCCGGCACCGGCCTCGGCGCGAACGGACGCGCGGTCAGTTGGACCGGTGGCAGCACCACGCCGGCGATCCTCGGCACCCTGCCCGGCGTGACCACGCCCAACAGCGCGGCCCTCGGCGTCAGCCACAACGGCGGCGTGATCGTCGGCTGGTCAGACACCACGAACGGCGTGCTCACCGAAGCCTTCAAGTGGACCTCCGGCACCAACATGAGCGGCCTCGGCGATCTCCCCGGCGGCCTCTTCTTCAGCCAGGCCAACGGCGTCAGCGGTGACGGCACGAAGATCGTCGGGTTCGGCAACAACGCCACCACCAATCAGGAAGCGTTCCAGTGGACCACCGGCGGCGGCATGACCGGCTTGGGAATCAGCGGCGACGCCGACAGCAGCGTCGCCAACGCGGCGAACGGCGACGGCTCCGTCATCGTCGGCACCGAAGGCTTGACCAACGGCTCCAGCGCGGCGTTCTTGTGGACGAGTGCGCTCGGCTTGCAGCGGCTTCAGGACGTGCTGACCACCATCGGCGTCACGAATCTTGCCGGCTGGCAGTTGCAGGAGGCGCTCGCGGTTTCGTCGGACGGCTTCACCATCGCCGGCGTCGGCCTCAACCCGAACGGCGGTCGCGAAGCGTGGGTTGCCACCGTGCCCGAGCCTTCGACCGTCGGCCTCGCCATGGTCGGCGCGTGCGCGCTCGGCTACTCCGTCATCCGCCGCCGCAACCGGCGCTGAGTTTTTGCTTCAGCCTCAGGGCATCTTCAACGTCCCGGTCGCGAGACCGGGACGTTTTGCTTTCCGGCCCCCGCGCCGCCGCGACGCCGCCTTGACTTAATCCCCCGCGCTCCTGAATTTACCCGCCGCCTGACGCAACGAAGGCAACCATGAACACCACGTCCGATCCCGAAGCCCAGTCCGACCTCAACCGCCGCGCCTTCCTCAAGGGCGGCTCCGTCGCCACGCTCATGGCCATGATGGGCGGCGTGCCGCTCATCGCGCAGGAGAAAACGCCCGAGGGCGCCACCAAATACAAGACCAGCTCGCCGCCCGTGAACTGCGGCGTCATCGGCCTCGGCTACCACGGCCGCGATATTCTCGCCACGCTCGCGCGCCTGCCCAACGCGCCGGTCGTCGCCATCTGCGACAAGTATCCCGCCTTCCTCAATCGCTCCAAGGAACTCGCCCCCAAGGCCGCCGCCTACGCCGACTACAAGGAACTGCTCGCCGACAAAAACGTGAAGGCCGTCATCATCGCCACGCCCACGCATCAGCACAAACAGGTCGTGCTCGACGTGCTCGCCGCCGGCAAGCACGTGTATTGCGAGGCGCCGCTCGCGCACTCGATTGACGACGCGAAGGCCATTGCGCAGGCCGCGAAGGTGAATCCAAAACTTTATTTCCAGGCCGGCCTCCAGGATCGCGCCGATCCGCAGCGGCTGTTCGTGCTGCCCTTCGTGCGCAGCGGCGGCATCGGCACTTTTGGCGACGCGCGCATGCAATCGTGCAAGAAACAAAGCTGGCGCCGCGCCTCGCCGAATCCCGAGCGCGAGAAGGAAATCAACTGGCGGCTCGTTAAAAATCTTTCGACCGGCCTCGTCGGCGAGCTCGGCATTCACTCCGTGGATGTCGCGTGCTGGTTCCTCAACGAGCGGCCCAAGGCCGTCACCGGCTTCGGCGCGTTGCGTCATTGGAAGGACGGCCGCGACGTGCCCGACAGCGTCCGCGCCGTGTTCGAATTTCCCTCCGGCGTCACCGTCACCTTCGACGGTTCGTTGCTCAGCTCGTTCGACACGAGCCTCGAGGTTTACACCGGCTCCGACGCGACCATCCTCGTGCGCGATTTCAAGGCGTGGATGTTCAAGGAGGCCGACGCGCCGCTGCTCGGCTGGGAAGTTTACGCGCGCAAGGACGAGTTCTACAAACAGGAGGGCATCGCGCTCGTGGCCAACGCCTCGAAGGCCTCCGCGCAGGGCGGCGCGACCGACGATCCCGCGGTCACCGGCTTCACGCCGCTTTACTACGCGCTCGAGACCTTCGTCACCAACACCGATCTCCATCACGCCGCCGTCGAGGATTTCGCCGCGAGCTTCGGCGCGAATGCCGACGCCGCCGCGCTGAACGACTACCTCAAGGATTTGCAGAAAACCAAAAAGCACGCCGCCACCGCGCAGGACGGCTACGAGGCCACCGCCCTCGCGCTCAAGGCCAACGAGGCGATCCTCGCCGGCAAGAAAATCGAACTCGGCAAGGAACTCTTCGCCCCCGTCTGACCCGCTCTCCATTTCCGATTACGGATTACTCCTCACTCATTACCGACCATGAAACTCCGCCGCTCCCTTTTCTTCCTCACCCTCACGCTCGCCGCCGCGTCCGCCTTCGCGCAGACCGCGAAATACTCCGCCGCGCCCGGCAGCAAACTCAAGATGGACGGCACCTCGACCGTCCACGACTGGACCGTCGAGAGCGCGCTCATCGGCGGCACGCTCGAATGGGACGCCGCGTTTGACGCCGCGCCCAAGCCCGGCAAGGCCGCCGGCGCGAAAGTGGCGAGCGTCATTCCCGTGCGCTCGCTCAAGTCCGGCAAAAGCTCGATGGACGCCGTGATGCAGGACGCGATGGGCGCGGAGAAAAATCCGAAGATCAGCTACCAGCTCACCGAACTCACGCTCAAGGAGGCGCCGAAGGCCGCGGGCGACGCGATGCAGTTCGAGAGCAAGGGCGACATCACCGTCGCCGGCGTGACCAAGCCGCTCGCGATGCCGGTGACCATCACGCGCGACGGCGACAAGTTGAAAATCCACGGCGCGACCACGCTCAAGATGACCGACCACGGCATCACCCCCCCCGCCCCCGCCCTCGGCCTCGGCCTCATCAAGACCGGCGATGAGGTGAAGATCACCTTCGACTGGGTGACGAAGAAGGCGGACGCGAAGTAAGCGTGCGCTCAGATTTTTTTCAAATCCACCCGCGCGAAACCGAAGTCCAGCAACCCGGGCGCTGGCCGGCGCAGCGCGGAAATCCAATACACCGTCTTCCGCCGGTCACTCCCGTCCGAGCCCTCGACGATGCCGGCCGCGCGCATCCATCGCAGATGTTTGGCGGCCAGATCGCGGTCGCATTTCACCGCCGCCGCCACTTCGGAGACCGAGGCGCGCCGTCCGTCCGCGAGCAGCCGGACCATGTCCCAACGCGTCCCGACCGAGAGGCCGGAGAAAAGCGTCAGCGCATCAAGCTTCGGCAGCGCGACCGGCACCGCGACGGGTGCGGGCGAAGGCGGAACGGGTGTGGGAGTGCTCATGGCCGGGAAAGTTGCGGACATTTCCGGTTTCGACAAGGATATTTCGGCCGGAAACAGCCCAAAAACGGATGGAAATGACGAATTGCAAGATGGGGTATTCTTCCTAAGCGATGTGGGGAACGAGATGGGAGATGTGGGATTCTTTCAAACGGTTGTGGGAGACGTGATAGGAGATGGGGGACTCTTCTGAAGCATTGTGGAACACCCGATGGGAGATGTGGGAGTCTTCCAAACGCTTGTGGGAGGTGTCCAAACCATTGTGGAAGGTGTCCGAACGCTTGTGGGATTGATCTCCGGACGTGTGGGAAACGCAAGCGCCGGTGCGCGATTCGCCTCGCGGCGTGTGGCGCAGCGCATCCCGTCTGTGAGGTAAGGACGACGCGCCGCGTCGTCACCGTCGCCGAGCGCAGCGTCAGGCGACGGAACCGCGCGCCAACGCAAGTTCGTTCCGCCCCTCCGCTCCGCTTCGGGGCGGGGACGAGCCGGCGGCTCGTCCCTACCTGCGTGCGTCGAGCCACGCCTTGAATTTCGCGGCGCTCTTGCCGCCGAAGCCGGGCACTTCGGAAATTTTTTCGAGCGTCGCCAGCCGCAGCCGTTGGATGCTCCCGAATTTTTTGAGCAACGCCGCCTTGCGCGCGTCGCCAATGCCGGGGAACTCGTCGAGGATGCTCTGCGAGATTTTTTTGATGCGCAGTTGCGCGTTGTAAGTGTTGGCGAAGCGGTGCGACTCGTCGCGCACGCGCTGGAGAAGTTTCAGCGCCGCGTTGTCCAGCCCGAGCCGCATGGGCTCCGCCTCGCCCGGCCGGAAAATCTCCTCGAACTCCTTGGCGAGCCCGATGACCGGAATTTTTTCCAGCCCGAGCTTCGCGAGTTCCGCGCACGCGGCGTTGAGCTGGCCCTTGCCGCCGTCAATGAGGATGAGATCCGGGAAGGCGGATGGGTGGTTGGTGGTTGGCAAGTCAGCGGCGGAACGCGGCGGCTCTCCCTCTCCTCCACGAAGTGGAGGAGAGGGTCGGGGAGAGGAGGCGCCGGCCGGTTTGGAATCGGCGGCCCCTCTCCCCCGCCCTCTCCCCGCGCTTCGCTGCGGGGCGAGGGAGTCGGCCACGCCTTCACCCGCCTCTTTCTTCAATCGTGAATAACGGCGGCGGACCGTCTCCGCCATGCAGGCGAAATCATTCTGCTCGGTGACGGTCTTCATTCTGAAGCGGCGATAGTTCGCGCGGTCGGGCCGGCCGTTCCAAAAGCTGACCAGCGAGGCGACCATGAAGGTGCCGGAGATGTTGGAGATGTCGAAGCCCTCGATGCGCGCGGGCGGCGCGGCGAGGCCGAGGACGCGCGCGAGTTCGCGCAGGTCGGCGGCGGGATTGATCGCGACGGGCAGCGTGTAGGGGATGCGCTCGAACTTCTCGGTCTTCTGCGTGGTGCGCTTGAGATCGTCAATCGCGTCGCGGAGCTTGGCGGCCTTCTCGAAATCCTGGTTCGCCGCGGCGCGTTTCATTTCCGCGGCGAGTTCGGTGCGCAATTCATCCGTCTGGCCCGCGAGGAAATCGCACGCGGCCCGGACCTGCGCGAGGTATTGCTCGCGCGTGACGTTGCCGATGCAGGGGGCGGTGCAGACTTTCAGGTTCGCGTAGAGGCAATGCTTGTAGTCGGACTCGTTGGGCGCGAGCGGGCGGCAGCCGCGGAGGTTGAACTTCTTGCGCACGAGCTGGAGCGTGCGGCGCAGCGAGCCGCTGTGCGCGAAGGGGCCGAAGTAACGCGCGCCGTCGTCCTTGCGCAGCCGCGTGAGCGTGAAGCGCGGGATGGGATCGAGGAGGTTGACCTTGAGGAGGAGGAAATTCTTGTCGTCGCGCAGGTCAATGTTGAAGCGCGGCTGGAAGTCCTTGATGAGTTTGCTTTCGAGCAGGAGCGACTCCGGTTCGCTGCGGACGACGTGCGTGTCGAAGTCGTGGATGGCGTCCACGAGGGCGTTGAATTTCAAATCCCAGCCCAGCCGGCGCGAGGGGTGGAAGTATTGCGAGACGCGCTTGCGGAGATCGCGGGCCTTGCCGACGTAGATGACCGTGCCGAAGCGATCCTTCATCAGGTAGATGCCCGGCTTGTGCGGGAGCTGGGAGAGCTTGTTGCGGATGTGGTCGGTCGCCGGCACGCGGGAAGTATGGCGGAAGTCAGCTTTGTTTCAAAGAGCCGGGAATAAAAAATGGGCGGGGAGTTCTCGCGAACTCCCCGCCCGGTGATTTAAGGAGCGGAAGAAAAACTTCAGCCCGGATTACTTGCGGCAGTGACGGTCACGGTCGTGGCCGAGGTCGGTCTTCTTGTAGGTGTAGTGCCAGCCGCCGCAGTCCTTGTCGCAGTCGTCGTCATGCTCGACGCTGCAGGTGCTGCAACCCGGCGTGAAGAGGCCGTTGTTGTAGGCGTCGAGGACCAACGCGGCGCAGGCCATCTGGTTGCCGAGCGTGGTGCAGGTGCGGATGCACGCGGGCACCTTGCGGCCGGCCTGGCAGAGGAGGTTGTTCGCGTTGGCAAT
Organism: Verrucomicrobiota bacterium; assembly: GCA_016199935.1. GTDB lineage: Bacteria > Verrucomicrobiota > Verrucomicrobiia > Limisphaerales > JACQFS01 > JACQFS01. The sequence continues at coordinate 5,843 of JACQFS010000165.1, forward strand.
CGCGGCGTCCATCTTCGCATCATGCGCAGCACCGTTGGCGATGTTGAGCAGCGCGGCGATGAGCTGGTCGGCGAGAATCAAGCTGGCGTCACCGTAGGACGGCGTCTTGAGGATGTAGATCAGCTCCGCCTTCGTGTAGGTCTGGCAGCCCATGGTCAGGTTCGTGACCGGCCAGAGGTCGCAGTGCGTCTTCCAATAACCCTGCGAGAGGGGGCAAGGAACCTTGGCGATGCAGATCACGGAGATCGCCGGGGTGCACATGGTCACGCCCGACACGGGATGCATGGCGAGGACGCCGGCGTTGTTGGTCTGGCAGCCGGTGGTGAGCTTCACGACGTAACTGCGCTGATAGACCTGCGTCTCGCCCGGCGCGATGGAGCCGATGGGCACGTAGAAGTCATCGCTCGTGTCGCCGATCGTGCCACTGTTGTCGCTGATCGAGAGGAAGTTCACCGTCAGCAAGGGATCGATGTTCTTCAGCGTGTAGGTGTAGGTGATGGTCTCGCCGGTAACCACAACGGACTTGGAGGGGGTCACGGTGAGTTGGAGGATCTGGGGGCCTTGGGGGACGCCATCGCACGCGGTCGCCCACGCCGAGGTGGAAGCGCACACGGCCATGCCGGCCACCGCCGCGGCCAGGCCGAGGGCCTTGAGGCTGCGACATCCGTTTGTCATCAGGTTCTTCATACTTTTTCCTTCTTTGCTTTGTTGTTGTTGCTGTTGTTGGTGCGAAGCGCCACTGGCGACCTCGCGTGTGCGGGTCTTTAGCCGGGGGCGTGCCAGTGTCCGGGCTTGGGACAAAAAATGTCCCGAAGCCGGACACAAAGCTGCGAATGGCGCGGTTTGACGGGGAGTTCGTGAAGGCGGACGCGCCGGTGGAATTTTTTCGCCGGTCCGGCCACCGGCGTAGGATCACATCACGGCTGCGAAATTTCGCAGGGATGGCATTTCATCATCGCGAATCCTTCAAACAAATGAGAACGGCCCGGGGGAAAAACAAACACGCCCTTCCGTGGCCGGCAGGGCGTGTTGAGGTGTGAACCGGAAAAGGCGGTGTCGGGAATCAGCGGGCGAGCTCGGGCTTCTCCATGAAGGCGTAGCAGAGCATGTGGAGGATGCCCATCTGCGCGTCCTCGACGCGGCCGTAGTGCGTGTCGTTGATGACGATCACCTGGCTGCCGAGCTCGGCCATGCGACCGCGCTTGGCGCCGACGAGCGCGAGGGTGGTGAGGCCGTTCTTGTTCGACCAATCCATCGCCTTCACGCAGTTGGGCGAGTTGCCGCTGACGCTCACGCCGATGGCCACATCGCCCTTGCGGCCGTAGTTCTCGAGCTGGCGCACGAAGATGTCCTCATAGGAGTAGTCGTTGCCGATGGCGGTCATCCAACTCACGTTGTCCGTGAGCGAGAGCACGCGGAAACGCTTGCCCAGTTTGTCGGAGGAGCCTTTGCCGAGGTCGGTGGCGAAGTGCGAGGAGTTCGAGGCACTGCCGCCGTTGCCGAAGACGAAAATCTGCCGGTCCCCCGCCCACGCCTGCTTCACGGTCTCGATGGCGCGGGCCACGCCGTCCACGGAGATCGAGTCGTGGGCGGCCTTTTGTTTCGCGATGTATTCAGCAATCCAGTTTTTCATTCGCGCGAGTAAAAGCAAATCCCGCTCCCATTTACAGACAATTTTCGGGAACGCGCGGGCGCGGGACCGCGGGAATCAGCCGGGGCCGCCCGCTTTCGCCGCCATTTCGGCGAGAGCCAGTGCGCCCGCCGGCACCACGTCCTCGCCGAGCGCAGCGAGTTTCACCGTGGGGCCGGGCGCGAAGGCGTGCATGACAAACTTCGGCAGCGCCGCCGCGACCGCCGCGCGCCACGGCTCGCCGACCATCGCCAACCCGCCGCCGAGCACGATGACCTCGGGGTGAAACAAATGCGTCGCGTGCGAGAGCGCGAACGCGAGGTCGTCCGCGGTCTCGGACAACAACCGTTGCG
>JACQFS010000018.1 GCA_016199935.1 Verrucomicrobiota bacterium
CAACGCCCGCGCCGGCACGGTCACGCAGGATGTTTTCTTCGGCGCGTGGCTGCTCACCAACAGCTACGTCGTGGGCCAGTCGAACAACTCGACCTCGACCGTCACGCACATCAGCGGCGTGTTGCGCGTGACGAACTCGGCGGGCACGGCGCGCTTCGTGATCGGGCAGGGCGGCAAGGGCACTTACAACCTGCGCGGCGGCAGCGTCGAGGCGGACGGCCTGTTCGTCACCAACAACGGCGCGGGCTCGAACAACTCGATCTTCAATTTCGACTTCGGCACTCTGATCACGCACACGAACTCGAAGATCGTCTATAACAGCAACTTCACCGTGGGCAACGTCACGAACACTTCGTCCACGTGGCAGATTCTCGGCGGCACCTTCGAGCTCACCAACGGCAACAACAGCGTGCTGATCGGCAACAACACCAACGCCACCGTCCAGGTCACCGTCAGCGGGGCCAACACGCTGTGGACCAACAGCGGTTCCCTTTCCCTCGGCAGCTTCAGCGACAACAACCTGCTCACCGTCAGCGGCGGCGCAGAGGTGGCCGCCGCAAACATCGTGGTGGGCGACCTCTCTGGTTCGACCAGCAACCGCGTGGTGGTGGATGGCAGCGGCTCGGCACTCCGCACGCCGGGCACGCTGACATTGGGCGACGCCGGTTCGGACAACGTGCTCATCCTCACCAACGGCGGGCGGGCGTTCACGGGGGGCGGCATCGTCGGCAACTCGGGCACCGCTTCCAACAGCCTCGCGATCATCACCGGCGCAGGCTCATTGTGGAGCAACAGCGGTTCCTTCAACCTCGGCAATATCAGCACCAACAACACGCTCCTGATCTCCAACGGCGGGGGCCTCGTCTCGGGTTCGGTCCAGATCGGCATCAACACCGCCGGGGACAACAATCGCGCCGTCATCACCGGCGCGGGGTCGGGTTGGACCAACACCGGCGCTTCCTTCTCCGTCGGCGTCAGCGGCTCGGCCAACCGCATCCTTGTCGAGAGCAACGGCGCACTCGTGACGGGCGGACTGACCATCAGCTCCGGTTCGCTCGGCTCGAACAACTCCGTCACGGTGACCAGCGGCGGCTCCGTGACCGTGACCAATGGCGTGCTCAACGTCGGCCTTGGCAACGTGGGCACGCTCGGGATCAACGGCGGCAGCGTGACCGCCGACATTCTGCGCGCGACGAACAACACGGCGTCGCTCACCAACTCGATCCTCGGCCTGACCAATGGCTCGCTCACCCTCCAAGGCTCGCAAATCGCCACGACGTTCAACCAGCGCTTCGACCTCGGCACGGGGGCCGGGAATTTTTTCACCCTCAATCTTGAGGGCGGCACGCACACCATCACCGGCACGGGCGGCACGGGGGTGCTGCCCGTCCGCATCGGCGCGAACAGTGGCACGGGCGCGGTCAACGTCGCCGGGGTCAGCGCGTTGTGGAATGTGCTGACCAACCTCGAAGTCGGCAGCGGCGGACGCGGCACGTTGAACCTCAGCAACGGCGCGACGGTGTCGGTGAAGGCCGTCAGCATCGGCTTGGGAAGCGGCCTGGGCGTGGTGAACGTGACGGGTGCCGGCTCCACCCTCGGGACGACGAACGTGAGCCTTGAGGTCGGCAGCTTCACGGTCGGCAACCAGCTCAACGTCACCGCCGGCGGGCAGGTCAACTCGGCCGGCCTGAGCCTCGGGCAAAACTCCGGCGCGAACAGCAATCTCGTGCTCGTCTCCGGCGCCGGCTCAGGGTTGAGCAATTCGGGCACGCTCTTCGTCGGCCGCAACGGCGCGACCAATGTGCTCCAGGTGGTCAGCAACGGAGCGGTCGTCACCGCCGGGCTCACCATCAGCGGTTTCGCGGGCGCATCGAACAACGCCGTGCTCGTGTCCGGCGGCGCGCTCACCGCCACCAACGCGGCGCACACCACCTCACTCAACGTCGGCCAGCTCGACCGCGGCTTCCTCACGCTCAGCGGCGGCACGATCCTCGCCGACCAGTTGGTGGTGACGAACGTCGGGGCGGGCGTGACCAATTCAATTTTCAACTTCAACCACGGCACGCTCACGACCTTGAGCAACTCGGCCATCGTCGCGGCGGGAAATTTTCTCATCGGCCAGACCGCCGGGACCAACGCCGAGTGGCGGATCAACGGCGGGTTGAACTCCGTCCGCACGCTCGGCGGCGACACGATCCTCGGCAACGCCGCCGGCACCGCGGGCCGCGTGATCGTGGACGGCGCGGCGACGGTGTGGTCCAACTCCGGCGGCGTGACGGTCGGTTTCAACGGATCGAACAGCCTCGTGCTCGTGACGAACGGCGGCGCGGTCTTCAGTTCCAACGCGACGCTGAGCCTGAATGCCACGGCTTCCGGAAATTCCGCGATCATCACCGGCGCCGGCTCGGTATGGAGCAATCTGACGACCTTCAGCGTCGGCGGTTCCGGCTCGGGATCCAACGGCCAGTTGCAAGTGCTGGCCGGCGGCTTGCTGGCCAGCGTCAACGTCTCCGTCGGCGTCAGCGGCTCGGGTCATTCCGCGATTGTGGACGGCCCGGGCTCGCGCGTGACGAACCAGAGCCAACTGACCGTCGGCAACACCGGTTCCGGCGGCCAGTTGCTCATCACCAACGGCGGCGTGGTCGATACGCTTTCGTTGCTGATGGGCGGCAGCGCCGCGTCGAGCAACCACTTGCTCACCGTGACGGGCGGTGGCTCGGCGCTGCGCGTGGGCGCCGGCGGCCCCGTCATTGGCGGGCCCGGCGGCCTCAACCAATTCACGGTTGCCGGGGGCGGCGCGTTTTTCAGTGCCGGCGTGGCGACCCTCGGCAACGCGTCGGTCAGCAACGTCGCCCTGGTGACCGGCGCCGGTTCGCTGTGGAGCAACGCCGCGTCCTTCACCGTCGGCGCCTCAAGTTTCGGAAATGGCAACCGCCTGCTTGTCTCGAACGGCGCGACGGTCATCACCGCCGTGGCGACCGTTGGCTCGTCGGGTGCGAGCAACTCCGCCGCGGTGGACGGCACCGGCTCGCTGTGGACCAACAGCGGCACGTTGACGGTCGGTGCCATCGGCGCGGGCAACGTGCTCGTCGTCAGCAATTCGGGCCAGGTGGCCGCCGGCGACCTCGTCATCGGCAGCCAGACGGGCGCGACGAACAATCAAGTGATCGTGGCGGGCGGCTCGCTCACCGGCACCAACGCGGCGGGCGCGTTGAACGACCTCGTCGTCGGCCGCGACGGCGGCGGCAGCCTTACGCTCAACGGCGGGATCATCCTGACCTCGAAGCTGACGGTCACGAACAACGGCCCCGGCTTCACCAACTCATCCTTCATTTTCAACCACGGCACGCTCACGACGTTGAGCAACTCGACGATCGTGGCGCCGTCCGGCACGTTTGTCATCGGCCTGACGCCGGGCCAGACGGCCACGTGGCTCGTGCTGGGCGGCAGCAACCGGGTCGCGACCAATGTGGACGTCGGCGGCAATCTGAACGCGATCGGCCGGCTGATCGTCAGCGGCCCCGGCACGTTCTGGACCAACGCGGGATCCATCCGGGTCGGTTTCGGGACGCGGGACAATCAGTTGCTCGTCAGCAATGGCGCGAATTTTTTCACCTCCGGCGGAATCACCGTGGGCACCGGAAACTCCTTTGCCGTCAGCAACCTCCTCGTCGTTACTGGTGCCGGCACGCGGGTGACGACCGACGCTCTGGACGTGGGCACGTTCGGCACGAACAACCGCGCCGTCATTTCGGCGGGCGGCTTCGTGAGCAGCCCCTCGGGCGGCACCATCAGCGCGGGCGGCGGCGCCTCCAATTCGGTGCTGGTCACCGGGCCGGGCTCGTTGTGGACCAATGGCGGCAATCTCCTCGTCGGCAATGGCGCCAACAACCAGTTCACCATCGCGGACGGCGGGCAGGCGTTCGTCGCGGGCGCGATCAACGTGGGCACGTCCGCCACGGGCAGCAACAACGCGGTGCTCGTCACCGGGGCCGGCTCGCTGTTGAGCAACCTCTCCGGGATACTCATCGGCGGCTCCGGCTCCGGCAACCGCCTGACCGTCGAGAGCAACGGCGTGGTGACATCGGGTGGCTACACGCTCGGCGCGTCGGCGGGCTCGTTGAACAACGTGCTCACCGTGGACGGCGGCGCGCTGCGCGGCACCAATGTCAATGGCGAGACCACCACGCTGACCGTTGGGCAAAACGGCCAGGGAACGCTGAACCTGCTCGCCGGCTCCGTGACCGCCAACCAGCTCCGCGTGACCAACGGCGGGTCGAGCGTCTTCAACTTCTCCGGCGGCACGCTCAACGTGCGCACCACGCAGGTCAACAACGCGCAAACCTTCTTCGTGGGCAACGGCACGAACGTCGCGCTGATGAACCTGCTCGGCACCAACGGCCACGTTTTCTCCAACGGCCTCGTCGTCCGCAGCAACGCCACGCTCGCCGGCAACGGCACGATCTTCGGCGCGCTCACCAACTTCGGCACCCTCGGCCCCGGCGCGTCCCCCGGCTCGCTCCGCATCGAGGGCAGCCTCCGCCTCGGCGCCAGCTCGACCATGACCTTCGAGCTGGGCGGGCTGATCGCGACCAACGAATACGACCAGGTGGTCGTCACCAACTTCGTCCAGTTCGCCGGCACGCTCTCGCTCTCGCTCATCAACAATTTCCTGCCCGCGCCCGGCGACGCCTTCACGCTGGTTAAATTCAACACCTCGTCGGGCATCTTCAACAACGCCGTCAACGGCGGGCGCGTGAACCTCGCCAACAACCTCGCCAGCTTCCACGTGAGCTACGACAACAACCTCGTGCTCAACGGCGCGCAATACGTGGACACCGACGGCGACGGGCAGGGCGACTTGCAGGAGATCGCGGCGGGGACCGATCCGAACAATCCGGGGAGCTCCTTGCGCATCCTCTCCATCACGCTGAACGGCGGCGGCCAGATCGCGCTCCAGTTCCAGTCGGTGGGCGGAAAAAATTACACCGTGGAATTCTCGAACGACCTCGCGGTGTGGAACCCGGTGAACGGCGCGACCTTCACCAACCCGTCCGCGGGCGTGAGCCAGTTCGTGGACACCGGCACGCTCACCGGCGGCCTGGGCGTGACGGCGCGCAACTACCGCATCCGCCTCGCGCCGTAGCGCGCGAGCACGGCGGCGGCGCAAACCGTCAGCCCGAGCCAGCGTTGCGGCCCGCTCACGAAGATGACGGTGGCGTTGAGCCACATGAATAGGAAGAAGAGCCGCGTGAGCAGCAGCCAGCGGCGGGCATCCGCAAATGATTCAGGCCGCAGCCACCACCACGCCGCGTCAGCGAGCCACAGCGCGGCGAAAAAATAATTCACCCACACGCCGCCGCCCCAGTCGAGGCCGGTGAACTCGCGCGTCTGCCGCGCCGTGTCCGCCACCGCGGCGGCGTGACTCCAGTGGTGGCGGAATTGAAACGCGAAAACAAGATGCAGCACCAGGGCGAGGCCGCCGAGCGTCCACAGGACGCGAGCGAGGTCGTGCGTGCGCGGCCGGCGCCACGATTCTCCCGCCGCGGCCAGGAACAGCGCGAGCCACGCGCTGCCGAAGAGCAGGGATGCATCGAGGCTCATCGCTCCTTCGGGGCGCAGAGCTCCCGCTCTGCGCGTTGGAAAATGTTTCCCCGGTCCCCGTTTCGCGCGGAGCTGGAGCTCCGCGCTCCGGCCCCGGTCAGTTGCACGAAATGTCCTCCGGCCCGTCGGAGAGGAGTTTGTATTCCCAACCCTTGCGCCGGACGATGCGCCGCCAGAGCGTCGCGGGCTGCGGATCGAAGACGTGCTCGAGCTTCGCCGCGTGCGTGAGCCACGAGCCGCGTTTCATTTCCTCATCGAGCTGGCCCGCGCTCCAGCCCGCGTAGCCGGCGAAAATTTTCACCTGCTGCGTCGCGGAAAAATTCTCGCCGAGGTCCACCAGTTCGTCGAGCGAGTGGCCGAGCGCGAGGTTGGGCAGCACGTTGGCGTCGGGGAGGAACTGGTCCGCGTGCAGGTAGCTCAACGCGGTGCTTTGCACCGGGCCGCCGAGGAAAAGATCCGCGTGCTTGAGCTGGTCGCGCAGGTCGGCGGTGAGCGCGTCGCCGACTTTTTTTCCCGTGGCGCGGTTGAGCACGAGGCCGAAGGCACCCTCGGCGTTGTGCTCGCACACGAGCACCACGGCGCGGTGGAAAAAGGAGCCGGCCAGCTTTCCGCCATCGAGGAGGAGCTGCCCCTTGAGCGATTTGGTTGACTTGGCCATGTGAACCGTCGGCCGGAATCTGCTACAGGCTTGCCGCCGTCGCAATCTCGTTTAGGTTCACCGCATGAAAATGTTTTCCCTCCTGATCCTCCTCGCCGCGCTCGTCCTCGGAGCCGTCAGCTGCAAATCCAAATCGGGCAGCCGCGAATTCATCCCGGGCAAGGGCTGGGTGCCGAATTGAAAATGACGAATGCCGAATGGCCGGGCTGACGCGCCGGGCACGCCATTCGGCATTCGTCATTTCTTCTTCAGGAAAAGTTCCTGCCGCTCCCCGCTCTCGCCCACGGCCAGCAGCACGGACTGCTCGCGGATCTCCAGACATTCCACCGCCACCTTGCCCTCGCCGAGGCGGACCTTGAGCTTGTCGCCCGGCGCGAAGGTGCCGTCGTTGACGAGCGCCACGCGGCCGCCCTTCGCGGTGCCGAGGATGCCGCGGAGCAACAGCGTGTCCGGCGCGGACGCGACCGCGGGCGCGGACAACGGTTGCGCCACGGGTGCCGGCGCGGCCTCGCGCATCACCAGCAGGCGCTCGGCCCGCCGGGGATCGGGATCGAGCCAGGTGTCGGCACCGTTCTGCACCCATTCGATGACGCGGAAGAAACGGTAGCGCTGCTCGGCGGCGATGAGCGACTGGATCTGGCTGTGCGTGTAGGTGCTGGCGAGGAGGCGTTTCTTTTCACTCTCCTCGTGCCGCCCGTCGAGCACCTTCCACGCGACGAGTTCGCAGAAGCCCTCGAGCGTGTCGCTGTTCAGCGTCCGCAGCGCGGGCGTGCGCTCGTGCATCCATGCGTGACCCAGCTCGTGCGCCGCGGTCGCCGTGAACTGCGCGGGCACGAGTCCGTTGAGCACGATGATGGCGTGCTGGATGGGGCCGCCGTTGATCCGAAACGTGCGCGTGATCCCGAGCACGAGATGCGGATCGTGGATCGGATTCTTCAACTCGGCGAAGTAACGGAGAAACTCGTCCTTGTCGGCGAGGATGAACGTGATATTGGCGTCCGGCACGGGCAGCCACTCGCCGAGCAGGCGGGCGACGTCGCGCTTCACCTCGTGGAAGAGATGGTCAGCCTCGCGCTGGTCGAGCACGAGGTTCCGCGCGTCGGTCGCGCAATAAGTCCGGCCGTCCGGCAGTCGCTTCGGATTTTTTTCCCCCACGGGCATGTTGCACGCGGCGCAATTGATCGTGAGCAGTGAACACGCCTGGCACACGAGTCGGTCGCGGTCGCGGACGAGGTCGTGGGCGTAGTGTCCGTCCGTGGCGAAAACTTTGCCGCAGCTTTCGCAACGATTCGCCGTGGGCGTCTGGGCCAATGCGGTGAAAGCAAAGGTGAACAGCAACGCCGCCACGAAGAGGCCGGCCTTTGCGAGTTTAAGAATCGCGCTCATAACCGCAGATAAGAGCAATGCGCAGGCCATCCGCTGAAGCCGGGGCCGGCGTGGAAAAGAAAAATCCCGCGCCCGGTTTCCCGGACGCGGGCCGACTGAAACTCAAGCGTCAGCTCAGTGCGCTCCCCGTCACTTTCCGAGCAGGGCCAGCGCGGCCTCGGCCATCTTCGGGCCGGTGAGTCCGTGCTTCTCGTAGAGGTGCTCGGCCACATAGGCGCTCTGGCCAAACTCGTCGTCAATGCCGAGCGACTTCGCCACGTGCGCGATGCCCGAGGTCGAGAGCGCGTGTGAAATCTGCGAGCCCATGCCGCAGACGATCTGGTGATCCTCGATGGTCACGACCTTGCCGCACGCCTTCACGAGCGGCCCGATGGTGTCGAGGTCCACGCGATTCACGAACGGGTTGTTGATGACCGTCGCCTTCACGCCCTTGGCCGCGAGAATTTTTCCGGCCTCGACCGCCTTGCTGAACAGCGTGCCGCAACCGATGAGCACCACGTCGCTGCCTTGCTGCGTGACCTGCGCCTTGCCCCACGGATAGGTCGCGCCTTCGAGCCACGCGAGCGGATAATTTTCGCGGCCGACGAAGAAGATGTAGCTCTCGCCGTCCTTGCCCGCAGCGCGGTCGGCGCCCTGGCGCTTGATGGCGGCATACATCAGTGCCTCCGCCTCGTCCGAGCAGCTCGGCGCGATGACGACGGTGTGCGGGATCGCGGAGACGGCGGCGAAATAAGTCGTCGCCTCGTGGCTCGCGCCGTCGGCGGCGTCTTGGAAACCGATGTGCGAAAAAATCGCGATCACCGGTGCCTGCGAGAGCGCGGCCATCGTGAGCGGCAGATTGCCTTTGGTCACGCCGAACTGGCCGAACGTGTCCACGATGGAAATGAAGCCCGACTTGCTCAGGCCCGCGCCGGTGCTGATCATGTTCGCCTCGGCGATGCCGACCTCGATGAAACGGTCCCCGAGCGCTTTCTGAAAAGTGCTGATGCCGGTTGAGCCTTGCACGTCGCACGAGACGGAAAAAACGGGCAGCCCTTCCTGCGCGGCGCGGATGGCGCCCTTGGCGAGGCCGGCCTGCACCTTGTCCTTCTTCACCGCGGGCGAGGCGGCAGCCGGAGCGGCGGCGGCCTTGGCTTTCTTCTCGGCCTCCTTCTTTTCCCAGTCGGCGCGGAGCGACTTCGCCCAGTTCGCCAAATCGTCCGGCACGGTGCCGCCGTAAATTTCCGCGACGAACTCGATGATCTTCTCGCCGTTGGCGAGCGGGAAGCCGTGGCCGCCGGCGGAATTTTCCATCGTGCTCTTCACGCCGTAGCCCTTGATCGTCTTGGCCCAGATGGCGACGGGCCTGGTCGGATTCGCCTTCGCATCCACGACAGCTTTTTCGAGTGCAAGATAAACGGCCTGGAGATCGTGGCCGTTGTCCACCTTGCGCACGTCCCAGCCGAGATCGTCGAGCGCCTCGAAGGTCGGCTGCATCGAGAAGGCGTCCTTCGTGATGCGACCGGAGAGCTTCGTGTCGTTGTCGGAAATAATCATCACGAACGGATTCATCCGGCCCTTGCCGGCGAGTCCGGGGATCGCGGCGAACGCCTCCTTCGCCTCGCCTTCCATGCTCGCGCCGTCGCTCACGACGCAGAACGTCAGGCGGTCGCGCTTCGCGAGCTGGTCGCCGATGGCCAGGCCCTGCGCCTGCGGGAGCGCGGAGGAGAGCGGGCCGTTGCTCAGGAGCACGCCGGCGGGATTGATGTGCGACTCGCCGTGCCCAGTGAGCTTGGACTTGATGCTGCGAAAACCCTTGAGGTCATCGAAGGTCAGGTTGTCGAAGCCGTAATTGGCGCGCAGCGCGTAGATGCCGTTCTCGGCGTGGCCGGCGTCATTGACGAAATTGAACGCCTCGTGCCACTGCCGCCCCGTCGTGGCAAACATCAGGCCGTGAATCGCCGCGTTGATTTCCGCAAACGCCGCCGGCCCGCCCCAATGACACGCCGCCCCGCCGACGACGGCGTGGACATCCATGAGCGCGACGAGCGCGCGCGTGGCGCGCGGATCGCCGAGGGTGACGGGCTGGCCGGTGACGTTCTTCACGGTCATGCCGTATTTGGGCGGACGCGCGGGCGTGGGCGCGAGGCGGGACTTGACGTTGAGCGGTGTCAGCGGCGGGGCTTCGACTTTTGCGACGACGGAATTATCAGCGGCCATAGGTGTTCAGGTTAAGGTTCGGTCCGAAACAGGGGCGGCAGGATAGGAAACGGAGGCGGGAAGGGAAGAAGGAAGTTGCGATCCAAATGGTGCGCGAGGCGGGAGTTGAACCCACAACCTTCGGCTTCGGAGACCGACGCTCTATCCAGTTGAGCTACTCGCGCACGAGCGGCGGCGAAGCTAGGCGATGCCCGAACGTGCGGCAATGAGGTTTTTGCGGCCAAGACGATTGAAATTACACAACGTGTTGCCTAGCCTCCCGCGCATGGCACCGAAGTTCATCTCCCGTATTGCCGCCCTGCTTCTCCTTGCACTGTTCGCCACGACCAGTTGCTCGAAGAAATCTGACGACGGCACCCTTACCATCGCCGTCATCCCCAAGGGCACCACGCACGAGTTTTGGAAATCCATCCACGCGGGCGCGGTGAAGGCGAAGCTCGAACTCGAAGCGGGCGGCGTGAAAGTGAATCTCATCTGGAAAGGCCCGTTGCGCGAAGACGACCGCGACCAACAAATCCAGGTCGTGGAAAATTTCATCGGCCGGAAAGTCTCGGGCATCGTGCTCGCGCCGCTGGACTCCGCGGCGCTCGTCGCGCCCGTCGAGTCCGCGGTCGCCGCTAAGATTCCCGTGGTCATCATTGATTCGGGAATCAAGTCGGACAAGCAGGCGAGCTTCGTTGCCACGGACAATCTCAAGGGCGGCCAGATGGGCGGCGAGCAACTCGGCCAACTGCTTGGCGGCAAGGGCAAGGTCATCCTGCTGCGTTACCAGGTCGGCTCCGCGAGCACGGAGGAACGCGAAGCCGGCTTCCTCGACGCGATGAAGAAATTTCCCGGCATCCAGATCATTTCCTCCGACCAATACACCGGTGCCACGCGCGAGTCCGCGTATCAGGCCGCGCAAAATGTGCTGAACCGTTTCGGCAAGGACGTGGACGGCATGTTCGCGCCGTGCGAGCCGATCACCGTCGGCATCACGATGGCATTGCGCGACCTCGGCCGTGCCGGCGTGGTTAAGGTGGTGGGCTTCGACGCGGGTGCGCAGCCGGTCGAGGCGCTCCAAAAGGGCGAGGTCCACGCGCTCGTGGTGCAGAACCCGGTGCGCATGGGCTACCTCGGCGTGATGAGCGTGGTGAAACAAATCCAGGGCCAGCCCGTCGAGAAGCGCATTGATACCGGCGTCGCCCTCGTGACGAAGGAGAACATGGGCAACTCCGACATGAGCGAGCTGCTGTTCCCGCCGCTCAAGAAATATCTCAACGAGTGAGCGCCGTTGCATGAACTGGCGCAAGCTCCTCAACGCCCTCGGCCCCTTCCTCGGCCTCGCGCTGGTCACCGGCCTCTTCTCGCTCAACGCCGAGGTGCGCGAGGTGTTCCTCTCCACCGGCAATTTCAAAATCATCCTCACGCAGACCGTCGTCGTCGCCATCGCGGCGCTGGGGATGACGCTCATCATCGTGAGCGGCGGCATTGACCTCAGCGTCGGTTCGGCGATCGCGTTCAGCGGCGTGCTCGGCGCGACTTTGATTTTGAAAGGCGCGAGTCCCGTTGCCGCCGCGACCGCCACGGTGCTCGCGGGCGCGGGCATCGGCCTGCTCAACGGCGCGATCATCGGCGGGCTGCGCATGATGCCGTTCATCGTCACGCTCGGGATGCTCGGCGTCGCGCGTGGTTCGGCAAAGTGGCTCGGCGGAAATCAGACCGTCAATTTTCCGGCCTCACCCATCAATGACCTCATGGCCTCCGGCGGCACGCTCCCCATCGGCGTGTGGATCGTGGCCGTGCTCGCGATCATGATGGCGGTATTGATGCGGCAGACGGTGTTCGGCCGTTACGCCTTCGCCATCGGCTCGAACGAAACGGCCGCGCGCTTCTCCGGCGTGCGTGTGGGTGTGATCAAGTTCGCGATCTACGGCGTGGCGGGATTTTTCTTCGGCGTCGCCGGCCTGATGCAGCTCTCGCGGCTGCGGCAGGGCGATCCGAGCGTGGCCATCGGCGTGGAACTCGACACCATCGCGGCCGTCGTGATCGGAGGAGCCAGCCTGAGCGGTGGAAGCGGCAGCGTGATCGGCTCGATGATCGGCGCGCTCATCATGGCCGTGCTCCGCAACGGCTCGCAGCAGATGGGCTGGCCGACCTACATGCAGGAAATCATCATCGGCCTCGTCATCATCCTCGCGGTGGGACTCGACAAATGGCGTCAGAGCCGGGCGAGCTGAGGGCCGTCAGATTTTCCAGCCCTTGCGGTAGTGGTGCTGGACGAACTCCTCCGCCGCCGGGCAGTTCTTCACGCGCGCCGGCGCGGCGTCCCATTCCAGTTTGCAGCCGGCGCGGTGCGCGACATTGCCGAGCAGCACGGCTTCGCTGAGCGCGCCGGCATATTCGAAGTTGCTCAACGTCGCGGTGCCGGTCTTGCACGCGAGAATCCATTCCTCGTGATGGCCGATGGAATCGGGAATCCACGGCTTGGGCGCGTCGACGCCGATAAAGTTTTGCTCGGGAAACAAGTGATGCGCGCCGTAATCCGAAAGCAGCATTCCCTTCGCGCCGATGAAGAGCACGCCGGCGCGAAAATTTTTCACGAACTTTTCCGGCAACATCGGCGCGCGCCCGCCGCCCTGATACCAGAAGAGCGTGACCGGCGGCTTCGCGCCGCGCGCGGGATACTCGTATTTCACCACGAGCTCGACGGGCGGCCGCTCCTTGTCCGCGGGCTGCGGACCCTTGACGGCCTCGACGGTGAGCGGGCCGCGCAGTTCGAGCGCCCAGTGCGGGAGGTCCATGTAGTGGCAGCCGAAATCTGCGAGCGAGCCGCCGCCGAACGCCCACCAGTTGCGCCATTTGAACGGCGCGAAGTCCGGGTGATACGGCTTGGGCGTCACGGGCCCGAGCCAGAGATCCCAGTCGAGGTTTGCGGGCGGCGGCGTCGGAAATTCCTTCGGATACTCGAGGTGCCCGTAGGTGGACGCGGACCAAACGTGGACTTCTTTCACCGGCCCGATGGCGCCGCTCTGCACGAGCTCGACCACGCGGCGGTAGTTCGCGCTCGCGTGAATCTGGTTGCCCATCTGCGTCGCGAGCCGCGGATGCTGGCGCGCGGTGTTTCGCACGATGCGCGCCTCGGAGACCGTGCGCGTGAGCGGCTTCTCACAATAAACGTGACGCCCGCTGCGCAGCGCCGCGACGGCCGCGACCGCGTGCGTGTGGTCCGGCGTGCCGACGGTGACGGCATCAATGTCCTTCTGCTCCAGCAGCCGGCGGAAATCGCGGTAGGTCTTCGCCGACGGAAACTCCTTCGACTTTGACGCGAGAAAACTTTCATCCACATCGCACAGCGCGACAATGTTCTGGCTCTTCACGCCGGCGATGTCGGACGCGGCGCGGTTGGCGGTGCCGATGCAGCCGATGTTCAAACGGTCGTTCGCGCCAATGATGCGGCGTCCGCTCGTGGCCGTCTGGCAGCCGCCCCAGAAAACGGTCCAGGCAGTGGCGAGGGCGGAGGTGTGGAGGAACTGGCGGCGAGTGGAGTTCATGCGGGTTGTTTCACTGTTCACTGACGCAAAGGGAAGCAAAAACCTTGAACCGAAAACTGCGCCCGCGGGCGCGTGTTCCAAGTTCAAGGTTTTGCGTCAGTCAAAAGTGGAGCCCACCGCTGGCTACTTCGTCGCGGCCGCCGCCTTCGGCAGTTCGCGGAGGTAGAGATTCTTGAACCACACCGGCGTCTTGTGCGCCTGCAACTCGATCGAGCCCGTCTCGAACAGCGGCGTGCCGGGCGCCCAATAATTTTCCAGCGGCGTGTTGCGCACCACAAGGTCGTTGTTCAACCACACCGTCACCTTGTCGCCCACCATCACGATGTGGAATCGGTTCCACTCGCCGGTCAGGTGATCGGCGCGCAGCAGCGGCTTGGACTCGGCCTTCTTGTTGTTGTAGAGGCCGCCGGAGCCGACCTGGTTCGGGCTGGTGCCGGTCTTACTTGTCGCGCTGGTGAGCGTGTCCCAAATCTGCACCTGCGGCGTGCCGCGCAGATAAAGCCCGCTGTCGCTGTCCTTCTCGATGCGCCAGTCGCAGAACATTTCGAAGTTCGCGTAGTCGCGCGCGGTGACGAGGTTGTTGAAGCTGCTGCCGCGATACGCCAGCGTGTGGTTCTCGACGCGCCAGTCCTTTTGCATTAGCGCATCGGCCTTGGCCTGCTCGGCGGCGAGTTGTTCCTTTGAAAGGAGCGCACGCTTGACCGGGTTGTCGTTCTTGGGCGCGAGCAATCCCTTCCAACCAGTCAGCGTCAGGCCGTCGAAGAGGCGCGTGAAGCCGGGCGGCGCGATGTTCCGGTCGCCGAGCGGATCGCTGGCCGAGCCGCGGTCGGGAAGTTCCTTGATGCGCAGCGCGCGAAACTCGCAGTAGTCATTGTGCCCGAGAAAGCCGATGCGCCCGCGCTCGCGGAACAGCCCAGGATGTTTCAAAAGTTTTTCGGGATCGGTGATGCTGTTGAGGTCGGCGTCCACGATGACCTCGCCGTTGAGCGTGACCTTGATGTGGCGGCCGTCGGCGCGGATTTCCTCGACGTTCCAGTTGCCGGCCGGCTTGAGCGCGCCGCGCTTCGCCGCGACGAGATCGTAAATGGAGCCGTGATATTGCTCGGGCCGGATCGGCTTGTCGTAGGCGTAGTCGAGAATCTGAATCTCCATGCCCTCATAGGCGATGGACTTGTCCGTGAGCGGCGCGCGGATGCCCATGCCGTTGTTCGCGGCGGACTCGAGCTTGAACTCGAAGCGGAGGATGAAGTTGGAAAATTCCTTGTCGGTCAGCAGATTTCCGCCGCCGCCCTTCGCGCAATAAATCACGCCGTCCTTCACGCCGTAGCCGTCGCCCTTTTTGCCGACGAGCGTCCAGCCGGTGAGGTCCTTGCCATTGAACAGGCTGACGAAGCCGGTCTCGCGTCCGATCTCGCCGGGTGTGGAGGGAACCGTTTCGCATCCGGTGAAGAACAGGGCGGCGACGGCGGTGAGCGCGAAGAGTTGGATGGGTTTCATGATTCGCTTGGACGTGAGGTGTTCGGTGATGATTCGTGTTTTGTTGGCCGCGAGCAGCGCAATGATGGAGCCGAAAAGAAACCGCCGCGCGCGCAGGCTCAAGCTTAAATTTCGATTTTGGCAATGCCAACCGGTGCCGGCCGGCCCCGCTTGACGCTTGTTTCTTCACCCCTCGCGCTGTAACCCAAGACCTCGAAGAGCGTCACCGTATGCGTCGGAAACGAATGTCAGACCGCCATGGCTGAAGCCGGCCTTGATGTCGCGGCGTGCGTCGAGCGCGTCCGCGGGCGCGACGAGGCGGCGGCGCGCGCGCTCGTCGAGCACCTGCATCCGCTCGTGCTGAAGATCGTCCGGTCGCACCTGCCGCGGCGCGTGGCGGAAGAAGACCTGGCGCAGGACATTTTTCTGAAAGTCTTCGAGCGGCTGGGTCAGTTTCGCGGCAGCGTGCCGTTCGAGCACTGGGTGGCGCGCGTCGCGGTGACGACGTGCCTGGACCAGTTGCGGGCGCAGAAGCGGCGGCCTGAGTTGCGGTGGGCCGACTTGACGGAGACGGAAGCGGAAATGCTCGACGCAGTGATCACGAGCGCAAACGTGCCGCATCCGGCGCAGGCGCTGGCGGCGAAGGAAATCGTGACGCGGTTGCTGGAATGCCTGAGTCCGCAGGACCGGCTGGTGATCACGCTGCTGGACCTGGAAGAAATGACGCTCGCGGAAATCCGCAAGCTGACCGGCTGGAACGAGACGCTGATCAAAGTGCGCGCGTTCCGGGCGCGACGGAAATTGAGAAAACATTTGGAAGACCTTGAGAAAGGCAGACTGAAATGAACAACGCAGACAACCTTTGGAAAAAACTGGTGACCGCGGCGAAGCAGACGCCCGTGCCCGACCCCGGCGCGCCGTTTGGCTTCAGCACCCGGGTGGTCGCGCGCTGGCTCGCGGGCGGCAAACCGCAGCCCTCAGTCTGGGAACTTCTCTCCATGCGCTCGCTCGCGGTGGCGGTGACGGTGATGCTCATCTGCGTCGGCGTGAACTACCAAGTGGTGGAGGACCAGTTCACCAACGATCCGACGCGCGCGGTCGAAGTCGTGGCGCAAATGGCGGAGTGAACCATGCGCAACTGGAAAGTCATCCTCAGCCTTGTCGCGATTTTTCTCGCCGGCATCGTCACCGGCGCGGTGCTCACCGTGCGCGTGGTGAAGTCCGTCGCCGACCGCAATCTCAATCCCGAACACTGGCCCGCGAGCTTGGTGGAAAGTTACCGCCACCGGCTCAAGCTGACTCCCGATCAGGTCGAGAATATGCGCCCCGCCATCGAGGAGGGCCGTCAGGAATGGAAGCAGGCGATGGAGCAGGCGATCCGCACACACGTCGGCATCATGCGCCACCTGGACGAGCAAATGACCCCGCTGCTGACGGACGAGCAGAAGAAAGTTCAGGAGCAGATGCGCGAGGAGCTGCGCAAGAAACTGCGCGAGCGCTTCAACCTGAAGCAACTGCCCGACTCGTGACGGCGGTTCCGTGGGGCCCGGCGGCATTCCGTGTCGGCGTGTTTTCGTTCCCTCACCCACCGGCCCTTCTCGCGATTTACTTCTTCACCGCCGGCTTGGTCGCCGGGGGTAACTTCGCCGTCGTCAGCGGGAAATCATCCGTGCGGAACGGCGAGGCCATCAGCCCGTCCTTGTTCCACAGGTTGACCACCGGAAAATCCGCCCAGCCGTAACGCACCGCCACGGGCTTCGTCACCTGCGCGTTGCTCACGACGATCTTGCCGCCGCGAATCTCCGCCCTGGCCCAGACCCATTTCTTATCCGCGCCGCAAATCGCGAAGCCGGTGAGCTCGCCGCCGCGCGCTTCGAGTCCCTTGCCCACGTGATCAAAGCTGATTGTCGCGTCGGCACCGCTGAATTTGACGCTGCGATACGCCGGTCCGCTGTAGGTGATCTTCTGTCCGTAAGCGATGCCGCGCGCCGCAATCGCGAGCCGCTCGCCGACGGGCCGCTTCTTTTTTGGATGGATGTCCGCCTCGTCGCCGACGTCGTTGATGACCACCGTGCCGGCATTTTTCAAAACCTTGCCGATGAGCTGCTGCGCCTCGCGCAACTCGGCCCACGAACAATCCTTCGGCTCCGCCTCGATCTTGTGGTGCGGCGCGAGCTGCACGGCGAGGAAGGTGAAATCGCCCTGGCCCCAGTCGCCGCGCCAGTTGCGGATCATGTCGGCGAAGAGCCGGCGATACTGCTCGGCGCGGTTGGCGTTGGACTCGCCCTGATACCAGATCGCGCCCTTGATCGCGTAGGGAATCAGCGGCGCGATCATGCCGTTGTAGAGTTCCGTCGGCTTCCACGGCTCGCGCGGTGGTTTGATCTTCTTCAGCTCGTCCAGATTTTTGGCGGCCTTCAACGCGGCCAGCTCCTGGTCGTAGGCCGCCTTTTGGCCCCGATATTTTTTCAACGCGTCGCCATAGGCGTCGAAGATGTCGCGCTTGTATTCCGGGTTCGTCGTCAGCGCCGCCTCGCTCATCCACACCTCGGCGGGCGAGCCGCCCCAGTCGCTTTGAATCAAACCCACCGGCACGCCGAGCGCCTTTTGCAAATCGCGCGCGAAGTAATAACCCACCGCCGTGATGCCCGGCACCGTCTCCGGCGAGGCGACGGCCCAGGTGGTGGGAATGTTGTTCGTCGGCGCGTTGGCCTTGAGCTTGGGCACGTGGAACAGGCGGAGGAGCGGATTCGCCGCGGCCGCGATGTCGTTGGTGGAGTTGTGCGAACTCTTCAAGGCGAACTCCATGTTCGATTGCCCGCTCGCGACCCACACTTCGCCGACGACCACGTCCTTCACCTCGACGGAATTTTTTCCGCTGACCTTGAGCGTGGCGGGTTTCGCGTCGGCCTTGAGCTTGGCGAGCGCGACCTGCCACCGGCCGCCCTTCGCGACGGTGGAAATTTTCTGCCCCTTGAACTCGACCGTGACTTTTTCGCCATCATCGGCCCACCCCCACACGGGCGCCTTGAGGCCCTGCTGGAGGACCATGTGGTCGGTGAAAAGATTGGGCAGCCGGACATCCGCGCGCGCGGACACGGCGGCGAGCAACGCGGCGAGGAGGAGGAGACGGTTCAGTTTCATGGGCAGAGTGGGACGGAGTTCACGGGAACGGGATTCAAAGGGCAATGTCGTAAGGAGTAAGAAGTAATCCGTAAGGCGGGCGGGCCGCTTCACTGCGACTTGGTCATGCGCACCAACTCCGCCTCATCAATGATCTTCACGCCAAGCTGCTGCGCCTTGTCGAGCTTCGAGCCGGCTTCCGTGCCCGCGACCACGTAATCCGTCTTCTTGCTCACGCTGCCGCTCACCTTGCCGCCGAGGGATTCGATCTTCGCCACGGCCTCCTCGCGTTTCAGCGTCGGCAAGGTGCCGGTCAGCACAAAAGTTTTCCCCGCGAACGGGCCGAGCTTCGCGGCGGGATTGTGTGTCGAGGATTGGAAGGTCAGCCCCGCCTTGCGCAGGCGCTCGATGAGCTTGCGGTTGTCCGGGTCGCCGAACCATTGCTCGACGCTCGCGGCGATGACTTCGCCCACGTCCTCGACCTCGGCGAGCTGCTGCTGGCCGCACCCGGCGAGGTCGTCGAGCGAGGGAAACGCCTTCGCCAATGCCTTCGCCACGCCCGCGCCGACGTGCAGAATGCCGAGGCCGAAGAGCAGCCGCCACAGGTCGCGCGCCTTGCTCGCCTCGACGCCTTCGAGAAAATTCTTCGCGGACTTCTCGCCCATCCGCTCCAGCGCGGCGACCGCATCCAGCTTGAGGCGGTAAAGGTCCGACACGTCGTGCGCGAGGCCGGCTTTCACGAGCTGGGTCACGAGCACTTCGCCGCCGCCCTCGATGTCCATCGCGCCGCGCGAGCACCAATGCTCCAGCCGGCCGCGGACTTTCGCCGGGCAATCCGGATTCACGCAGCGCCACACGACCATCTCCTCACCGCTGATGGACTCGCGCGAAATTTTCGAGCCGCACTCGGGACACGTCTTGGGAAAATGAAATTCGTGTTCCTTGCCCGTGCGCTTCTCGGTCACGACGCGCACGACGGCGGGGATCACCTCGCCCGCCTTCTCGATCACCACCGTGTCGCCGACGCGGATGTCCTTGCGGCGAAGCTCCTCCTCATTGTGCAGCGTCGCGCGGCCCACCGTGCTGCCGCCGACGAACACCGGCTCCAACTCGGCGACGGGCGTGAGCGCGCCGGTGCGGCCGACCTGGATGGTGATGGCGTTGAGTTTCGTCTCGGCCTGTTCGGCGGCGTATTTGTAGGCCATCGCCCAGCGCGGCGCCTTCGCGGTCGCGCCGCAACGCTCGCGCTGCGCAAAGGAGTTGAGCTTGATGACGGCGCCATCCGTCTCGTAGGCGAAGTTGTGGCGGATCTTGTCGAGCGCGGCGATGGCTTCGAGCAGCTCGTCGGCGCTGCGGCAGAGCCAGATCTTCTCCGGCGTCTTGCAGCCGAGGGATTTGAGCCAGGTGAGCATCTCCAACTGCGTCTTCGGAGCGCCGAGCACCGGCTCGGCACGCCCCTCCGTTGTTGAACCTGCCGAGCCGGTGCTCGGCGCTCCGAAGCGCACCTCGCCGAGGCCATAGAGGATCATGTCGAGCGGACGCTTCGCGGTGAGTTTCGGGTCGAGCTGCTTGAGCGAGCCGGCGGCGGAGTTGCGCGGATTGACGAAGGTCTCCTCGCCGGCCGCCGCGCGTTCGGCGTTCAACTTCTTGAAGCCGGCCTTGGTCATGAAAACTTCGCCGCGGATTTCAACAATCGCCGGGCCGGAGCCCCGCGCTCCGAGTCGCAGCGGAATGCTCCGGATCGTTTTCAGATTTGCGGTGATGTCGTCGCCGTGTGTGCCGTCCCCGCGCGTGCAGCCGACGGCGAGCACGCCGTGCTCGTAACGCAGGCTCACGGCGAGGCCGTCCACCTTCGGCTCGACGACCCATTCCAGTTTTTCGCCCGGCAGCAATCGCTCGACGCGCGCGACAAATTCGCGCACCTCTTCCGCCGAGTAGGTGTTGTCGAGGCTCATCATCGGCACGGCGTGGCGGACGGATTTGAATTCGCTCACGGGCGCGCCGCCGACGCGCTGGCTCGGCGAGTCGGGCGTGGTGAGTTCGGGATGCGCCTGCTCCAGATCGAGCAGTTCGCGGTAGCGCGCGTCGTATTCGCGGTCGCTGATGGCGGGCTGCGCGAGGACGTAATAAAGATGATCGTGCCGGCGGATTTCCGCGGCGAGTTCGGCGTGGCGGGCTTTGGCCTGCGCGAGAGTCATCGGCGAAGGTTTATACGAGACGGCAAAAATTTTGAACCGCTAATCTGCGCTGATCTTCGCTGATGAGTTCGGCTTCGCCCCGGCCGCCCCCGGCACTTCGCACGCGCCGCCCCAGATTTTCACCTCCGGCAGCCGGCCGTAGAGCAAGCGGTGGTAGAGACCGCGCGGCAGGAAACGGCGCAGCAGTCCGAACAGGTGCGCATCCGGCGTCCCGGCCACGCGCAGCGGCGGATTTTTTTGGCGCATCGTCCGCAAAATTACCTCCGCCACGTGCTCGTGCGTGTGGCGCGTCGAGTTCATCAGGCGCGCGATCATTCGGGCCATGCGGTCGTAGTGATGAAAATACGGACTGGCCGGGTCGTCGTGCGCGCGCTTGCTGGCGGCGGTGTAGCGCGTGTTGAGAAACGAGTTCGAGTGGATGAAGCCCGGCTGCACGAGGCTGACGTGGATGTTCCACGGGCGCACTTCATACCAGAGCGACTCGGTCGCGCCTTCGAGGGCGAACTTGCTCGCGCTGTAGAGCGCCATCGTGGGCATCGCCATCATGCCGCCGACGGAGGAGAGGTTGATGATGCGACCGGCGCGCTTCGCCCTCATGCGCGGCAGCACGAGTTGGATGAGTTCCATCGGCGCGCGAAAATTGATGTTCATCTGGTCGAGCCGGCCGTCGTCGGTGATGTGCTCGACGACGGCGCGGTAGGCGATGCCGGCGTTGTTGATGAGCACATCCACGCCGCCCCACTTCGCATCGGCCTCGTCCACGACGCGCTGGCGTTCGGCGGCGGAGGTCACGTCGAGCGCGCGGAGCCAGACGCGGTCGCTTTCGGAAATGCCGGCGGCGGCAAAGCGCGGGAGCGAACTTTCGCGCGCGGTGAGGATGAGGCGGTGCGGGGTGGGGAGAAGTTTGCGCGCCAGCGCGAGGCCCAGGCCCGTGCTCGCGCCCGTCACCAGAACCACTGGATGGGAATCGGAGTTCATACCGGGCCGTTCGTGAGTGGAAGCAGTGTGCGCCCGCCCCGGTGGCTTGGCAACTGCGCTCGCGCCCTTGAGGCCTCGCGCCGCGGCTTTGTGAACCTCACCGACACCGTGGAAGAACTCGTGCGCCGCAGTGGCGTCAAGGAGGGGTTTTGCCTGGTCAACGCGATGCACATCACGCGGCGGGGTCCATCAACGACAACGCGGGCGACCTGCTGCACGACTACGAGGTGTGGCTGGAAAAACTCATGGGCAGCAGCGATCGGATCGGTGAACTGGAGGTCCGGCTCCTGCAACTCGGCGCTCGGAATGCAGGCGAGGATCGCCAGTGGGAAGTCATTTCCGAAACATTGTCGAACCACCGGTCGAAACTTAAGGCAGCGAACGTCGCGTTCGACCAGAGAGCTGGGGCGATCTCTTTCGTTCCCCTCAATCACACGCCTGTGCTGAGCGTGAATTCGCCTGTGCCAGGAAGGTGTGCGCTTCGCATCTTTGAAAAAACTGAGGGTCGGCGACCCGGCCCGAGGCATTTTTCCTGGGCGGCGGCGTTGACGGCGGGGGAAATATTTGCATCAATACTCATGAACGAGAGGGAATTCCCCGACTCAGACCGGCCACGATTCTCGCGCCCATGAGTGACACACAAGCCCTGCCCTACCGGCCACTGAGCCGGCTGGTGCCCGCCGCACTCTGGCGGCGGCGTTCCGCCGTCGGCCGGGCCGTGCTGGAAGCGCCCGAGGAGGCCGGGCCGCGACCGTCGGCTTCCGACCGGCCGCGGGTGCGCGGGAAATTTATTTTTGTCGGTGGGGAAAAGCTGCTGGTCAAGGGCGTGACCTACGGCACGTTCCGGCCCAACGAGGAGGGCGAGCCTTATCCACCGCTGCCGCAGGTCAAACGTGACTTCCAGCAGATGCGCGAGGCGGGGATCAACACCGTGCGCTTTTACACGCCGCCCTCGAACCGCATCGCGGACGCGGCGGCGGAGGCGGGGCTGTTCATCATCCCGGAAATCTGCTGGGGTCCGCGGCGCTGCGAGCTGGATGATCCCGAGCGGGTGAAGTTCATTTTCCAGTGGGTGCGCGAACACGCCAAACGGCTGGCGAGGCATCCGGCGGTGCTGATGTATTCCATCGGCAACGAGATCCCGCCGTTGCTGGTTCGCTGGTATGGCCGCGAGCGAATCGAACAATTCCTGCGCGACATCGCCGAGGCCGTGCGCGAGGAGGCGCCCGGCACGCTGCTGACTTACGTCAATCATCCGCCCACCGAGTATCTGCACCTGCCGTTCATTGATGTCCTGTCGTTCAACATCTATCTGGAACGCGAGCCGGAGTTCCGCGCCTACCTGGCGCGCCTGCAGTCCTTGTCGGGCGACAAGCCGCTGATGCTCGCCGAGTTGGGGCTGGACGCGCACCGCAACGGCGACCGGGCGCAGGCACGGTTCATGGACTGGCAACTTCGAGCGGCGTTCGAGAAGGGGTTGGCGGGGGCGGTGATTTTTTCGTGGACGGATGAGTGGGGGATTTTCGGCACGGAGATCGTGGGCTGGTCGTTCGGGCTGACCCGTGGCGACCGGTCGCCGCGGGTGGCGTTGCGGTTCGTGAGCCGGATTTTTCACTCCAGCCTGACGCGGCTGCGGCCCGGCGTGAAGCCGATGGTCTCCGTGGTGGTATGCTGCTACAACGCCGCGAAGACGCTGGAGGAATGTCTGCGCTCCCTGGCGAAGCTGCGCTACCCCAATTACGAGATCATCGGCATTGACGACGGCTCCAGTGACCACTCGCACAAGATCATGGAGCAGTTCGGGGTGCGCCGCATCCAGGTGCCCAACGGCGGCCTGAGCCTCGCGCGCAATCTCGGCATCGAGGCGGCCCGCGGCGAGATCATCGCCTTCATCGACTCAGACGCCTACGCCGATCCGGACTGGCTCTACTACCTCGTCACGGCGATGGAGGAAAAGGAGGCGGTGGCCGCGGGCGGGCCGAATCTTTCTCCGCCGGAGGACGGCTTCACGTCGCAGTGCGTGGACCACGCGCCCGGCAATCCGACGCATGTGCTGACGGATGACGAACTCGCCGAGCATGTGCCCGGCTGCAACATGGCGTTCCGCAAGGACGCGCTGAAGGAGATCGGCATGTTCGATCCCACGCACCGCGCGGCCGGCGACGACGTGGATGTGTGCTGGAAGCTGCTGGTGCGGCGGAAAAAAATCGCCTTCAGTCCCACCGCGGTGGTCTGGCATCACCGCCGATCCTCGATCCGGACGTTCCTGCGGCAGCAGCGCGGCTACGGATTTGCCGAGGCGCATCTCGCGAACCGCTACCCGGGGCGCTACAACTTTTTCGGCTACGCGGTCTGGCGCGGCGGCATTTACGACGGGGTTCATGCCGGTCTGCGGCGGGAAGGGGTGCCGCTCCTGTTCGGTCCGTCGCGGGTGTATCAGGGACAGTTCGGCAGCGCGCAGTTTCAATCCATCTACCAGCCGTTTCAAACGTGGTGGTTTCAGATTTTCACGACGGTCGAGTGGCAGGCGCTGACGCTGGCCGCGACGCTCTCCGGCGCGTTGGTGCTGCCGCACGGAAAATGGATGGCGCTCGCTCCGTTGCTCGTCGCCGTGCTCATGCTCGCGGCCCTGATCGGCGCGGCGGTGACGGCGGGACTCCACGCGGCCAGGCTTCGCAACTGGCGCGGCTGGCAGCGGACCGGTGGCATCCTCACGGTGGCGTTTCTCCATTTCGCGCAACCGCTGGCTCGGGCGCGCGGACGGATCAGCGGATGGTTTTCGGCCCGCAAGGAACGCATCGAATACCCCGCCGTGCAGCGGCTCTGGGGCAACCTGGAGAAGCGTGAGGAGTGGTTGAACCGGCTGTTGGAGCACCTGCGCGACTGCGGTTGGGTCGCGAACCCCGCGTGCGAATTCAGTTCCGGCGACCTCGAGGTATCGGGACCGGGGCCGTGCCGGGTTGAGATCACGTCCTTGTATGAGGAACAACTGGAAAAAAATTATTACTTCGTCCGCTTCCGTCTCACCGCGCGTTACAAGCCTGGTGCCTGGGCGGTGATGGCCGCGCTGGCCGTTCCGCTCGGCCTCGCGTGTTTCCATTGGTGGAGTCTGCCCCTGGCGCTGCCCGCCGCTTTTTTCTTGTGGCGTCATCTGAAGGCCCGGCAGGACATGACGCGCGCCGTGTCCCAACTCGCCCTCGAAGTCGCCGAGGCGTGCGCCATGCCACGCGTTGATTCCAAGTGGGGATGCTGAAAAAACTTCTGCCGTATTGGCGGCCGAACCGCGGCCTGACCGTGGTGGGCATTGCGCTGCTTGCCGCCGCCGCCGCCGTGGAACTGGCGCTTCCGTGGCCGATGAAATGGCTCGTGGATCACATCTTCGCTGATCGTCCGTCGTCGGCGTGGTTGCAAGCGTTGCTGCCGGGATTTTCCTCGGGCGAAAAAATGACCGCGGTTGCCGCGCTGTGCGGCCTCAACGTGCTGCTCGCCGTCGGTCACCGCTGGCTGACGGCGGCCGGGCAGATGGCCATCATCCGCGTCGGCGGGCTGCTGACGCTGTCCCTGCGCGCGCGCGGTTACGAGCAATTCTGCCGGCTCTCCCTTTCCTATCACGATCGCACCCGCGTGGGCGACTCGCTCTACCGCATCGCCTACGACACGCACGCGGGCATGACGCTCATCAGCGGGGCCCTGGTGCCGTTGTTGCAGGGGTCGCTCGTCTTCGCGGGTGTAATTTTGATTCTGCTGCGGATGGATGTCGCGCTCACCATCGTGGCCGCCGCCGCCGGCCCAGTGTTCTGGCTGTGCATCCGGAAGTTCGGCCGGCAAATCGAGGAAGGTTCGCGGAAATATCACGACCACGAGAGCGTCATCCTTTCCACCGTCCAGGAATCGCTTTCCTCGATGCGCACGGTGCAGGCGTTCACGCGCGAGCCGGACACCAGCCTGCGATTCCGCAAGCAGGCGACGGACAGCTTTCTCGCCAACTTGCGGCTGGTGAAGCTGCAGCTTTTGTTTTCCGGCACGGTCGGCGTGGTGATGGCGGTGGGCACGGCGTTCGCGATTTTCTTCGGGGCGCAACGTGTCCTCGACGGCACGCTCTCGGTGGGCGACGTCCTCGTGTTCCTCGCCTACTTGGGAATGCTCTATCAACCCGTCAACGCCTTCAGCCAGTCGGCGTCGGTCGTGCGCTCCGCTTCGGCGCAACTGGCGCGCGTCTTCGAGGTGCTCGACGCGGTTCCCGAAATCACGGACAAGCCCGGCGCTCCGTCGCCAGCGCGCGTGGAAGGCCGGGTGGAGTTTCGCAACGTCACCTTCGGCTACGAGCCGGGCCGGCCGGTGCTCAAGGATGTGTCGTTCGTCGCGCAGCCCGGCGAGGTCATCGCGTTGGTCGGCCCCACCGGCGCGGGCAAGAGCACGCTGGCGAGCCTGCTGTTGCGCTTTTACGACCCGACCGACGGGGGAGTGCTGCTGGACGGAACCAATCTTTGCGAACTGCGCCTGGCGTGGGTGCGGCAACAGGTGAGCGTCGTCTTGCAGGAGGCGCTGCTGTTGTCGGGTTCCGTGCGCGACAACATCGCCTATGGCCGGCCTGGGGCCACGCTCGCGGAAATCGAGGAGGCGGCGCGCAAGGCTCAGGCCGATGAGTTCATCCGCGCGCTGCCCGATGGCTACGAGACCAACCTCGCCGAGCGCGCGGTGAACCTCTCTGGCGGACAGAAACAGCGGCTCGCCATCGCCCGCGCTTTTTTGAAGAATGCGCCCATCCTCGTGCTCGACGAGCCGACCTCGGCGCTCGATGCACAGACCGAGGAGGCATTGCTCGCGGCGCTGCGCCAACTGGTGCGCGGGCGGACGACGTTCATCATCGCGCACCGGTTTTCCACCGTGCGCCTCGCCAACCGCATCCTCGTGCTCAGAGACGGACGCATCGTGGAACAAGGCCCGCATGATGAACTGATGCGTGGCGACACCCTCTATCGCCAGCTTCACGCGAGCCAGCGAGGCGAGGCGGACACGGTGCCTGCCGCCTGACAGTGCCCGGCGACCGTCACTGCGCGCGCAACGATTCGATCGGGTCGAGTCGCGACGCCCGCAGCGCGGGGTAAATGCCGGCGGCGATCCCAACGATCACGCAGCCCGCCAAGCCGGCAACCACCGCCGCCAGCGGCAGCACCGGCCGCACCTCGAACAGCATCGCACCGAGGTTCCCGCCACCCACGCCGAGCAGAATTCCCAGCAGGCCGCCAGCCGCGCAGAGGGCGACGGCTTCGGCCAGGAATTGAAACAGGATGTCGCGCGGACGCGCGCCCACGGCGAGGCGGACGCCAATTTCCCGCGTGCGTTGCGCCACGGCGGCGAGCATCACGTTCATCACGCCCGCCGCCGCGGCGAGCAAGGCGACGAGCGAGACGCCCAGACCGCCGGCGCGGATTTGGCGGTCGAGCTGCGCGAACTTCGCGCGCAACGCCGCGTTGGACCAGATTTCAAAATCATCCGGCTCGCCGGGTCGAAGCCCGCGGCTGGTTCGCAACCAGCCCCGCGCCTCCTCCACGGCGGCGTCGAAGCTGCGCGCGTCCGGGGCCTCGACGAGGACGGACACATTGATGCGCCCACCGTAGCGGCGCAGGCCGGTGGTCAGCGGAATCAGCAACACATTGTCCTGCGACTGGCCGAACATGGCGCCCTTGGCTTCGAGCACGCCGACCACGGTGAGCCGCCAGCCATCCAGATTCACCCGCTCGTCCAGCGCGCTGCCGGAGGGGAAAAGCTTTTGCGCCAGGCCGGCCCCGAGCACACACACGGCCGCGTTGGCGTCGAGGTCCGCCGCCGTGAGCGCCCGGCCCGCGGCCACTTCAAGCGTGCGGCAGGGGAAAACGCCGGGAGTGACACCGAACAACTCCGCGTTGCCGGAACTGCGCGACCATCGCGATTGGATTTCACCGGCCGACAGCGTGGCCTCCGCGCCCGCGCTGCGGCAGGCGCGCAACTTCCCGAGCAGATCGCCGATGAGCGCGTAGTCGAAGCCGCGCCGGCCCTTGCGCAGGTCGGCGGGCAGTTGCTCCGGCCGGTGATACACCGCGAAGGTTTGCGCGCTGAACTGCGTGGACTGCCGGGCCACGTCCTCCTCGATGGCCCGGATGGCGGTCGCGGCCAGGATGATGGAAAACATTCCGACCGTCACCGCGAGCAGTGTGAGTCCCGTTCGCAACGGATTCGTCACCAGCGCGCGGCGCGCGGCGCGCAACGCCGCGGCACCAACGGGCCAGCGGTCACGGAGCGCCTCCAAGCGGTGCGGGCGTTCATTCATGGCGCAGGGCTTCGATGGGTTCAAGACGCGCGGCGCTGTGCGCCGGCATCGAGCCGGCGAACAGCCCGAGCAGCAGCGCGACCGCCGCGCCGGTGCAGACCACGGTCCACGACAGCGTGGCCGGCAGCCAGCGGCCCAGCACCGGGACGAGCGGCACTGCGAGCAGGGTGGCGGCCGCCGCACCCGCGAGACAAATCAACGCCGCTTCAAACAGAAACTGCGCGCGGATGGCCGTCTCTCTCGCGCCGATGGCTTTGCGGATGCCGATCTCGCGGGTGCGCTCGGTCACGGTCATGAACATGATGTTCGTGATGCCGCTGCCCGCGACGAACAGCGCCAGTCCCGTCAGAAAAAATCCCAGGCCCGCGACCGTGCGGCTGACGCGGCGGTAGGAATTCACGAAGCCGCCCTGCTGGTTGACGGCGAAGTTGTCCGGCTGGACGGGGGCGAGCCGGCGGGCCTTGCGCAGGATGCCACGAATTTCTTCCGTCAGATCGTCGAGTTCGGACACGGCGCGGGCCTTGGCGAGAATCGCGACGTCGGGTTCATAGCCGAATTCCCGCACGAAACGGGACAGCGGAATGATCAACTGTCGGTCGAGATCCTGCGCCCCGAACGCCTGGCGGCTCCAGTCGAGCACGCCGATGACTTCAAACACCGCGTTGCGCAGCTTGACTTGCGCGCCCGGCGGCGGTGCGCCGGCGAAAAGTTCCTCGGCCAGTCTGGGTCCGAGCAGGCACACGGGGCGCTCGCGCTGGACGTCCTCTGGCAGAAGCTGTCGCCCGGCCAGCAGGTCGTAGCTACGGACCACAGCCGCATTGGCCGTGTGGCCAACGATCATTACCTTCTCCGCGGTGCGTCCGCGGAAGACGACGGACTGATCTTCATGCGCTTCCATCGCCACGGCCAACGCGAGGCGGGACTCGCGCGCGACGGCATCGCCTTCCGTGCGCGTGACGTAAGGCCGGCCGCGCCGTTCCCACCACGGTTCGGAACCCGCCCACGAAAACCGTTGCACGTAGAGCACGTCCGTGCCGATGGCCGACGCGGTGCGGTTCACGGCGGCGTCCATTCCCGCGAGCGCCGAGGCGATGAGGATGAACGTCAGCAGGCCCACCACAACGCTGAACATCGCCAGCGCGGAGCGAAGGCGGTTGCGCGCGACGCTTACTGCGGCTAGCCGCAACGCCCGGGCGATCTCTTGAAGACGCCAGTTCATCGCCGGCTACGGCTGAAGCCGGACTCGGAGGCCGTCCTGCAAATCGCGGCTCAACGCCTTGTAGCCGCCGGACACGACGGTTTCACCCTCGGCGACGCCCTCGATGATTTCCGTAAAACGCTCCTCGCTGATGCCGCGCTTGACGGGTTTCATCCGCGCCTTGTCCCCCGCCACCACGAAAACGACTTCGCCCAGCCGGCTTTCCCCGGCGCCGCCGCCAGCAACGCGCAAGGGCCGGGCGGCGACGCTTTGGATCGGAACGCTCAAGACGTTCTCACGGCGCTGCGTTTCGATTTGCGCCGTCACGGTCATGCCGGGCCGGAAACTTCCCGGCTCCCTGAGGCGGATGCGCACTTCGAATTTCACCGCTTCAGTCGTTCCGCTCGCGGGCGCATCCTTGGCGATGCTGGCGATCTCCGTCACCACTCCGGGAAACCTCTGCTCCTTGAACGATTCGGAGCCAAGCCACGCCGTTTGCCCGGCCCGGATCGCACCCAGATCCATCTCGGCGATGTCCACGCGCGCCTCCATGCGCGACAAGTCCGCGATGGTCATCACCTCCGTGCCGGCCATGGTGGCGGTGCCCACGATCCGTTCGCCCACTTGCGAATTGAGACGGACCAGCGTGCCGTCAATCGGGGAAAAAATCGTCGCGCGCGTCAGTTCCTCCTCCGCGCGGACCAGCGCGGATTTCGCCATGTCGGCCTGGTGCTTCGCGATGGAAGATTGCGCAGCGGCGACGTCGCGCCCGGTGGCGGCCTCCACATAGGCAGCTTCGGAAACGAGACGGTCCTTGAACATTCCCTTGACCCGGCCGAACTCCAGTTCGGCTTTCGACTGGTTGGCCTGCGTAAGCGCCCAGTTGGCCTCGGCGGACCGTTGCGCCGCCTCCGACGAATTGCGCGCGGCCAGGTAGGCGTCGGGTTTGATCCTCAACACCAAAGCGCCTTTTCGCACCGGCTGGCCCTCCTTGAAGGGCAGTTCGATGATTTCACCGCTGACCTCCGGACTGATCTTCACCTGCATCGCCGGATGAATGCGCCCCGTGGCGGTTACCGCCTCCACGATCGTGCGGCGCTTTACCTTGTCGGTTTCGACAGTCACCTGGTTCTCGATCGGACGGCGCAGGAAAAGAGCCACCGCGACCGCGACGAGCAGTCCGGCGGCGATCAGTAATTTCTTCATCGTTGAAACGGATTTAGTGTCGCATCTAGGTCGCCTGTGCTGGTGAACGCGAGCCAGCCCACGCCACAGGCCTTTTCATCGCGGAAGGCGGATACAATCATTCTTTTTTTCAAAAGTTTTCATCGCCGACCGCACCAGTGGCGCGCGAAGCCAGTTTCATCCCGATGATGTTGACTCCGTCGGTTCTGCGCGTCGAGCGAAGTCTGAACTTTCCCGGTGCAGAACGCTTGGCGCGACTGGGAAATTGGCCTTCGGCCCGTGGGAGCAGATTTTCTACGGCGAGTTCGACGGCCGCCGGCGCAGCGGGCGCTGGTGAAAATCATCGGCGAATGAGCGCACAGGAGCTTTGCGTCGGCCGGCGGTTGGGTTAATCCTTTCCGGCCGTGCGCAGCATTTATTTCGATTACAACGCCACCACGCCGCTCGATCCCGTGGTGCGCGCGGCGATGCTGCCGTTTCTGGACGAGGTGTTCGGCAATCCGTCGTCGGTCCATCACGTCGGCCGGCGCGCGCGCGCGCTGCTGGACGACGCTCGCGACCGCGTGGCGCAGGTGTGGCGCGCGAAGCCGAGCGAGGTGGTGTTCACCAGCGGCGGCACGGAGAGCAACAACCTCGCGATCTTCGGCGCGGCCCGGCTGTGCGCGCGGGCCGGCAAGCGCCATCTGGTCACCTCGCCGGTGGAGCATCACGCGGTGCTGCATTGCTTCCGCTATTTGGAAAAACACGAGGGCTTCGCGGTGACGTATCTCCCCGTGGACGCCGCCGGCCGCGTGGCGCCCGACGATCTGGCGCGCGCGCTGCGGCCGGACACCGCGCTGGTGTCGGTGCAGGCCGCGAACAACGAGACCGGCGCGGTGCAGCCGGTGGCGGAGCTGGGCGCGTTGTGCCGCGCGCGCGGCGTGCTGTTCCACACGGACGCGGTGCAGTGGTTCGGCAAGCTGCCGTTCGCGGACATCGGGCAGTTCAACGCGGTTCTGGTCAGCGTGTGCTCGCACAAATTTCACGGGCCGAAGGGCGCAGGGGCGCTCTTTATCCGTTCGCCGCTGCTGCCGGACCCGATCCTGTTCGGCGGCGGCCACGAGAATGAGCGCCGCGCCGGCACGGAGAACCTCGCGGCGATCATCGGCTTCACGGAAGCGACGGAGCGATTCGTGCGCGAGCCGGCGTTCGACGCGGTGAAATTGGCTCCATTGCTGCAAAGGCTCGGCGCTTTGGTGGACTCGCTCGAAGGCGTGCAACGCCGAACGCTCCTCTCGACCAACCCGAAACTCGAAACCCGAAACCCGGAACTCCTCCCCAACACCCTCGCCTTCACCGTCGCCGGCGCCGACAGCATCGCGCTGCTCGCGGGTCTGGACCTCGAGGGAATTTGTGCCAGTAGCGGCTCCGCGTGCTCGGCCGGCTCGCTGGAGCCGTCTCATGTGATGCTGGCGATGGGCGTGGAGCCCAAACTGGCGAACGCACTGGTGCGGCTCTCGATCGGGCGGCAGACGACGCTGGAGGAGATCGCCGAAGTCGAGCGGGCGCTGCCGTTGGTGATCGGACGCGTGCGGGGCGGTCACCGGCGGTGAAAACTTAACAACCCGGTGAATAGGCTGGCTGCAACCGGTGAAGAGTCGGACGTGATGGACGAGGTCCGTGGAGTTGCTGGCACTGTTGACCGACACCCCAAGAAGTTGTTCACACGTCGTCAGCCGCATCAATGGCTTGTGGTTCCCTTGACACGTGGGGTTGTTTGCCTTATTCACCGCCCTTAATAATACGGTAGATTCTCTCTCTCTGAGAACACTAGTAAGGCACGCATGAAATTCACGGTCACAAAAGAGCAGTTGAGCCACGGCCTCGCCGCAGTGCAGAACGTCGTCAGCACGCGGACGACCCTGCCCATTCTCGCCAATGTTTTGCTCAAGGCCGACGGCAACAAGCTCGAACTCACCGCGACCGATCTGGACGTGACCATCTCGTGCAGTGTCGAGGCGGCGGTGGCCAAGGGCGGCTCCACGACGTTGCCGGTGAAAAAAATCACGGCCATCGTGCGTGAACTTGGCGGCGGCGAGCTCGAATTCGAGACGGACGACAAGAACTTCACGGTCATCAAGGCCGGTGCTTCCTTTTACAAGATCCACGGGCTGGCGTCGGAGGAGTTTCCGCCGTTGCCTAAGTTCAAGGAGAACAAAAAAATCACCCTCGCGCAGGAACGGCTGCGCACGATGTTGCGCAAGACCAGCTACGGCATGAGCGCCGATGAGACGCGCTACGTGCTCAACGGCCTGCTCTTTTCGCTCAAGGACCACAAGCTCACGATGGTCGCGACCGACGGCCGCCGCCTCGCGCTGGTGGACGAGGAAGTGGACATCCCGGCGGACAGCCAGGGCGACTTCATCGTGCCGAGCAAGGCGATCACCGAACTGGGCCGGCTGCTGCAGGAAGCAGGCAACGTGGAGATCAAGTTTGCCGAGAACCAGGCGGCATTTTCGTTGAGCAACGAAGGCGGCCAGTCCGTGCTCGTGATCACCAAGCTGATCGAGGGCAACTATCCCAATTACCGCCAGGTCATCCCGGCCGAAAGCAAGGAGCGCATCCCGATGGTGCGCGAGGAATTGCTCGCCAGCCTGCGCCGCGCCGAGATCATGACGAGCGAGAAGAGCAATTCGGTGAAGCTCGCGTTCGGCAAGAACAACCTCGCCATCACCGCCAACACGCCGGAAGTCGGCGAGGCGCGCGAAAGCATCGCCATCAACTACAAGGGCAAGGAATTTGCCATCGCCTTCAATCCTGCCTACCTCATGGACCCGCTCAAGGCGCTGACCGAGGACGAGGTGTTCTTTGAGCTGACCGACGAACTCAGCCCCGGCGTGCTCAAGATCAACGGGCCCTTCCTCTACGTCATCATGCCCATGCGCATGAGCTGAGGAAAATTCGGAGCGCCAGCTTCCGGCCCGGCAGAGTCACCTCATTTCTTCCGGCGCGCCCGCGCGTAGCCCGGCTTGATCACGTCGTAGATCAGCCGCAGCCGCTCATCAAAGTGAATGAACGCGCCCTTGATCGAGTTGAGCGTGATTTTTTCCAGGTCATCCACCGTGAGATCGAACTCCTCCACGGCAATCGCGAATTCCTTCGTCATGCTCGTGTCGCTCATCAGCCGGTCGTCGGTGTTGAGCGTCACGCGGAAGCCGCGGTCGAAATACAATTTGAACGGGTGCTCGCGCAGCGACGGCACCGAGCCTGTGTGGACGTTGCTCGAGAGGCACATCTCCAGCGGAATACGGCGGTCGAGCACGTATTGCGCGAGCGTGCCGAGCTTCACGATCTTTCCACCCACGATGGTCATGTCGTCCGAGAGCCGCGTCGCATGGCC
The DNA here is from genome assembly GCA_016199935.1 of Verrucomicrobiota bacterium. GTDB lineage: Bacteria > Verrucomicrobiota > Verrucomicrobiia > Limisphaerales > JACQFS01 > JACQFS01. The sequence continues at coordinate 33,228 of JACQFS010000018.1, forward strand.
GAGCCGGTGCGCGCCGCAAAACTGGAGCGCCTGCCAGATGCTCGCCACGCCGAACGCCTCGCCCGCGTGCAGCGTGGAGAAAAAATTCGCGCGCTGGATCGCGGCGAAGGCCTCGGCGTGTTTCTTGGGCGGATGCCCCGCCTCCTCGCCCGCGAGATCGAAGCCCACCACGCCGCGGTCGCGGAAATTGACGGCCAACTCAGCCGCTTCGAGCGAGTCCGTGCGGTCGCGCATCGCGCAAAGAATCAGCCCCCATTTCACGCCGCACTTTTCCTCGCCGCGCCGCAAACCATCCAGCACCGCGCCGACGATTGCCTCGTCCGTCAGCCCCTGCTCGCGATGGAAGCACGGCGCGAAGCGCGCCTCCGCATACACCACGCCGTCCGCATGCATGTCCTCGATGAACTCGAACGCCACGCGTTCGAGTGCTGCGCGCGTCTGCATCACGGCGATGGTGTGCTTGAAGCCTTCGAGGTAGAGCGGGAGCGAGCCGCGGTTGGCGCCGCGATGAAACCACGCGGCCAGTTCCTTGGGCCGGTCCGTCGGCAGACCTTCGTAGCCGGCCGCGCGCGCCAGTTCGATGATCGTCTTCGGGCGCAGGCCGCCATCGAGATGTTCGTGGAGCAGAACCTTGGGCAGGGCTTGGAGGTCGAGTGGCATGGCGAAAAAATCCCGGTTCGAGAATTTTTTTTGCGCGCGATCCGGCCCCGGTCGCGGCGGCGGGTCCGAGTCAGTCCGACCAGGAGCTGAACTCGCCGAGCGGCCGGGTGAACGTCGCGCGGCCGGGCTTGAGCACCAGCACTTCGGCCGCCTGGTTCACACTTTTTGAAAGCGCCGTGAACGGCAGGCTGATGACGAAGAACACGCTTCCCACGGCGGTGGCCGCCAGACACAACGGCCGCGCGATTACGGCGTCGGTGATCATCGCGGGCGGGCTGCCATCAGTGGCGCGCGCGGAGGGGAACGAGACAAAAAGCAGGACGATGGCGAGGAAGAAAGCCAGACGCGGTTTCATGACGGGCCGAACCTAGCGGCGGCCGGCGGCGTTGTCGAACCGTTTTGCGACGGCGTGGCGGGCTGCAGCTACCAATCCGTCGGCGCGTAGTCCTTCAGAAATTTTCCCCAGATGTGTTCGCCCGTGTTGAAGCCCGCGATGATCGGGTCCACGATGCGCGCGGCGCCGTCCACGATGTCCAGCGGCGGATGGAAGCGGTGCATCTCCTGTTTGCGCGCCGCGATCTGCACCGGGTCTTCGTCCGTCACCCAGCCGGTGTCCACGGCGTTCATGTGGATGCCGTCGGCGTGGTAATCGGCGGCCGAGGTGCGCGTCATCATGTTGAGCGCGGCCTTGGCCATGTTCGTGTGCGGATGGCGCGTGGTCTTGAACTTCCGGTAGAACTGCCCCTCGACTGCGGAGACGTTCACGATGTGCTTGTCGCGCTCCGGCGTGTGGAGCATGAGCGGCTTGAGCCGCGCGTTGAGGATGAACGGCGCGATCGCATTCACGAGCTGCACTTCGAGCAACTCGACCGACGGCACCTCGTGCATCAGCAGCCGCCACGAGTTGCGCTCACGCAAATCCACCTGCTGCAAATCCTGATCGAGCCGACCCTCGGGGAACAAATCCTTCTGCGCCGCGAGCTCGTCCGGCAGCATCGGAATCTGGGACAGCGCGGCGGCGTGCGTGATGCCCGCGACATCGGAAATATTTTTCTGCGCCACGATCGCACCGCCTTCGGGCAGCAGGTGATAGCCGCGCAACCCTTCGTAAGCGCCCAATAATTTCTGAACCTCCGGCGGCAGGTCATGCAACGACCCGTTCTCAGCCGCCATCATGTGCTCATAAAAATCCGGCGGACGCCGCACGGTCTGGCACGCGTTGTTGATGATGAAATCCAGTCGCGCGTGCGTGGCCGTCAGATGCCGGCAGAACGCCTCCACGCTCGGCGTGTGACGCAGATCGAGCCCGAAGATTTTCAGCCGGTGGCTCCACTCCTTGAAGTCCGGCTCCGCCGCGTAGCGCATCGCCGAGTCGCGCGGGAAGCGCGTGCTCACGATCACGTGCGCGCCCGCGCGCAGCAGCTTGATGCCCGCCTGATAACCAATCTTCACGCGCCCGCCCGTGAGCAGCGCCACGCGCCCGCGCAGGTCCGCCGACTCAGTGCGCTTGCGCCAGTTCAACTCCGCGCACGCCGGGCAGAGCTGGTCGTAGAAATGGTGGATCGCCGAGTAATCTTTTTTGCAGATGTAACAGTTCTGCGGCTCGACCACTTCGCGGAACTCCGGATTGTCCTTCACCTCCTCCTGCTTGAATTCGAGCGGCGGGAAGACGTTCGGCGTCATGAAAACTTTTTCGCGGCGCAGCTTGCGGATGCCCGTCTCGTTGAGCTTCGACTGGTCGCGCTCGAGCTTCTCCGCCTTGCGCTGCTTCACGCGCGCCTTCACGAGCCGGCGGCGCTCCTTCAAGTCGGGGCAGTAAATGTTGCCCGCCGCCGTCAGCAGCCGCGTGCGCTCCGGTTCGGAAAGTTCCGCGAGCAACGCGCGATTGGCCGCGGCCTTCTCCAACAACTCCGCCGCCGCCTTGAGCTGCGCCGCGATTGACGCGGCCGCGCGCGAGTGGTCGCGCGCCGAGGCGGGGTGGTTGGGTTGGTCGGCCATCGGATCGAAATTTTGTTACGGATGTGGTGGAGACGGTTCCGCTTTCGCTTTGCGGGCGCAACGCTCGGTTAGCGTTTCAGCGGGCGCGTCGTTTTCCGCTCCTCATTTCAATTTGCCCGCCGCCCACAGCACACCGCGGCTCAGGTATTCGAGAAACACCGGATCGCGAAACGTCTCGTCCGAGTGGCCGTAGGTCGTGCCGAAGACGCGCGCCTTACCGTATTGGTTCGTCCAGATCACCGGGTAATCGTTGCCGTCCTTCTCGCTCTTCGAGGTGGCGAGCGCCTTCGCCTTCGGCCACAACTTTTCGATCACGTAGAGTTCGTCCATGGGCGTGACCCAGTTCGCCGGCATTCCCTTCACGATCGGATGCTTCGGCTCGACGATCTTCACCGCGTAGTTGCTCTGGTGATCATGCCGTCGGCTCGTCACGCCGAGGAACTCGCGCCAGTCGTCAATGTCCGTCGCGCGATACGTGTGCATCGCGCAATGAATCACCACGCCCGGCACGCCGGCCTTGTGCGCCGCGGTGATCTTGCGGATGTAGGCCTGGTTCGTCGTGTTGGCGAAGCACTCGTTGTGCACCACCACGTCGTAGCCCTTCGCCCAGTTCGGATTTTCGTAAAGCGGGATCATCGCCTCCGTGCCCTTGCCGCCTTCATTCACCACGGTCCACTCGACCGGCGCGAGCTTGGCGACGGCGGCCTTGAGCGACTCGGCTTGGAGTTCGTAGTTGTGACAGCACCCGCCCGTGATGAGCAACGCGCGGAGGGGCTTGCCGCTCTTGCCCGCCGCGAGCGCGGGCGATGCGGCCGTCAGGACGAGCACGGTGAGGAGGAGAAATGAATTCAAGCGTCGGAACATGGGCCGACCGTAGCAACGCCGCGCGGAACGGGTCAATCACCGCCGACGCGCGCTCAGCCCCGGCCGTAAATTTTTCGGAGCGCCTCACCGTTGTAACTGCGCGTGGTGCCGGCCGCGGACTGAATCTTGAGCGAGCCTTTCACGATCTCCACCACTACGCCGACGTAACCGGCGACGTCCACGTGTTGGCCGTAGGCGCACTTGGGAAAATCCGGCCGGCCCGCGTAGTCGTTGATCGGCCGCGCGGGCGCGGAGAAATCCGGCTCGGCGATGAACACGCGCGGCGGGGCCTCGGGCTTGGGCCGCGCCGGTTCGTCCGCGAACACGGGCTTCGGGCGGTCAATGTTCCGCGTCGTGGGCACCGCCTCGATGGGCGCGGGCGGCGCGCAAAGCGTCTGGAGCCGGCCGGCATTGAACCGCTGCGTGACGCCCTCGGACGAGCGCACGACGATGGATTGGTTGATGATCTCGACCACCACGCCCGCGAAGCCGCGGATGTCCACGTGGACCCCGAGCGCGCATTGCGGAAAATCCGCGCGCACCGCGAGGGCGGCGATGGGCTGCGGTTCTCCGGAGAAATCCGGCTCGGTGATCACCGTGCGCGTGGGTGCGGCGGGCGTCGTTTCGTTGGCTTGATCTGGACTCGTGGGCGACGGCATCAGTCCGGCACTTTCTCTGGCTCGCAGCGGAATGGCGAATGGATTTCTATTTTTTCTTGTCCCCCCTGCTATGCAGGCGCGTGTCTCGCAGCGCTTAGCTTACATTGTAGCCAAGCTCCCGATGCTTGTCCGAAGGTGCACCGGCTCGTAGCCAATCAAGTGGGGTTTCGTCGGAGTTTGCAGGATCAACCCAAATCACCGAGTTGAGTTCCGGAACTTTGCCGAGCGAGTTGACCAAACGGCGGCGGATCGCACCGTCATGTGACGCGACAGGACTTTCGGTCGCCACCGCGGCAAAGACGAGATGCAAATCCTTAGTGATTTTCTCGGGGAGTAGTCCTGGATCGTTGGACGCCAGGACACGTGATTCGAGTCCGGCCACGGGCAGCGCCTCGGTCTCCTTGAGCTTCTTACGTGCAGCCATCTGAACCCGCCATTTTCTTGCGTAGCGACTTGCGTGCCTCTTCCATTCTGCGGCGATGTCCGGAGTCCAAACGGCTTGATGACAAATATCCAAAACAGCTCGAAGGAAATCACGGCACGATTTGGCGACCCCGCTGACGTCCGGCGTATCCCCGGCCGCACGAGCGATGTCCGCATCAATGACAATCTGGCGGGTGTGAACCTTGCTCATTTGGCTCGCTGGCGCGCATCAACCGCGTCCAGGTATCGACTTTCCAAATCCATTTCAACGGCGCCAAAATTCTGGGGCCAATCGCCGTAAGCACCCGCCTCATCCAATTGCCCGCTCCGAATAAACGTTGCCCCCTCCTTCTTGTCGCGGTCGAACCAGTGAAGTTTCACATTCTGAGATTCCAACTCTTTCCCTTCTGCAACCAATGCTTGGAGAGCCAGTAACAGAAGTGAACTATGCGTTTCGACAATGACCTGGATGCCTCGTTTGACAGCACGCGCCAGCACACCAGCCATTGCGACTTGGGCTCTAGGGTGAAGATGAATCTCGGGCTGTTCTAGGTAAACACATTGTCCGGGTTCCGCCACGTGCAAGGCCACAATGACAGGAAGCGTTTGAGACACCCCAAACCCTACGTCGGCGATGTTCACCAAGTCGTGCGCCCCTCCGTGAGCGCACTCGGGTAGGCGACCAACGACTAGCTCGACCTGTGTATCGTTAATTCGATTTGCCGACGCTTTCCACGTCAACCCAAGTGCGAGCAAGTCTTCGTTGAGCGATTCAATTTTTTCCGTGGCATTGCTTGCTTTCCAACTCGCGATGACCGCAGCGGTGTAGGTTTCGAATGTTCCGGGGAAAAACTTCCCAACCGCTGTCATCCGATAGTCTCGTTCTGGATTTCCTCGAAGACCTGGAAGATGAATCAGCCGACGCAAGAATCGTTCTGCTTGATCGGCTGCTGGGTGCGGAAGAATCGGTCCAGCAAACCCTTCCTCCCCTTTAGGACGAAAGCTGATGCCGAGAAAGAACCGCCGTTTGGAGATGGTGTATTCAAATTCCGGTTGCTTCTCTCCCTCTGGAAACGCGATAAACCCTCGTCCTCCCGGTGTGAGCTTGATGATGTCCTCACTCGTCATCTGGGGTGTAAGCTCCATTTTTTCCGAGCCTTTGCCATATACGGCGCGCTTAACCTCGACCACCTTCGACTCGTGAGGGCAAAATTCCCAACAGACGTAGCCCGAGTCACCAAAGTGCAGTTCCACCTCAAACGAATCACTGTGCTTCTTCTTCCCGAGGTGAGTGAACATCTGGTCGGTCGAGGAAAATCGAACATTAGAACCGTCCAACAGAAGAGCACCCGGATCAAATCCGGCCTCCAAAGTTTGCTTAAGCAGTAGGACAGCCTGCATCAAGCTCGACTTGCCGGAACTGTTTGCGCCAGCCAGCAACGTCAAAGGGCGGAATTCAATCAGTTCTGCTTGGCGGTGGGCCAATGATTTGAAGCCCGCTACTTGAACACCAGTGAGCAAGAGCGGTTGTTTTCTTTTTGGTTGATCAGGCATAGACACCTCTCAGTTGAACTTGTTCTTCCGATACGCACCCACCGTGGGGGCATCGGGATTCACCTCGGGGCCGAAATAGCGGAGCGTGACGAGCGGCTCGGTCGCGCTGGTGTTCTCGAAGGTCACGCCGGCTTTCGCGCCGTCCTCGGTGCAGAAGTATTCGTCCTCGGTGAGTTCGTGGAAGCGGATGAGCTTCGGGCTGTTCAACGGCTGACCGTTGATCTTGCCCGAGCCCTGCACGCAGATGAGACCGTAGGCGCCGGTGTCCTTGATGGTGCATTTCACGCCGGGGTTCACGGTGAGTTCCTTCGCGGTGAAAAGCTGTTCGCCGTCCACCTTGCCGTAAACGATCCAGCGATCCACGAAACCTTCCTTGCGCGTGTCGGCGACGGGGACGGGTTCGAGGTAGTGGTGATCCTTGAACTTGGGGTCCACGTTTTTGTCCCAGTCGAGCTGGTCCACGATGAAGTCAATGTCGTGATGCTTGCTCTTGGGCATGTCCTTCACGAGCAGGCTCCACGGAACTTCGCGACCCTCGACGAGATTTTGATACATGCCGAAAACGTCGCTGCCCCACTGCGGCTCGTAGGTGCAGAGCGAACCGGGCGCGTGGAGAATGCACGGATCAATGAGCCAGCCGGAGCCGGGCTTGAGGCGGTAGGCCTTCGAGAGATCGAGGATGCCGTTGTCGCCCTTGTTCCAGTTTTCGATGCACTTGCGGACCTGCGCCTTGGTCGTGCCCGGCTCGAAGCCCATGAATGTGTAGGGAAAATTATTTCCGACGTTGTTGTGCTGCGGCGGGAAGTAGTAGCTCTCCGGCTTGCCTTCCTGGCCGACGAGCGCGGCCTGCTTCTTCGACTGGTGCATGTGGTGCGGAATCGGCCCCATGTTGTCGAAGAACTTCGAGTAAACCGGCCACTTACCGTATTTCTTCCAGATCGCCTTGCCGATGACCGTCGCGCCGCAATCGTCCACCGCCTGCTTGAACGTGAAGCGTTCCCTGCCCACGACGCAGTAGCTCAAGCCTTCGTCCGCCGCGCGGCCTTCGTTGGCCGTGACCGTGGTGGAGGCGAACCAGCGCTCATCAATGCCGCCGCGGTTCAGGCCGTAGGCGTAGGTGTCGTCGGGGTGGAGCTTGATGCGCAGGCCGGGCTGGAGAAACGAGCGCGGCACCCACGCGGGCGCGAGGCGGAGGAGGCCGCCGGTGCGGGAGAGTTCGTTGCAAACTTTGGACGAGGTGTTGGCTTTGACGGTGCGGAGTTGATTGACGGTGTTCATGTGATGCGTAATTGTTTTTCCGTGAAAACGAGGGCGGCAGTGTAGGCGCGGAAAAGTGGGGGCAGCAAGTGTGTTCTCAGCCCCGCGCCGCTCAATCATCCCGCCGGTAAGTCACCTCGCCCAGGTCGCGCCAGCGGAAGACGATCCGGTCGGCGGCGATGATTTCCAACCGGCCGGGGACAAAGCGCGCGGCGCGAAACTCCACGCCCGCGATCTGCCCCTCGCCGATGCCGGTCGCGATGTCCGCGCGCCAGGTGACTTCGCCCGCCGGCACGTAACTGTCGCCGGTGACCTTCGTGGCGACCCAGCGCGCCGTCTCGCGATGGACGCGGATGACCTCGTCGTGATGGCCGGGATAATGCCCGATCCACTCGCCGGTCAAATCCACTTCGGCAGGGCTGCTCACTTCTTGAACGCCGCGTGCGTCGCCGTGCCGCCGGATTCGAGATACGCCACGAGGTCGAGGATTTCGTCGCGCGTCAGCACGTTCACCAAGCCTTCGGGCATCGGGGAAAGTTTCGACGGCTCGCGGCGGGCGATGTCCTTTTGCAAAACTTCCGCGCGATCGCCGGTGAGCGGGTTGACCACAAGCACCACGCGCTTGTCGTCCTCCTCGATGAGGCGGCCGCTCACATCGTCGCCGTCTTTCTTGAAGACGGTCGTGTTTTGATACTGCTCCATCACGACTTTCGACGGGGCGAGGATGGATTCCAAAATGTCGCGCCGGCTGAAGCGGCTGCCGACCCCCGTGAGATCGGGGCCGACGGAGCCGCCGTCGGTGAGGAAGCGGTGGCACGCGCTGCATTGCGCGGCGTCGAACGCGGCCTTGCCCTTCGCGAAGTTGCGGCCGGTCATCGCGGTGTCGAGCGCAGGGAGCAACTCCTCGAACTTCCACTCCTTCACGAACGGCCGTTGCACGACGGCACGCACAGGCGGCGCGAAATCTTTCAGGAAGGGTTCGAGTTCCTTTCGCTCCGCGGGACTCAGCGCGGCGATGGCGTCCTTTTTGAAGTTCGCGAGGAACTTGTTGAAGCTCACGCCGCCGCGGAACTTCACCGCCGCCATGCCATACCACTCGAAGTAGGCGCGGCGCAACGCGGGCGTCCAGCCGCCGGCGACCTGGCGCAGATAGTAGATGTAATGGATCTGCTGCTCCTGCGTCGGTGCGCTCGCGAGCAGCTTCATCGTCTTGGGCACGACGCTGGGCGCTTCGAGGAACACGAGCATCTCGCACAGCTCGCGGTTCAGCGCGTCGCTCTTCGCCGGATACTGCGGGTCGAACAGTTTCACCAGGGCGAGGCGCGTCTCCGTGTTCGGCCCGCCGAGTCGCGCGAAGGCCACGCTGTAAACGCGGAGTAGCTCAAGCTTCTGCGCCTCGTCGAGCTTGTTCCACGCGAGCCGCTGCAAACTGCGGATCAACTCCGCCTTCTGCTCCGCCTTCGCCGTGCGCGCAACGGCGAGCAGCGCGGTGAGCGACGCGCGCGTGCGCGCCTCGACCAGAGCGCGCGTGTGCCACGACGCCGGCTCCTGCCACTCGATGGCGATGCGCGCGGCGTAACGGAGGAAACGATCCTCGCTGTCGAGGTGCGGCCACGCGAAATCCACGGCCTTCGCGTCGCGTTTGCCGTGGAAGGCTTCGAGTTGCTTGCGGAGCGCGCGGGCTTCGGCGGCCTGCTGTTCGGTGCGTTGCTCGGCTTTGGTCTTTGGCTTCTCCTCGACCTTCGGTCCCGCGTAGCTCACGCGATACAGCCCGCTGCCCGTCCGGTTTCCGCCGGTGATGAAATACATCGCGCCGTCCCTGCCGAACTCGAGGTCCACGACGTTGAGCGGCCGGCCGCTGGCGAACTTCTCAAACGTGGCCGCGTAGCTCGCGCCCTGCGGTTTGAAATGCACGGCGTAGATGTGGCCCCACGCCCAGTCGCCGAGGAAGAGCGCGCGCTGATACTTCGGCGGGAATTTGCTCCGCGTCCCGAACTTCAATCCAACCGGCGAGCCTAGGCCGATGTCCACCGCAGGCGGCAGACTGTCGGGATAATAATACGGCCACTTGCCCGTGCCCTCGCGGTGGCCGTATTCGCCGCCGCTGACGACGTGATACACGCGCGTCGGCCGATACCACGGCAGGCCCGTGTCGTATTCCATGTCCGCGTCGTAGGTGAACGCCTCGCCGTCGGCGTTGAAGCAGAGGTCGTAGGGATTGCGCAGGCCGGCGGCGAAGAGCTGCCACTTTTTTCCGTCGCGATCGAAGCGCTGCACCGTGCCCATCGGCGCGACCTTGCCCATCGCGTGCCCGCTCGCGTCCCAACTGCGCGGCAGCAGCAAGTCTTCCGCGTAGTTTTTGTGCGGTGAATCGGCCGATGTGCCGTCCACCGGGTGCGAGTAGTCGCCGCTCACGTGATACAGCAAACCATCCGGGCCCACGTCCACGCCATGCGGGCCGTGCGACCCGCCGGCGTTGAAGAGCTGCTTGAGCGGCTCGAAGTGATCGTAAATGTCGTCGCCATTCGAGTCGCGCACGAGGTAGAGCGCGTGCTTGTCTGGCGTGTAGGTCTCGGCGTAGCCGTTCACGTAGAGCGCGCCGTGCGCATAGACCATCCCCTGTGCGCCGCCCACAGGCACCGCGATTTTTTCCTCCTTCGCGATGCGCCCATCCGCGCCGAGCGTGAAGCGCAGCATCCCGCCGAAGTTTGACGACACGAGCAATTGCGGCGAGACGATGATGCGGCCCTTGTCATCCACCGTCATCGCGATCCAACTGCCTTCCTCATCGCGCGCCTTGCGAATCAGCTCGGCCTTGAAGCCGGGCAGCAGCGTGAGCTGCTCGGCCGTTCCCGGCGGGTTCATCACCTCGAACCACGGATTGTCGCCCTCGAAACCCATGTGCCGCGCGCGCGTCCAGCCCGCGGGCTTGAAGTCGGGGAGCTGCCAGTTCGCATTCGACTTCGCGCTCGTGAGCCACGACGTGTCGGTGAGCAGCGTGTCCTTTTTGTTGTAGCCGTAGGTGATTTCCAATTTCGCGATCACGCCGAAAGGCCCGCCGCCGTTGCGGCCCATCACGGCGAAGAGATTTTCGCCCGTCTTGAGTTCGGCGGCGACATCCACCGCCGTCGCCGAATAATTCACCTGCCCCGGCTTGGCGCGACTGGTGGCGACGACGATCTGTTTGCCGTTCAGAAAAACCGTGGCCGAATCATCGCCGCAAATTTTCAACTCCGCGCTCGCCGGCTTGCTCGCGATGGAAATTTTTTTTCTCATGAACACCACCTCCGTGCCCTGCGGCAGCGGATCGCCCTTCTGGTAATTGTGCCAGATCCACTCGGGCAGCGGCTCAGCGGCGTGCGCGCTGAGTGTCGCGAGAAGACAGGCGGCGAGGCGGAGGGTTTGTGTTTTCAAGGTAAGATTCGGACTGGCGCGCATGAGCGGTTATTCGGAGCGCAGAGCTCCAGCTCTGCGCGATGGAGCGCCGTTTGCGACGCGGCGTCATACAAATCGGAGGGACGAGCTACGCGAGTCCCTGACTTTTCGATTCGAGGGACTCGCGTGGCTCGTCCTTCCGACACGGAACACGCGGAGCTGGAGCTCCGCGCTCCATTCATTTCTTAAACGCCGCGTGGTCCTTCCGCCCGGCGCCTTCAAGGAAGGCCAGCAGGTCGAGCAGGTCGTCCTTGCTCAACGTATTCACCAGGCCCTCAGGCATCGGCGAGAGCTTGGAGAAGCTGCGCTTGGCGAGGTCGGACTTCTTCACGGTCACCTTCGCATCGGGCTGGAGTTGGTTGGGGACGAGCACGAGCTGGTCGGGGGTTTCGTCCACGAGCCGGCCGGTCACATCGTCGCCGTTCTTGAGCACAACGGTGGTGTTCTGAAACTGCTCGGAGACGACCTTCGACGGTTCGAGGATCGAGTCGAGGATGTCGCGCGTGCTGAAGCGCGCGGCGAGGCCGGTGAGTTCGGCGCCGATGCCGCCGCCCTCGTTGCCCATCTTGTGGCAGAGGAGGCATTGCGCATCCACGAACGCCTGCTTGCCCTTGGTGTAGTCGCGGCCCTTCTTCACCTGATCGAGCGACGCGGCGAAGTCCGCGACCTTCCACTCCTTCACGAACGCGCGCTGCTTCGGCGCGGGGAACGTGTTCTTCACCCTGGTATCCGGCCCCGTGGCGCGCACGGAGATCAGGCTCGCAAGCTGCGTCTTCTCGACGCCGTTCAGCGTGGCGATGGCGTCGTCGCGCATTTTGTCGAGCTGCTTGCGGAAGCTGTTACCGTCGGAGAAATCGCGGCCGGCGTCGGTGAACCACTTCACGGTGAGCGCCTCGTGCTTCGCGGCGGGGTTCGGGTAGCTGTTGAGCGCGGTGAAATAACGCGTGCGCAACTCCGGCGTCCAGCCGGTCGCGAGCGTGCGCAGGTGGAACAAATAGCAGAACGCCTGCTCCTGCGTCGGCGCGGCTTCGAGCAACGCCATGCCCTTCGCCGCCGTGCCGGGCGCATCGAGGAACACAAGCAACTGCACCAGCTCGCGGTTTAGATTGTAGCTCTGCGACGGAAACCGCGGGCTGAGTTTCTCCACGGCCGTCTTCGCCACGTCGGCAGAGGGCTTGCCGTTGCGCGCGAAGCTCACGCCGATGACGCGCAATTTTTCCAACTGCTTCTCCTCGCTCAGTGTCGCGAGCGGCCACTTGGCGAGCGCCTTCAAGCAACCGTCCTGCGCCTCCTTGCCGCCGACGCGCGCGAGCGCGAGCAGCGCGGTGAGGCCGCCGTTGAGGCTCTTCTCGTCGAGCGCGCGCTGCTTCCATTGCGCGACGGGCTGCGCCTCCACCGCGGTCCGCGCGGCGTAACGGATCGCGCGGTCGTCGCTATTCAGGTGCGGCCACGCGAAGTCCACCGCCTTCGCGTCCACCTTGCCGTGAAAGGCTTCGAGCGAGCGGCGGAGTTTGCGCGCCTCGGCGCCGGCGGTGTCGGCGAGCGTCGCGGGCGCGGTGCTTTCCTTGCCCGTGTAGGTGACGCGATACAGGCCGGCCTGCACGCCGCGGCCGCCGACGGTGAAGTAAAGCGCGCCGTCGTTGCCGACGATGAGATCGGTGACGTTGAGCGGACGCTTCTCCTCGCCGGGCTTCGCGAGGCCGAGCGGGCACACGAGATTTTCCATCGTGGCGGAATAGCTCGCGCCGTTCGGCGTGAGGTGAACGGCGATCACGCGGCCGTAGGTCCAGTCGAGGGCGTAGTAGGCGCGCTGGTATTTCGCGGGGAACTTCGCGCCGTAGCCGAACTTCGTGCCCGTCGGGCAGCCGACGCCCACGTCGAGGATCGGCGGCGTGCCGTCGGGATAATAGCCCGGCCATTTCGCTGAGCCGGAACGCCAGCCGACATCCGAGGCGCTCGCCATGTGGTAAACGCGCGTGGGCCGATACCAGTGCGTGCCCCATTCCCATTCCATGTCGGAGTCGTAAACGAAAATCTCCTGATCCGCGTTGAACGCGAAGCCGTATTGGTTGCGGAAGCCGGCGCAGAAGAGCTCCCACTTTTTCCCGTCGGGCGACACGCGGTAGATGTGGCCACCGGGCGCGAGGATGCCGGCGGCGTGGCCGTTGGCGTCCCACTGGCGCGGGAGCACGTGATCCTCGGCATAATTTTTGTGCGGCGAACTCGGCGCGATGTCGCTGACGAGCTTGGTGTGGTTGCCGGCCATCACGTAGAGGTTTCCGTCGGGCCCGGGCTGGACGTAATGCGGCCCGTGCTCGCCGCCGCCGGGGATTTCCCGGAACAACTCGATGTTGCTGAACTGGTCGTTGCCGCTCGTGTCGCGCAAGCGGTAGAGGCCGCTGGCGAACTTGGTGGAGTATTTGTTCACGACGGCGAAGAGCGAGCCTTGGTGAAAAGAAATGCCCTGCGCGTCGTAGAAACTTTTGGCGAACAGCTCGCGCTTGGTGACCTTCCCGTCCGCATCCACCGTGACGCGCAGCAGGCCGCGCTTCTGTTCTTCGTCAGCCGACGAAGCTTTGGGCCATTGCGGGCTGATGATGAGGCGGCCCTTGTCGTCCTTGGCCATCGCGACCCACGAACCTTCCTCGGGCGTGGCGCTGGCGATGAGTTCGACCTTGAAGCTGGGCAACGCGAAGAGCGCGTCAGCAGGCGTGGCCTCGCCGTTTCTCGCGGCGCGGCGTGAAGCCTTGCCGCTGCCGGTTTTTTTCGCCGTCGCGCCGCCGGCGAGCACATTGCCCCACGGCGCGACGCCGAGTTTGCCGAGCAGCTTCGGCGCGGCCCACGCGGCATCGCCGAAACCGGCGCGGTTCCAGTTCGCCTCCTCCTTCGCCGAGGCCTTCCACGACGCGTCGGTGACGATGACGGTCTTGCCTTTGTTGGAAGTGATTTCAAGTTTTGCGAGCGCGCCGGCCGCGCTGCTGCCGCGATTCTCGGCGCGAATGGCAAGGACGTTCAAGCCGCCGACGAGCTTCGTGGTGAGATCGGCCTTCGCGGGATTTTGCCACGCGCTGTTTTGCAGCACGCGCTCGCCGTTGAGGAAGACTTCCAGCTTGTCATCAGCCGTGGCGACGAGCTCCGCGGCGGACACGCGCCCCTCGACGGTGAAGGCCTTGCGGAAAAAGCGGATGTCGGTGCCGTCGGTCTTCTGGAACCAGAGCCACTCGGGCGTCTGGGCACCGGCGAGCTGCGCGAAAGCGAGGAGGGCAAGGAGACAGATGGATTTCGGATTCATGCTTGGCGAGGTTTTTACGGGCGGGACGGTGCGAGGTCAAACGCGGTGTGAGCGAAAGAGTTTAGGCGAAAAATGGGGGCGAAAAAAAAATCTTCTGGTCCGGCATTTTTCGCCCTCATTGTTCGCCTAAGGCTCTTGGCCGGATCATTTCGCCGCGGAGCGCACGGGCGGGAGGTGATCCGTCATGCCGGCGTGCGTGCGCTTCAGCTCTTTCACGGAAGCCTCGCGGAATTTTTTGAGCGTCGCGGCGTGCTTCGAGTCGGCGGCGAGATTCGTGAGCTCCTCGGGGTCGGCCTGGAGGTCGTAGAGTTCCTCGATCTCGTTCGCGACGAGCGTGCGGATGTATTTGAGGTGGCCTTCGGTGAGCATCAGATACCACGCGACGCCGTTGTGGTAGAGGTGCTCGTCGGTCGGGATGTGGTCCGTGTCGGCACCGAAGTGATCGCCGGTGAACGGCATCATCGTCGCGTGCGGCCATTTGGCGTCGGGGTTTTTCAGCAGCGGCGAGAGATCGTGGCCGTGCATTGCCCACGGGAGCTTGAGGCCGGCGAAGTGATGAATCGTCGGCACCAAGTCCACGCCGCCGACGGGCGCGCGGCAGACCTTGCCCTTGGGAATCGTGCCGGGCATCGAGATGACGAGCGGCGAGCGGATGTTCGCGTCGTAGGGCGCGAGCTTGTGACGGAAGCCGTGCTGGCCCCACGCGAAGCCCTGGTCGGAGGTGAAAATGACGAGCGTATTTTTCAACTGGCCCGACTCCTCGAGCGCGGCGAGCACTTTGCCGATGCCTTCATCGAGTGCGCGCACGGCCTGATTGTATTGCACGACCCAGTCGCTGAGCGTGCGGCCCTGGCCGACTTTTTCATCGTCGCCGACTTCCTGGCCCTTGGCGCTTTTGCGCAAGATCGGCTCGCCGTTCGGGCCGGGTGCCCACGTGTTGATCTTCTGCATGTAGTCGGGCTTGCCGGGACGCGGCGGATAAATGTCCTTGGGCGTCGGCACTTTCGAGCCGGCGTAATCCTGCAGGTGCCGGTCCGCCGGCGTGTAGGGCGAATGCACGCCTCCGTAGCAGAGCCAGAGATACCACGGCTTGGCGGCGTCGCGATGCTGGCCGCGGATGTAGTCGGCGGCCCACTGCGTGTAGTTGTCGGTGGAGTAGCCCTTCGTGAGCTTCGGCTCGCCGCCGTTAAAGCAGAGCAACTGGTCGTAATAATAATTGCCCGCGTTGTCCTGATACTTCGGACGGTTCCAGACAATCTGGTAATCCCAATCGCGGCCGAAGCCGGTGTCCGTGCCCGTGTGCCACTTGCCGATCTGCGCGGTCTGGTAGCCCTGCTTGCGAAACTCCGCGGGCCAGAACTTGCACTTCGCCGGGTCGTATTCGCAGCCCGGATATTTGCCCTCCATGCGCATCGTCTGCACGCCGAACTGGTGCAGGCCCGTGAGCATCGTCGCGCGCGAGGGCATGCACCACGTGCCGATGTAGGCGTGCGTGAAGCGGACGCCGCGCGCGGCGAGCCGGTCCATGTTCGGCGTCTTTGCCCACGGCTCGGCGCCCTCGTAGCACGAGATGGTGCGATAGGAATGGTCATCGGTGTAGATGAACAAAATGTTCGGTCGCCTGGAATCCGCGGCGTGGGCGAATGACGCGACGAAGGCGAGAAGGAGAAGGGCGGAGTGTTTCATGCGGTTGGTGAACTCGGCCGGCAGACTAGCGGCACCGGGCGCGGTCGCAAGCGCGGGCTCACCCAAAACGATCTCGAAATTCGCACCGCCGCCCCGGGAAAGAAAAAACTCCGCCGGCCGCGAGGCCGGCGGAGTTGAATTCAGGAAACAAGTTTCCCGGGAGGCCGGTTACGCCGCCTTCTTCTTTTTCTTGGCGGTGAACTTGCCCCAGGCTTCCTTGTCTTCGGGCGTCATCTTGCCGATCTCGTCGGCGTCGAGCTTGCCGTCCTTGTTGGCGTCATACTTTTCGACGAGTGCCTTCTGCTCAGGAGACATCTCCTTCTTTTTCTTTTCGGCGGCGCCGGCGGTGATGGCGAATGCGCACACGGCGATGGTGAGGGCGAGTAACAGTTTCTTCATGGTAGCTATTTGTTGATGGTGGGGACGGGAATTATTCCGCCTTCTTTTTCTTCTTCTTGGCTTCGAGGTCTTTCTTCATGGCGGCCTTCTCTTCGTCGTCGAGCTTGCCGTCGCCGTTCTTGTCATACTTCTCGAGCATCTTCTTTTCGAACGCGGCCTTCTCCTCGGGGGTGCGTTCCTTCTTCTCGGCGGCCTTGGCGACGAATCCACCGGTGAGGATGGCGGCGCACAGGGCGGAGGCGAACAGGATTTTTTTCATGTGTGGGTCCTACTGTGTTGTTGTTGTTGTTTGTGGTGAATGCGTCCTTGTGAGGGGACGCAAAGCGAAAGGGGGGGAAATCACTGGCGACGGCTGTGGTGCCGACGGACTCGGGCTGGAAGGCGGGCCATCACGGGTTGTGGGCGGAGGTTGTGACCGCGCCAGGCGGCGGTGACAATCAAAAACTGCTCTAGGAACCAGCGTTTCATCGGTCTTTACAGCGGTCGTTCGACGGGGTGGCGACGGGTTTGTTCAAAAAGCCACCGGGCGTCGGCGGGTCAGACGAGGGGGGTTGGCGAAGAGTTACAGTGCGATTAAACACCTTTGTTTTCAGCCCAATCGATTGCTTTTTGACCGGTTCGAGATCCGCCGGCGAAGCCGGCCCGGGTCGGAGCAACAGAGGCTCGGGCGGCCCGGCTTGCCCCCCCGACCGCTCTGGGCTAACCATCCGCAGTGGCTGCCACTGATTTTTCCGATGCCGCGCTCGTGCTCGTGGGGCATGGCTCGACGCTCAACCCCGACTCGTCGGCCCCGACGCACCAGCACGCCGACGCGCTGCGCCGGCGGGGCGGCTTCGCGCAGGTGGTCGAGTGCTTTTGGAAGGAGGAGCCGGGTATTGCCGGCGTGCTGCGCGGCGTGTTTGCGCCGCGGGTGTTTGTGGTGCCGCTGTTCATCAGCGAGGGCTACTTCACCGAGCAGGTAATCCCGCGCGAACTCGGCCTGTGCAAAAATGGCGACGCCTCTTTCCTCCGCACGCAACGTCGCGGCGCGCAGACGATCCACTACTGCGGCCCCGTCGGCACGCACGCGAGCATGACGGCGGTGATCCTCGCCCGCGCGCGCGAGGTGGTGGCAATGTTTCCGGGAAAAAATCCGCCGCCCGCGCCGCGTGACACGGCGCTGTTCATCGCCGGCCACGGCACGGGCAACAACGAAAACTCCCGCAAGGCCATCGAGCGCCAGGTCGAGCTCATCCGGCCCCGCGGCGAATTCGCCGAGGTCCACGCGGTGTTCATGGAGGAGGAGCCGCGCATCGGCGAGTGCTGGCGGCTGGCGCGCGCGCGGAACCTGGTGATGGTTCCGTTCTTCATCAGCGACGGTCTGCACAGCTACGAGGACATCCCGATGATGCTCGGCGAGCCGGAGGCCGAGGTGCGTCGGCGCTTTCGTGCGGGCGAGCCGACGTGGCGCAATCCGACGGAGCGAAACGGCAAGCTTCTCTGGTATGCGCCGAGCATCGGCAGCGAGCCGCACCTGCCGGAAGTGATCCTCGAGCGCGTGCGCGAGCTAGCGGGTTGAAGCAAAGCGGTCGGGATTTTCTTCGGATTGAGACGGCGGTGAGGGTGCGAATCCATTTTGCTTTTGGAAAGTGCGTGCCATTCCCCGCCGTTCGTGTCTAATCCGCGCCCATGCCTGACTGGCTCGTCATCGTGTTCCTCGGCCTCATCGAGGGCGTCACCGAGTTTCTGCCCGTGTCCTCCACGGGCCACCTGCTCATCGCCGAGCAGTTCGTGAATCGGCAGAGCGACCTCTTCAACGTCGTCATCCAGGCCGGCGCGGTGCTCGCGGTGCTCCCGCTCTTTCCGCAGCGCCTCGCGCAGTTCTTCACGCGCTTCCGCGAGGACGCCACGCGCGACTACCTTTGGAAATTGTTCACCGCCTTCGCCATCACCGGCGCGGGCGGACTCGTGCTCGAGAAGCTCCACTTCAAGCTGCCGGAAAAAATCTTCCCCGTTGCCGTCGCGCTGCTCGCGGGCGGCGTGCTCTTCGTCGTCATCGAATGGCTGCTCGCGCGGCCGGGCGGCAGCACGCAGATCACGTGGGCCGTGGCCCTCGCGGTCGGGGTCGGGCAATTGGTCGCGGCGGTTTTCCCCGGCGCGTCGCGTTCGGGCACGACGATTCTGCTGATGCTCGTGCTCGGGTTGAGCCGGCCGGCGGCGACGGAGTTTTCCTTTCTCGTCGGCATCCCGACGATGCTCGCGGCGAGCGGGCTGAAAATCCTCAAGGCGCTCCATCATCCGCCGCCCGGCACGCCGCCGGAGAATTGGGCGATGGTCGCGCTCGGCGCGGTGGTCGCGGCGGTGGTGTCGTTCGTCGCGGTGAAATGGCTGCTGCGCTACGTGCAGACGCACACGTTCACCGGCTTCGGCTGGTATCGCATCGCGCTCGGGGCCGCGCTGCTCGCGTGGGTGTTCCTCGAAAAGTGAGGACGGGCGGCGGGGTTCCCGCGTTTTCCGTTCACGCGTCGAGCGACGCGCGCACCGCCCGCGCGAGCGCCTCGACCTGAAACGGTTTCTGCAAAAAGTTTTCCCCTTCCTTTAACTCGATGCCGTGCGCGGCGAGTTCGAGGCTGTAGCCGCTGCTGTAGATCACCTTCAGCTCCGGCTTCTCCGCGGCGAGCTGTTTTCCGAGGTCCGCGCCGGACACACCCTCGGGCAGCGCAAAGTCGGTGAGCAACAGCGCGATCTCTCCGCGGTTGTCGGCCCAGATGACGCCGGCCTCCACGGCGTTGGCCGCCTCGAGCACGCGGTAGCCGTAGCGCTGGAGAATCGTGCGGGCCAGCGCGCGCAACGCCGGCTCGTCCTCGACCACGAGGATCGTCTCGTGCCCGCCGCGCAGCGTCCCGATGGCCGACGGCAACCGGCGCGTGCCCTCGACGCTGCGGTCGCTCACCGGCAGCATCACCTTGAACTCCGTGCCCCGGCCGACTTCGCTGCGGACCTCCACCCAGCCCTCGTGCTGGTTGACGATGCCGAACACCGTCGCGAGGCCGAGGCCCGTGCCCTTGCCGATTTCCTTCGTCGTGAAAAACGGCTCGAAGATTTTTTCCAAAATCTCCGCCGGGATGCCGGTGCCGGTGTCGGCCACGGTCAGCCGAACGAACCGTCCCGCGCGCGCCCCGGCGACCTTCGGCACGTTCGCGGCGGTGACTTCCTCGACGGCGGTGGTGAGCGTGAGCGTGCCGCCCCGGGGCATCGCGTCGCGAGCGTTGACGGCGAGATTCATGATCACCTGGTCCATCATGCCGGCGTCGGCGAAGACGGTCGGGAGTTTTTTCTCCGCGTTGAGCTCCAGCTTGATGTCCTCGCCGAGCACGCGCCCGATCATGCGCGCGACGCTCTCGACGACGTCGTTGAGGTTGAGGTTGGCGCGGGTGATGGCCTGCTTGCGGCTGAACATCAGGAGCTGGCGCGTGAGGTGGGCGGCGCGCTCGGTGGCGGCGCCGATCTGTTCGAGCGCCTCGCGCGTGCGCGCGTCCGGACTTTTCGTCGCGAGCAGTAGCGACGAGTAACCGCGGATGATCGTGAGCACGTTGTTGAAATCATGCGCGACGCCGGCGGAGAGGCGGCCGATGGATTCGAGCTTTTGCGACTGCCGGAGCTGCGCCTCCAGCGTCACCTTCTCGGTGATGTCGCCCGCGTAGCAATGCACGCGGCGCAGCGTCAGCAGCGGATAGAACGACCACGAGATGATGCGCCCGCCCATCTGCGACTCGCGGCGCAAGCGGCTGCGGCCGGAGGCGAGGCAGTCGCGGATGATCGCGGCCGCGTCGGACGGGAGCATCTCGACGGGATGTTTTTTGCCGAGCGCATCGGCGAGCCGCTGCGTCGCCTCGTTGAAATAATTCAGGTTGCCGTCCGCGGCGAACTCGAGCACCGGGTTGGGGTTGAGCTGCGCGAAGGCGGCGAGCTGGAGAATGGTGGCCTCCGCCTGCTTGCGCTCGGTGATGTTCATCATCGTGCCCACCATGCGCACGGCGCCGCCCGCGTCGTCGCGCACGATGTAGGCGCGGTCCTCGACCATCATGTAGAAACCATCGGCGCAGCGGAACAGATACTCGCCCCCCCACGTTGCGCCCGTGCCCTGGATCGCCTCCTCGAGACTGGCGACGAGCCGGTGGCGCTCCTCTGGATGAACATTTTCCACCCACCACTCCGGGTCCGGGCGCACCTGGTCGCGCGTGTAGCCGAAAAGCGTGGTGATGCCGTCGTTCCACTCGATGCGGTTGCCGCGGATGTCCCAGTCCCAGATCGCGTTGTTGGTCGCGCGCGCGACGAGTTGGAAGCGTTCCTCGTTGCTGCGGAGTTCCGCCTCCATCCGCCGCCGTTGCGTGAGGTGTTCGGCGCGGCGCTTCGCGATGGCGAGCCGCACGAGCAGCAACTCCTGCGTCACCGGTTTGGGCAGATAATCATCCGCGCCGGCCTCGAGCACGTCGAGGTATTGGTCGGGCGAGTTGCCGCTCGTGACCACCACGATGATGCAGGCATCGCCCCCGGGCGCGGCGCGCAGGCGGCGGCACAACTCGAGCGCGTCCATGCCCGGCAGATACCAGTCGAGCACGACGACGGATGGCGATTCGCGCTGAAAAATTTCCCACCCTTCAGCCGGCTGCGGCGTGGTGATGACTTCGAGGCCAAGTTCGCGGCCGATCTCGCGATAGCACGCGCGCACCGCCGGGTCGTGATGAACCAGCAGCGCCTTCATGCGGGCGCGGTCGGGCGGGGCGATGAAATGTCGGGCGGCATGGCGCGTGAAATCGTGGTGCGCGAGAGAGGACTTGAACCTCCAACCCTTGCGGGACCGGATCCTAAGTCCGGCGCGTCTGCCAATTCCGCCACTCGCGCGAACACCGCGCGCACCATTGCCGAATCGGGGCCGAACCTCAAGCTGGAACGCCGCGGCCGCGCGCGGCGCAAAAAGTTGGTGCTTGGAACTGCCGCCCCGTTTGCTACACCGCCCGGATGAAATTCCGTTTGCTCTGCGCCCCGCTCCTGCTCGTCCTCACTTTCACGGCCGCCGCCGCCGACCCGAAGGACAACCAGATTGAAAATGTCCGCCGCGTTCCGCCGCTCGGCGTGAAGGTTTCCGAAAAGGACCGCGCCGAGCTGCAGGCCGGGCTCGCGTCGCTCGCGACGCAGATGCAGGTGCTGCGCGAGCAACTGCGCACGCAGCCCAAATTGCTGGAGCTGTTGCCCGACGTGGAGATTTTTCACAAGGCCGTGCGTGTGGCGCTGACCTACGACGAGTTTTCCAAATCCAATGAGATCGCCACGGCCAGGGCACTGCTCAAGACCGGCTACGAGCGCGCGCTCGCGTTGAAGCAGGGCAGGACGCCGTGGCTCACGACCAACGGGCTCGTCGTCCGCGGCTTCACGTCGAAGATCGACGGCTCGGTGCAGCCCTACGGCGTCGTGCTGCCCGAGGCGTGCCCAGGCTGCGCGCCGTTTCGTTTGGACATCTGGTTCCACGGGCGCGGCGAGACGTTGAGCGAATTGAATTTCATCGCGGGGCGGCAGAAGGATCCCGGCCAGTTCACGCCGGCCAAGACCATCGTGCTGCACGTTTACAACCGCTTCTGCAATCCCGCGCGGTTCGCGGGCGAGACGGATGTCTTCGAGGCGCTCGACCACGTGAAGAAATGGCAGCCGGTGGACGAGGACCGCATCCTCGTGCGCGGCTTCTCGATGGGCGGGGCGTCGTGCTGGGATTTCGCGACGCATCATGCGTGGCGTTGGGCCGCGGCGAATCCGGGTGCGGGCTTTTCCGAGACGGCGGACTTCCTGAAAGTTTTCCAAAGCGAGGACCTCAAGCCCCAGCCGTGGGAGCAGAAACTCTGGCGGCTCTACGACGCGACCGATTACGCGATCAACATCTTCAACGTCCCCACCGTCGCCTACAGCGGCGAGGACGACAAACAGAAGCAGGCCGCCGACATGATGGAAAAGGCGATGGCCGCCGAGGGTCTCAAGCTCACGCACATAATCGGGCCGAAGACTGGCCACAAATACGAGCCGAACGCCAAGAAGCAGGTCGAGGAACTCGTGGACGCCGCCGCCGCGAAGGGCCGCAATCCCGTGCCGACGCAGGTGAAGTTCACCACCTTCACGCTGCGCTACAACAAAATGGCGTGGGTGGAGGTGGACGGCTTGGAGGAACATTGGGAGCGCGGCCGCGTGGACGCCGAGTTGAACAAGGATGGCAACTCGATCAAGGCCACGACCAAGGGCGTGACGGCGGTCACGTTCGCGTTCGATGCGGGCAAATATCCGCTCGATCCGAAGAAGCCGGCGACCATCCTCATTGACGGCCAGAAACTCTCGGCCCCCGGCGCGACGGGCGCGTTCGCCGCGCACTTCCGCAAGGAGAATGGCAAATGGCAGGCGGTGCAGCTTCCCGCGTCCAGCAATCCCGGCCCCGCGCTCGCCAAGCGCCACGGTCTCCAAGGCCCGATTGACGACGCGTTCATGGACAGCTTCATGTTCGTGCGCCCGACGAGCGCCGCGTTGAATCCCAAGGTTGGCGCGTGGGTGCGCGGCGAGATGCAGCACGCCATCACGCATTGGCGCCAGCAGTTCCGCGGCGACGCGCGCGTGAAGGACGACTCCGTGGTGACCGATGCCGACATTGCCGCGCACAACCTCGTCCTCTGGGGCGACCCGCAGAGCAACAAGCTCCTCGCGCGCATCGCGGACAAGCTGCCGGTCAAGTGGGGCGCGAACGGCCTCGTCGTCGCGGGCAAGACCTACGATGCGGGCAGCCACGTGCCGGTGCTCATCTACCCGAACCCGCTGAACCCGCGGCGCTACGTGGTGATCAACAGCAGCTTCACCTACCGCGAATACGACTACCTCAACAACGCGCGCCAGACGCCCAAGCTGCCCGACTGGGCGGTGGTGGACATCAGCAAGCCCGTGACCTCGCGCTTCCCCGGCGACATTGCCGCCGCGGGCTTCTTCGGGGAAAAGTGGGACGTGAAGTGAGCGGCGTCGCGCTCGCTCGCTCATTCAGTCCGTTCAAAACTTCGGCTCTTCACGGGCGCCATGCCACACGTGGAGAATTTCCACGCCGCGCGTCTCCTCGCTCACGTCGTAGAAGATGCGGTAGGAGCGGAAGACAATCTCGCGCAGCGGCCCGCGCGTGCCGCGCGGATACGCGGGGCCGATCAATGGAAACGAGCCGAGAATGCGGACGTGGGCGAGAATGCCGCGCCCCATGCGCAGGGCCGCCTCGGGATTGTCGCGGGCGATGTAGGCGCAAAGCTCTTGGAGATCCGTGAGCGCCGCCTCCGACCAGATTACTTTGAAGTCCATGCCGTGGCCCACGACTCGACGAGCTGTTCGGCCTCTTCATGGGTCTTGGTGCGCCCGGCGGCGACATCGGCGCGACCGCGGCGGACGGCGGCCATGATGTGCAACTCCGCAGTGATCTCTTCGAGGGAGGCTTGCTCCGGGAGCCGGCCCAGCGCGTCCAACACGGCTTGCTTGTCTGTCATGCGTTCACGTTTACCCCTGCGCGGGCGGAAGGGCAAGCGGTGCGTGGCCCCCGGCGACCTCGCCGCCTGTCCGGGGTTCAGTGATCCTGCACTTCGTAGGACTTGACCAGGCCGCCCACCAGCTTCACGCGGAACTGGCTGGTGCGCCCCCACGGCCGCCGGATGGTGTAGCCCAACACTTCCGTGATGTCGTCGGGCAGGACGGTTTGGGGTTTGCCGAGCTTCTTGACGACTTCCTCCCGCGTCATGCCGACGGAAATCTTCGCGGGTTCGGCCGGGCAGATGTGCCCCGGCAGCCGGCAGCCGGCCAAAAGCAAAACGAGCGACAGCAGCAATAACGTTGGTTTCATCAAATCAAGGGGGTTGTGGGTGCGCGCGGCGGGTGATGGTGGCTGAATCGATTGGGCCGCCAAAGTTGACGCGTTTGATTGCGGCGGGCGGCACGCTATTCGAGTGCGGAATTTTTGTCCACCCTGCGCCGGCGCGGGCTTCTTCGGGGAAAAGTGGGAAGTGAAGTAAGCTCGCGTGTTGGCTCTCGCGACTGGTTGGGTTTTCTTCCTAGTGATAGAGTGATCGCGGATCCTTAAGCCGGTCGAGAAATCCAAGAAAATCTGCACCAAGCTTGACGGCAGAACTGTAGTCAAAACCTATGTCTGCAACCAAAACAACCGAAGGCGGATCAGTGCGGTAATCCAAACTGTAGGTATCGCCTCCGCCTGTGCTCCCGAAAAAAAGAAAGGCCGGATAATACTCTTGAACGTGATTCGCACGATTGTAAGCAACGATCTCATCGGCACTCCAAAGTTGAAGCTCGTGGTCACCAATGACACCGGTCATGCCATCAGACTCGGTGAGGATTTGACCTAGCTCTTCCGGCAGCTTCCGCCCGAAAGTTTCTTCGATCTTCGCAATGGCTCCCGGTGAAGCACCGTGAGTGCCTTTGAACCCCTCCAGCCGCGCTACAAGTGCTTCGTCCATTTCTTATTGCCAAAAAGACATTGGGCCTTTGATTTGACGCCTTTGATTACGCTGGTGGCACTCTATTTGGACGGGGTGCTTTTGTCCACACCGCGCCACCGCTCGGCAAACCCGCGGCCGTCCTCCCTCGCGGCGCGCTGAGAGCAGCGCGCCCGGAACCGGCCGATCGTTCCGAAGAACGGTGATCCCTTTCCTTGGAACCGCCTCCCCGTTCCGCGGAACGGCGGCCCGTTCCCGGTGTTTTCGCCAAAAACCGCGTGTTTCTCCGGCGGAAGCCCGCCAACGGCCGCGCCGTTCCCGCCGACGGCGGGACGGTTGGCACCGCCGGCCAATGTTGGAGCCAACGGCGAAAAAGTTGGCGTGAACGGCGGAAAAATCCCCGCCGACGGCGAAACGGTTGGTGCCGCCGGCCGGCCGGTTGGCTCCAATGGCGGGACCGTTCACGCCGAACAGTCCGGCGGTTGGAGGGAACGGTTAAAATGTTGGAGCCAACGGCGCGACGGTTGGCGGGAACGGCGAAATGGTCGGCCCCAACGCCCGGACGGTTGGAGCCAACGGCGAAAAAGTTGGCGTGAACCGCGAAAAAATCCCCGCCAACGGCGAAACGGTTGGGGCCGTCGGCGCGGCCGTCGGCGGGAACGGCGGAAGCGTCGGCGCGGCTTTTTTGCCCATTCCGGGGCTCCGGCAGCCCAACCCGCGTCATGGACTGCGCCGGCAGAGCGCAGCGGCGACGGCGCTTTCACCCAAGCCAACGCCTATCCGACATCGAAAGCGGCGTCGTGCTTCGCTTGCCGCCGCAGTCCAAAACACCTCACGCCACCGGCGTGTGCTGGAACTTGCGCACGCGGCCGTAGGGCACCCATTCCAGCACGTAGAGGTCACCGCGCGAATCCACGCACAGCGCGTGCGGCGTGGTGAACTTGTCCTTCGCGCCGTGCTCGAACTGCTCCTTCGGCGTCCCGCGCCCGTCGCCGAGGCGCGCGACCGGCTGGTCATTCTTGTCGAGGATGACGACGAGGCTGCCGAGGTCGGGCACGTAGAGATGATCCTTGTGCTGGTAGAAGCAGCACGGGTTGCGCACGAAGTCACCGCTGATGGTGCGGACGTAATTCAGTTCGAGGTCATAGACTTCGTAACGCCCGTTCGCGCGGTCGGCGATGTAAACCTCGGGCGTCTTCCTGAGCGTGTTGACCCAGACGCCGTGGCAGGTGTTGAAGAGGCCGTGCTCGGCGTCCGGCCCCTTCTTCGTGCTGCGCCCGCCGATGGTCTTGAGGTGTTTGAAATTTTTGTCGAACCGGCTGACGATCTGGCTGCCGTAGCCGTCCACGATGTAGATGTCGCCATTGGGCGCGACGGCGACGTCGGTGGGATTGGTCCAGGTGAACTTCTGCGAGGTGGAGGATTCCTTGTCCACGTTGCCGATGGTGTAGAGCACCTTGCCCTTGAGGTCGGTCTTGTAAACGCGCTTGCCGAGATTTTTCTCCGGGCCACCGACGTTCTCGGTGAAGTAGAGGAATTCGTTGCGGCCCTCCTTGCTCCAGTAAATGCAGTGGGCCGTGGCCATCACCTGCTCGGGCGTGTAGCCGACCTTGTCGCCGAAATCCTTGCTCCACGTTTCCAGCAGCTTGCCCTCGCGGCTGAACACGGCCACGCACGGGCTGATCGAGCGTGAGGTGACGTAAATGCGGTCCTTGGAGTCCACGACGATGCCGCAGCCGAGCCCGTAGCTCATGCCGGTGGGTAATTTGCCCCAGCCTTCGTCGAGCGTGTAGGTGAACTTGCCGCTGCCGATGCGGACCGGCTCCGGTTTGAGCGTGAGTGGATCGGCGGCGTGGGCCACCGAACCCGCGCTGGCAGCGGCTGCGGCGGTGGCGGTGGTGGCGAGGAAATCGCGGCGGGTGAGGCGTTTGGGGAAGAGGTATTGCGTGGTGTTCATGGTGACGATGAGTCTGGGATTTGCGTCGAGCGTAGCAAATCCGGGCGCGGCGTGAATGGAGGATTCTCGCAACGCCGATGGAGAAAAAAAGTGCGGTCAAGTCGGTCCATGAATCGTCCGTGAGACACATCGCTGTTTTGCGAAAACCATTCTGATTTAAGTGCATCTATGCGCGTGACACGGGCAGGCCTCTTTACGTTAAATGTCGGGGATCGTCTGAAAGACGCGATTGGGCAAGAACCCGATGTATTGGATTCGAATCATTTGTCTGCTCCTGGCGACGGGAGCTTGGCTGGTGCCTGCGCACAGTCAGGCTGCCGGCGCGCCGCCGTCGGTCGCGCTGACCAGCCCGCTGCACGGCGCCTACGCGGTCGCGCCGGCGACGGTGCGTTTCACCGCGACCGCGTCGGACTCGGACGGCTCGGTGACGAACGTGGAATTTTATTCCGGCACGAACAAACTCGCGAGCGTCACCAACGCGCCCTACCAGTTCGCGTGGACCGGGGTCGCCGCCGGGAGCTACAGCCTCACCGCCGTCGCGCGGGACAACAGCGGACTGGCGACGACCTCCGCGGTGGCGAGCATCACGGTGCTGACGAACGGCTCGGCGATCAAGGTGATGCCGCTGGGTGACTCGATCACCGAGGGCGGTGGATTTTCCAGTCCGTATCCGGGCGCGTATCGCGTGCGGCTGTGGGCGGACCTCGCGGCGGCGGGACTCAACGTGGATTTCGTCGGCTCGGGGAGCAACGGCCCCGCCGAACTCGGCGACAAGGATCACGAGGGACACTCGGGATGGTTGATCGGGCCGGACGTGCCGGTGAATCAGAACGGCCTCTACAACAGCCTCGGCACCTGGCTCAGCAACGCGCAGCCGCACGTGGTGCTGTTGCTCATCGGCGCGAACGACGTGATTCAGAATTACGATTTCGCCAACGCGCCCACGCGCCTCGCCAACCTCATTGACCGCATCCACGCCGTCTCGTCGAACACGCACGTGATCGTCTCGAGTCTCACGCCGTTCCGCGACACGGATCTCTACAACCGCTCGAAGTCGCTCAACGCGCAGATGCCCGGCATCGTCGCGGCGCGGCAGGCGGCGGGCAAACGCATCTCGTTCGTGGACGGCACGGAGGCGATGACGCGCTTCGACCTGACGGACGGCATCCATCCGACGACGAACGGCTATTCGCAACTCGGGGATTTCTGGTTCGGTGCGCTGCTGCCCGTGATCACGTGCTCGGCCCCGCCGGAGGTGACGCTGACCGCGCCGACCAACGGTGCCACCTTCACCGCGCCCGCGAACCTCACGCTGACGGCGGCGGCCACGAACTTCGGCGGCTTGATTCAGCGCGTGGAGTTTTATCAGGACGATCTGAAAATCGGCGAGGCGACCAACGCGCCCTGGTCGCTCACCGTCAACGGCGTGACCTCGGGACGGTTCCGCTTTTCCGCGCGCGCCGTGGCCACCAACGGCGCGGCGTCCTCGAGCGCGACCAGCACGGTGCAGGACCAGTGGCAGTTCATCCGCGGCATCAACATCAACGGCGGCGCCGTCACCATCGAGGGCTACGACTGGCTGGACTACTCGAGCGCGACGAGCCTTGGCTTTGGTTTCACCAGCGCCGTCACGCTCTCGTCGCCGAACGATTACGGCTTCACGCTGAACCCGCTGCCTTACGATCCGAATCTCCTGACGATGTTCCAGCGGCTGGCCTATCAGCCGAACTCGAGCCAGCCGCTGAGCTTTGCGCAGTCGCTGAACAACGGCAGCTATCGCGTCTATCTCTGGCTGCTCGAGGATTTCGGCGACTACTCGCGCACGCTCGACTTCAAGGTGCAGGGCACGACGGTGGCCACCAACGTCTTCAACGTCCCGAAGGGCACGTGGCAAAAGTTCGGCCCCTACGTCGCGATCGTGACCAACGGGCAGTTGACGGCGGACCTGCAACGCAACTCCAGCGGCGGGCCGGCGATTTTCGGCGTGACCATTTTCAAGGCCGACTCCACCAACACGCCGCCGATTCTCTCCACGCTCACCAACCTGACCATTTACCAGAACAGCTCCACCGGGCCGCTGCCGATTTACGTGACGGATGACTACACCGCCGCGAGCAACCTCGTCCTCTCCGCCACTTCCTCCAACACCACGCTGGTGCCGACCAACCTCATCGTCCTCGGCGGCTCCGGTTTCAGCCGCACGCTCACCGTCACGCCGGCCACCAATATCGGCGGCACTTCCCTCATCACCGTGACGGCGACCGATGGCGGCGGCCTGACCAACAGCACGAGCTTCACGCTCACCGTCATCGGGAACACGGTGCCCACCGCCAGCAACCAAACCGTCACCGCCAGCGAGGACGTCGCCAAGGCCATCACGCTGACCGGCTCCGATGCCGAGTCGCCCACGCTGACCTACTTCCTCGTGCGCGGGCCGACCAACGGCACGCTCTCCGGTTTCAACACGAACACCGGCGCGCTCACGTATCTGGGCAATTCCAACTTCTTCGGCGCCGACAGTTTCCTGTTCAACGTGTTTGACAGCCAGCTCACCAGCCCTGTGCCCGGCACCGTCACGATCACGGTCACGAACGTGAATGACGCGCCGGTGGCGAGCAACCAGAGCGTGACCTTGCCCGAGGACGTGGCGACGAACCTGGTGCTGCGCGGTTTCGACGTGGAGGGCAGCAACCTGACGTTCACCGTCGTCAACCTGCCGACCAACGGAGCGCTCAGCGTGTTCAACACCAACACGGGCGCGCTGACTTACCGGCCGGTGACGAACTATTTCGGCTCGGACAGCTTCACGTTCAGCGTGAGCGACGGGCAGCTCACGAGTGCGGTGGCGACCGTGTCGCTGACGATCACGCCGGTGAACGATGCGCCAGTGGCGAGCAACCAAAGCGTGACACTGCCCGAGGACACAGCGACGAACCTCACCCTCGCCGGCTTCGACGTGGAGGGTAGCAACCTCACCTTCGCCGTGGTCGTCGGGCCGGCGCACGGCGCGCTCAGCGGCTTCGATACGAATGCCGGCACGCTCACCTACCTGCCGGTGTCCAACTATTTTGGCGCGGACAGTTTCACGTTCAGCGTGAGCGACGGGCAGTCGACGAGCGCGGTGGCGACGGTGTCGCTGACGATCACGGCGGTGAACGACGCACCGGTGGCGAGCAACCAGAGCGTGACGCTGCCCGAGGACACGGCGACGAACCTCACGCTCGCCGGCTTCGACGTGGAGGGCAGCAACCTCACGTTCACCGTGGTCAACCCGCCGACGAACGGCACGCTCAGCGCGTTCAACACCAACACGGGCGCGCTGACTTACCGTCCGGTGACGAATTATTTTGGAACAGACAGCTTCACTTTCAGCGTGAGCGACGGGCAGTTGACGAGCGCGGTGGCGACGGCGTCGCTGACGATCACTCCCGTGAACGATGCGCCGGTGGCGAGCAACCAGAGCGTGACGCTGCCCGAGGACACGGCGACAAACCTCGTGCTGCGCGGCTTCGACGTGGAGGGCAGCAATCTTACTTTCACCGTGGTCAGTCAGCCGACCAACGGCGCGCTCAGCGCGTTCAACACGAATGCCGGCACACTCACCTACCTGCCGGTCACGAACTTCTTTGGGGCGGACAGCTTCACCTTCAGCGTGAGCGATGGGCAGTTGACGAGCGCGGTGGCGACGGTGTCGCTCACGATCACGGCGGTGAACGACGCGCCGGTGGCGAGCAACCAGAGCGTGACGCTGCCCGAGGACACGGCGACGAACCTCGTGCTGCGCGGCGGCGATGTGGAGGGCAGCAACCTCACCTTCACCGTCGTCAGCCCGCCGGGCAACGGCACGCTCAGCGCGTTCAACACGAACACCGGCGCGCTCACCTACCTTCCAGTTACGAATTATTTCGGCGCAGACAGTTTCACGTTCAGCGTGAGCGACGGGCAGTTGACGAGTGCGGTGGCGACGGTGTCGCTCACGATCACGGCGGTGAACGACGCGCCGGTGGCGAGCAACCAGAGCGTGACGTTGCCCGAGGACACGGCCACGAACCTCACGCTCACCGGCTTCGACGTGGATGGACCCGTTACCAATTTCACTATCGCCACGCTGCCGGCGCACGGCACGCTTTCCGGCACGGCGCCCAACGTCACCTACACTCCGGCGACCAACTACAACGGCCCGGACGCCTTCACCTTCACGGTGGACGACGGCGCGCTCACTTCCGCGGTGGCGACGGTCAGCCTCACGGTCACGCCGGTGAACGACGCGCCGACCGCCTTCAGCCAGAGCCTGACGAACGCGGAAGACACGTCGCTGGCGATCACGCTCACGGCGTTCGACGTGGACGGGCCGGTGACAAATTTCGTGATCGCGACTCCGCCGGCGCACGGCGCGTTGAGCGGCACCGCGCCGAACCTCAGCTATCTTCCCGCGACGAACTACAACGGCCCGGACAGCTTCACCTTCACGGTCAACGACGGGTCGCTCACCTCCGCGGTGGCGACGGTCAGCCTCACGATCACGCCGGTGAACGACGCGCCGGTGGCGTTCGCCCAGAGCCAGACGCTCGCCGAGGACACCGGCCTCGCGCTCACGCTCACGGGCGCGGATGTGGACTCGACGAACCTTACGTTCGCGATCGTGACGGGGCCGACCAATGGCGTGCTGCTGAACTTCAACGCGACGAACGGCGCGGTCACCTACCTGCCCAACACGAATTTCTTCGGCGCGGATGCGTTCACGTTCAGCGTGAGCGACGGGGCGCTGACGAGCGCGGCGGCGACGGTGACGCTGACGATCACGAATGTGAACGATGCGCCGGTGGCCTTCGCGCAGAGCCGCACGCTCGCCGAGGACACGGCGCTCGCGCTCACACTCACGGGCGCGGACGTTGACTCGACCAACCTCACCTTCGTCATCGTGACGGCCCCGACGAACGGCGTGCTGCTCGCCTTCGACGCGACGAACGGCACGGCGACCTATCTGCCCAATACGAATTTCTTCGGTCCGGACTCGTTCACGTTCAGCGCGAGCGATGGCGCGCTGACGAGTTCGCCCGCGACGGTGACGCTGACGATCACGAATGTGAACGACGCACCCGTGGCCTTCGCGCAGAGCCGCACGCTCGCCGAGGACACCAGCCTCGCGCTCACGCTCACGGCCGCGGACGTGGACTCGACCAACTTGATTTTCATCCTCGTCTCGTCGCCGACGAACGGCGGGTTGAGCGCGTTCAACGCGACCAACGGCACCGTCACCTACCTGCCGGTCACGAACTTCCATGGCCCGGACTCGTTCACCTTCAGCGTCAGCGACGGCGCACTGACCAGCGCCGTGGCCGTGGTCACGCTCAACGTCACCAACGTGAACGACACGCCCGTCGCCTTCGCGCAGAGCCAGACCCTCGCCGAGGACACGAGCCTCGCGCTCACGCTCACGGGCGCGGACGTGGACTCGCCGGTGCTCACCTTCATCATTGTGACCGGGCCGACCAACGGCGTGCTCCAGGATTTCAGCCCGGACGACGGCACGGTGACATATCTGCCGAACACGAACTTCTTCGGCGCGGACGCGTTCACGTTCAGCGTGAGCGACGGGGCGCTGACGAGCGCGGCGGCGACGGTGACGCTGACGGTCACGAATGTGAACGATGCGCCCGTCGCCTTCAGCCAGTCGCTGACAAATGCCGAGGACGCCGCGTGGCCGATCACGCTCACGGGCCTCGACGTGGACGGGCCGCTCACGAACTTCACCGTCGTGGACGTGCCGACCAATGGCGTGCTGCGCGTGCTCGACACGAACGGCGCGGTGCTGTTCACCGTGACCAACGGCATGAGTCTCGGCGCGACGAACGCGTTGAGCTACCTCCCCGCGACGAACTTCTTTGGCGAAGACGCGTTCACGTTCACCGTGGATGACGGCGCGCTCACCTCGGAGGTCGCGACGGTTTCGCTGACGATCACGAACGTGAACGACGCGCCGGTCGCGTTCGCACAAAGCCAGACGCTGGCCGAGGACACGCCGACGCCGCTCACGCTCGCGGGCACGGACATTGACTCGCCGAACCTCACATTCCTCATCGTCGCCGGTCCGACCAACGGCGCGCTGCTGAATTTCAACGCGACGAACGGCACGGTGACGTATCGGCCGAACACGAACTTCTTCGGCAGCGACGCATTCACCTTCGCGGTGAGCGATGGCGCGCTGACGAGCGCGGCGGCGGTGGTTTCGCTGACGATCACGAACGTGAACGACGCGCCGGTCGCGTTCGCGCAGAGCCAGATCCTGGCCGAGGACACGAGTCTCGTGCTCACCCTCGCGGGCGCGGATGTGGACTCGACCAACCTGACGTTCGTGCTGGTGACCGGCCCCACGAACGGCGCGCTCACCGGCTTCAACGCCACGAACGGGACGGTGACCTACATGCCGGCCACGAACTTTTTCGGCGCGGACGCCTTCACGTTCAGCGTGAGCGACGGCGCGTTGACGAGCGCGGTGGCGGTGGTTTCGCTGACCATCACCAACGTCAACGACGCGCCCGTGGCGTTTGCCCAGAGCCAGACGCTGGCGGAGGACACGAGCATCGCACTCACGCTCGCGGGAGCGGACATTGACTCGTCCAACCTCACCTATCTCGTCGTCACCGGGCCGACCAACGGAACGCTGGCGGGCTTCAACGCCACGAACGGGACGTTGACCTACCGGCCGAACACGAATTTCTTCGGCGCGGATTCCTTCACGTTCAGCGTGAGCGATGGCGCACTGACCAGTGCCGCGGCGGTGGTTTCACTCACCATCACGAACGTGAACGACGCGCCTGTCGCGCAGGCGCAAAGCGTGACCGTGGGCGAGGACACGCCGGCGGCGATCACGCTCGTCGGGACGGATGTGGACTCGACGAACCTCACGTTCATCCTGCTCCGCGGCCCGACCAACGGCACGCTCACGAGCTTCAACACCAACACCGGCGCGGCGACGTATCTGGGCGGCACGAACTTCTTCGGCGCGGACAGTTTCGTGTTCAACGTCTCCGACGGCCAGCTTACTGGCGCGGTGCCGGCCACCGTCTCGATCACGGTCACGAACATCAATGACCCGCCCGTCGCGAACAGCCAGAGCGCCGGCCTCCTCGAGGACACGAGCCTCGCGCTCACGCTCACCGGCTCGGACATTGACTCGACCAACCTCACGTTCCTCATCGTCACGCCGCCGGCGCACGGCGTGCTCTCGGCGTTCAACGCGACGAACGGCCATGTGACCTACACGCCGGCGACGAATTATTTTGGCGCGGACGCGTTCACCTTCGCGGTGAGCGATGGCTCGCTGACGAGTGCGGCGGCGACGGTCTCGCTCACCATCACGAACGTCAACGACCCGCCCGTGGCCGGCAATCTCTCGCTCTCCGTCCCGGCGAACACCAACTCCACGCGCACGCTCGCCGCGACTGATCCGGACGGCGACGCGCTCACGTTCGCGCTCACGTCGGCGCCGACCAACGGGCTGCTCACGGCGTTCAACGCGACGAACGGCGCGTTCACCTACACGCCGGCACACGCCTTCGCCGGCAAGGACGCGTTCACCTTCACCGTGAGCGACGGCGTGCTCACCGCCACCGGCGCAGTGCAACTCACCGTCGTGGCGCAGACGGACGCGAACACCAACGGCATCCCCGACGCGTGGGAGGACGCCTACTTCGGCGGCCGGCTCGCGCCCGAGGATCCGGACGCCGATCCGGACGGCGACGGCTTCACCAACTTGCAGGAATACCTCGCCGACACGAATCCGCGCGACCCGCGTTCGGCGCTCGCGATCACCGCCGTGCAGCCCGGCGCGACCAACAACACCTTCGTCGTCACGTGGAGCGCGATGGGTGGCGTGCGCTACCGCCTGCGCTTCAGCAACGGCGACACCAACGGCGCCTACACCGGCTCCTTCACGTCCGTGCCGCGCGGCATCGCGGAGGAAATGTGCCCCGCGCCGATCGGCACCGCGACCAACCTGACCTTCCTCGACGACGGCTCGCTCACCGGCCCGACAACGGTGCCGGGCCTCCGCTACTTCCGCATCGAGGCGGTAAAGGAATAATTAACGGCTGGCGGGCGAGGCGAACACCTTTGCCATCTCGATCAGAAAAATTCGGCGGAGCACGTCGTAGCCGCGCTCGTTGGGATCTTCCAAATTGGCGTGATACCAATGGTGAGGATCGTCTTTGTGGAAATGCGGCGACCAAAATTTGGTGCAATGAATGCCGTGCCCCAGAAATTCCCGGCGCATGTCCACCACGCGGGTGTTTGAATGCCTCGCGGCGACGCGGGCGATGACTTCGTTATAACGCCGGTGAATTTCCAACCCGTCCTTCCAGCGGGGCAATCCCGCTCCGGCGTTCTCGATGTCTCCAATTCCGTCTGTGGGATCATAAATGCTGGCCAGGAAAATCCGGCACCCGCCGGGGAACGCCGCACTGATTACGTCGAGCATCGTATCGAGTCGGTGCTCGAAGTTGGTGATCCACGGTTCGGCCTGCGGTAGAGACGCGCCATACATCGCCCCCTCGTGCGGAGTTCCACGCCCGTAGTCGTGGATGATGTCATTGCCCCCGGTGGTCATCACCACCAACCCGAAAACGTTTGTGGGTGCGAGTGTCAGTCGGGGAATCTGCTTGGCGGCATGTTGCGGCGAGGTGCTGCCCGAGAGTGAAAGGTTGGTGACGGTCAGGTTCGGAAAAACGACACGAAGATTTATGCCGGCCAGGTCGGCAAACTCGTCCGGCGGATTTGCGACCAGTCGGTCGAAGTAGGAATAGCCGCGGCGTGCGCCAAATCCGGCCGTGACGCTGTCGCCCAAACCGACGAGCAACACTTGCCGCGGTGACCAGACGTTTCGAAATGCTTCGCGTGGCACCTTGGGTCCAGCCGGGCCGGTGCCTTCCGGCTTGTCGAAAAAGAAATGAAACCCGGCTGCCGCCGACAGCAACACCGCAACGACCGTCGAGCCGCCGATCACCAGCAGACGGCGCGTTTTCTTTGCATCTGGCATTGCACCGAAAAGTATCTTTGCCCAAGCGTCGAAACGAACTTTTTCTCCTTCATTCCCCGCGGGCTGCTGCCTACTCTCCGCGCCCTATGTCAAAGACGTTCAAGATTGCCGCGCTCGCCGGCGACGGCATCGGCCCCGAGGTCATGCGCGAAGCCATCAAGGTGCTGCGCGCGGTGGAGAAAAAATTCGCCCTCAGTTTCCAAATCACCGAGGCGCCGGTGGGCTGGGCGGGCATTGATGCCGCCGGCAAGGCCTTGCCCGACGCCACGCTCGCGCTGTGCCAGCAGAGCGATGCGATCCTTTTCGGCTCCGTCGGCCTGCCCGACCGCGACCCGACGATTCCGAAGGAGCAGCGCCCCGAGCGCGCCGCGCTGCTGCGCATCCGCAAGGAGTTCGGGCTGTTCGCAAATCTCCGGCCGGTGCAGTTGCCCAAGGCGCTCGCGCATTCGTGCCCGCTCCGGCCCGAGCGGCAGGGGGACGGCATTGACATCCTCGTCGTGCGCGAGCTGACGGGCGGGATGTATTTCGGCCAGCCGAAGAAGACGGAGGAAATCCCCGGCGGCCACCGCGCGATTGACACGATGGTTTACACCACGCCGGAGATCGAGCGCATCGCGCACGTGGCGTTCAAGGCCGCACGCCTGCGCCGCAAAAAACTGTGCAGCATCGACAAGGCGAACGTGCTCGAAAACGGCGTGCTCTGGCGCGACGTCGTCACGCGCATCGGCAAGGACTACGCCGACGTGACGCTGGAGCACATGTTCGTGGACAACGGCGCGATGCAACTGATGCTCCGCCCGACGCAGTTCGACGTGATGCTGTGCGAAAATATGTTCGGCGACATCCTCAGCGACGAGGCCGCCGCGCTCGCCGGTTCGCTCGGCATGTTGCCCAGCGCGAGTCTCGGCACCACGAGCGGCGAGCGGACCTTCGGCTTCTTCGAGCCCGCCGGCGGCACCGCGCCCGACATCGCCGGGAAAAATCTCGCGAACCCCATCGCGCAGATTCTCTCCACTGCGCTCATGCTCCGCTACAGCTTCGGCCTCAACGACGCGGCCGCCGCCATCGAGACCGCCGTGGCCAAAGCCATCGCGCAAGGCCTTCGCACCGGCGACATCTACACGCCCGCCGACCCGACCGCGAAGAAGGTCGGCACGCGCGAGATGGGCGATGCCATCGCGGCGGCGGTGTAATCCGGTGCTGTGGGCTTGCGCCGCTGCGGGGCTTCTGCTCCGTTTGCGCGCGACCATGCGCGGCCCGCTTTCCATTCTGGTGCTCGCCTCCGCCCTCCTCGGGCCGGCGCTCGCGTCCGCGCAGACGAATCCTTCCTCCGTCACGCTCCCGGTCGAAATCCGCCGCGGCTCCCTGCTCGTGAAGACGCGCATCAACGGTTTCGAACCGCTCACGTTCAAGCTCGATACCGGCTTCGGCATCACCACGCTTCACCCGTCGCTCACCGAGCCGCTCAAGCTCCAGCGCGTCGGGCGGCTCACCATCGTCGGCATCGCGGGCCGCGAGCAGGCGGGCACCTTCGGTGGCGCGGTGTTTGATTTTGGCGGGATGAAATTTTCGCCGCGCCGCGTGGCCGCGCTGCCGTCCGAGGCGAACCGTCCCCGCCGCGGGCGCGACGGAATCCTGGGCGCGGATTTTTTCGAGCGCTTCGTGGTCGAGCTTGATCCGAAGGCGAAGACGTTGAAACTGCACGAGCCGTCGTCGTTCAACTACACGGGCAAAGGGGAAATCCTCCCGCTCGAATTCCGCTCCGACACGCCGATCGCGGAGGCCACCGTCACGCTGGCCGGCCGCGCGCCGGTGCGGGCGAAGTTCGAGATTGATTGCGGCTGCGACGACTGCCTCTGCCTCGGCCGCGCGTTCTGCGACGCCAACGGCCTGCTCGACGCGAACGGCAAGGACGGCCGGCGCGTCGGCGTGGGCGGCGGCACGGGTGTGCGTGAGGGCCAGCTCGCGTCGTTGCAACTCGGCAAGCTCACGGTGGTGAAACCGTCCGCGAATTTTTTCCTCGAAGGCTCGCCGGCGGGCGCGGGCCTCGCCGGCCACATCGGCCTCGGCGCGCTGCAAAAGTTCCGCGTGATCTTCGACTACTCGCGCAAGCGGATGATCCTCGAGCCGCTGTGATCAAGGCGCGGAGACATTTTTGTCGCCGGGTCGTCTGTCCAAAAACTTGAGTGACGAGGCGACAAGAGTGTCGCCGCTCCTTGGTTGCGTCCGCGTCGCCATCTTTTCCGCCGCTGAAAACTTGTGCGCGTTTCCCTCGCAGTGCATAAATTTCGGAACGCATAGTTCACGCCCGACCTCCTGCCCGCCGACATCACCGGCACGCTCATCTACAGTCCGCAGGACGGAAAATATCACGCCACCAAGGGCCCCATTTTCGCCAACCTCGTCCTCGCCGACGAAATCAACCGCGCGCCCGCCAAGGTGCAGTCCGCGTTGCTCGAAGCGATGCAGGAGCGCCAGGTCACGCTCGGTGGCGAGACGATGCTGCTGCCCTCGCCATTCCTCGTGCTCGCGACGGAGAACCCGATTGACCAGGAAGGCACGTATCCGTTGCCCGAGGCGCAGGTGGACCGGTTCATGTTCAAAATCCTGATTGATTACCCGAGCGAGGCCGAGGAGCGGAAAATTTTGGACACGATGGCGTTCACATCGGCTTCGACCAAAGTGCAGCCGGTCATCGCGCTGGAGGAGATTTTCAAAACGCGCGAGCTCGTGGACCGCATCCACGTGGACGACAAGATCCGCGACTACATCGTGCAGGTGGTGTTCGCGACGCGGAACCCGGCGAAATACAAGCTGGAGCTGAAGCACCTCATCCAGTTCGGCGCCTCGCCGCGCGCGACCATCAACCTCACGCTCGCGGCCAAGGCGTGGGCGTTGCTCGAAGGCCGCGCCTACGTGACGCCGCAGGACATCAAGAGCATCGGCCCCGACGTGCTCCGCCACCGCATCATCCTCA
The DNA here is from genome assembly GCA_016199935.1 of Verrucomicrobiota bacterium. Lineage (GTDB taxonomy): Bacteria > Verrucomicrobiota > Verrucomicrobiia > Limisphaerales > JACQFS01 > JACQFS01. The sequence continues at coordinate 71,915 of JACQFS010000018.1, forward strand.
GCTACGAGGCCGAGGCCGAGGGCGTGACGAGCGAGGACATCATTGCGAAGGTGTTCAACACGGTGCCGGTGCCGTGAGTGACGAGTAAGGAGTAATGCGTAATCGGAATTCAATTGCGGTCGCGCCCTCACTCTTACGGATTACTCCTTACTCCTTACGCCGCGCATGACCATCAAGGAAATCCTCGCCACCGTCCGCCGCGTCGAGATTCGCACCTTTCGTATGGCGAACGACATGATGGTCGGCGCCTACCTCAGCCGCTTCAAGGGGCGCGGGATGGACTTCGAGGAGCTGCGCGAATACATCCCCGGCGACGACGTGCGCGACATTGATTGGAACGTCACCAACCGCATGGGCCGGCCCTTCGTGAAGCGCCACCGGGAGGAGCGCGAACTGGGCATCGTGCTCGCCGTGGACGTCTCGGCCTCGGGCGCGTTCGGCTCGGTGCGCCGGAGCAAACGCGAGTTTGCCGCCGAGGTCGCCGCCACGCTCGCCTTCTCCGCCGCGCGCAGCAGCGACAAGGTGGGTCTCGCGCTGTTCACCGACCGCGTCGAACTGTTCCTGCCACCGCGCAAGGGACGCCGGCACATTCTGCGCGTCATCCGCGAGATGCTTTTCTTCGAGCCGCGGTCGCGCGCCACCGAGGTCGGCGCCGCGCTGCGCTTCCTCAACGACGCGGTGAAGCGCCGCAGCGTTGTCTTTCTGCTCACGGATTTTGTGCACAGCGGAGTGGAAGTGGAACAGGCGCCCTCGCCTGCAGGTCCTGCGGGCGAGGGCGCCCGCACCACTAAGATGGCCGGGGGCGGCCGTCCCACTACTCGCGCCCGTGATCTCGTTCAGGAAATCGGACTCACCAACACTCGCCACGATCTCGTCTGCCTGCACCTGCACGACCCGCGCGAGGGCGAACTCCCCAACGCCGGCCTGCTGACCATCGAGGACGCCGAGACGGGCGAGCTGCTCGAAGTCGATTCGGGCCGTGCCTCCGTGCGCGCCGCGTATGCCGAGACGAACGCGAGTCGCATCGCCGCGCTCGATCGTTCGTTGCAACAGGCGCACGTGGACACCCTGCGCCTGCGCACCGACGAGCCGTTTGCGCAAACCCTCCAGCGCTTCTTTGAATTGCGCCGTCGCCGGTGATGAACGCGGAACGCCCATCCGAAATGGTAGCCGCCGAGGTAGCAGCCGACGTGAGGAGGCTCACTTTTCTCGGCGGAAAATTTGGAGCCTCCTTACGTCGGCTGCTACCGGTGATCGGACTGGCCGCCGCCTTTGGCGTGCGTGCGGCGGAGCAAATTCCCGAGCTGCGCCCGCCGGTCGTGGAAATCCCGCCGGACTTTTGGGAACTGCACGGCACGCAAGTCAGCATCGGCTCCACGCTCGGTGTCGTGGCCGTCGTCGCGCTCGTGCTTTTGTTGCTGCGGAAGAAGCCGCCGGTCGTCACTCCGCCCGCCGTCGCTGCGCGTCGGGCGCTCGAAGCGTTGCGTGGCCGCCCCGAGACGCTCGCGCTCGCGGGCGAGGTCTCGCAAATCATCCGACACTACGTGCTCGCGAAGCTCGGCCGCGCCGGCGAGGAGCCGACGACGGAAGAACTGGTGCGGGCCCTTTCAGCCGACGCACGATTCAGTCCGGCGAAGGTGCAGTCGCTCGCCGCGTTCCTCCGCGACTGTGACGTGCAGAAGTTCGCGCCCGCCACCGCGCCGCAGCCGGATGTGGTCACGCGCGCGTTGGCGCTCGTGGATCAGCTCGAGCAAGCCGCCCAACCGCCGCTGCTGCCGCCAGCCGCATGAGCTCCCACTTCGAGTTCCAATATCCGTGGGTGCTCGCGCTGCTGGCGTTGTTGCCGGTGTATGCGTTCCTGTGCGGGCGCGCGGGGCGTTTCTCCGCGCTGCGTTTTCCAAGTGCCGACCTCGCACGGGCCGCGGGCGCGGTGGCGCGCTCGGCGGCGGGGCGGCTCCTCCTTTTTCTGCGCCTGCTCGCGGTCGGGTTCGGCATCGTCGCGCTCGCGGGGCCGCGCGTCGCGCACGATCGCACCGAGACGCAGGCCAGCGGCGTGGACATCATGCTCGTTTTCGATCTTTCGTGGAGTATGGTCGCGCTCGACATGAGCGGACCAAACGAGCGCGTCACCCGTTTCGATCTCGCGCAGGAGGTCATCACCGACTTCGTGAAGCGCCGCGGCAGCGACCGGCTCGGGCTCGTGGTTTTTTCCGGCGTGCCTTATCTCGCCAGCCCGCTGACGTTGAATCACGACTGGCTTCAGCAAAACATCGCGCGCCTCCACATCGGCATCATCCGCGAACTCGGCACGGCCATCGGCGACGCCACCGCCTCGGCCACGCGGCACCTGAAGAAACTCAAGGACAGCAAGAGCCGCATCATCATCCTGCTCACCGACGGCGACAACAACCGCGGCGACATTGATCCCTTGCCCGCCGCGGAACTCGCCGCGGCGCTGGGCGCGAAAATTTACACCATCGGCATCGGCAAGGAGGAGGCGTGCGTGATGCCGGCGTTCGATCCCGCGACCGGCAAGCTGCTGCTCGGCCCCAACGGCGAGATCATCCCGGCCGTGACGCTCCAGCCCGCCAACTACAAAGTGCTCGACCAGATGAGCCGGCTCACGCGCGGCAAGAGCTACCGCGCCGCGAGCCGCCGCGAACTCGCCGGCATCTACGACGAGATTGACCGGCTGGAGAAGACCGAGGTGAAGCTGCGCCGCTACACGACCTACGCGCCGCTGTTTCAATGGTGGCTGGTGACGGCGTTTGTGCTCTTCGTTTTGGAAATGATTTTGGTGAACACGCGATACCGGAGGGCGCCGTGACACAATAAATCGGCATCTGAATTCGTTATGATAATTTTCGTTTGGATTCTGCAAACCAAGTGGCCAGCGATCGCAGCTTTTCTTGTGACTTTTGCCCTTCGGACATGGTTGAAATGGCCTCAAGGCCGAGTGGCTGCTTTGATGTTCGTTTGCTCGATGGCCGTGTTGTTTGTTTACAGTGTGCGCACCGAGCCATCCAGTTTTTGGGGGCCTCCGGGCTGGTTGTTTGGAGGAATCGCCGCATCGACAATGATGATCACGACGGCGGTTGCACTGTTGCTGACGATCAAGACGAAAGCTTCCTGATAGCCGATGAACTTTGCCAACCCCCATTTCGCCGAGCCCGCGTGGCTCTGGCTCGTTTTGCTGGGATTGGTGCTGCTCGTGTTGCTGCACCGCTACGCGGCGCACGCGCGGCAGAAGCAGCTCGCGAAATTCGCGCTGCCCGGTCTGCTCGCGAGCCTGCTGAGTTCGCACAGCCCGTTGCGCCGCGCGGTGAAGCACTTGCTGCTCGTGCTGGCCGTCGTGCTCATGGGCCTCGCGCTCGCGCGTCCGCAATGGGGCGAACAGGCCGAGGTCACGCAGGCGCTCGGCGAGGACGTGATCTTCATCCTCGATTGCTCGCGCAGCATGATGGCCGAGGACGTGCGCCCGACGCGGCTCGCGCGCGCGCAACTCGCCATTCAGGACTTCGTCCAGCGTCACGGCCGCGGGCGCGTGGGGCTCGTCGCGTTCGCGGGCCAGGCGTTTCTGCAATGCCCGCTCACCTTCGACTACGACGCGTTCCGCGATTCAATGCTGGCCGTGGACGCGGACTCGATTCCCGTCCCCGGCACGGACATCGCGCGCGCGCTCGACGAATCTTTTCTCGCGATGGAAAAAGATCACCGCCGCAAATTCATGGTGCTCGTCACCGACGGCGAGGATTTGGAAAAGGGCGGCGTGGCGAAGGCGCAGTCGCTCGCGGAAAAGGGCGTGCGCCTCTACACCGTCGGCGTCGGCACGGCGGGCGGCAGCCTGATCCAGGTGCCGGATGGGCGCGGCGGCGTGCAGCCGTTGCGCGACGAACGCGGGCAGGTGGTGGAGAGCCGGCTCGACGAGGTGACGCTCCGCGCGCTGGCCGCGGCGACGGGCGGCGATTACCAACCGCTCGGCGCGCTCGGCGAGGGCATGGGTGAAGTCCGCCGCGCGCTCGCCAACGCCACGGACGCGCCCGGCGCGTCGCTCGCGCACAAGTTCGGGGTGGATCGCTTCCACGTGTTCGTCGCGGCGGTGCTCGCGCTGCTGGTGGCGGAAAGTTTGATTGGCACGCGGCGGCGCGTGGTCGAAGGTGAGGCGGTGAAGCCATGAAATCCGAAATCCGAAATCCGAAATCCGAAACAAATCCGAAGCCCGAATTGCAAATGTCGGAAACGGGGCCGCGGAATTTTGGACCTTCGCACTTTCGCCTTTGGATTTGTTTCGGATTTCGGATTTCGAGGTTCGGGTTTTTCCTCGCTCTGTTGCTGCCGCTGCTTTCCGCCTTCGCCAACGAACCCGCGCCTAAATCCGCCCGCGAACTTTTCAACGACGGCACCGCCCGGCTGCGCGACGGCAAGTTGCGCGAGGCCGAGGGCGCGTTGCAGGCTGCCGTCAACAGCCAGCGCGAGGAACTCCAGCCGCCCGCGCTCTACAACCTCGGCCACGTCCGCTTCCAGCAGGGCGCGGCGGTGCTCAAGGAAAGCGCCAGTCCCGGCGCGACGCGCGCGCGCGGCGAGGGCGCGACGGCCATCGGCGATGGTGCGCTGCGCGCCGCGGACGCCGCGCTCGCCGGCAATGAGTTCGAGGCGATTCTCTCGGCCTACCTTCAGGGTCGCGGCGCGCGGCGCGAGTTGAAGGGCGCGACCGAGGCGGTGAAGAAGGCAATGGATGCTTACGGCGCGGTGCTCAACCGCTGGCGGCGCGCGTCGGGTGATTTCAAAAGCGCCGAGGAGCTTCAACCGAAAAATGCCGACGCGAAGTTCAACGCGAACGTGGTGGACCAGAACATCGCGCAGCTCGTGGACCAGGTAAACCAGATGCAGCAGCAGCAGCAGCAGATGGGCGGTCAGCGCGACGAGTTGAAAAAGAAAATGCAGGAGCTCAAGGGCAAGATGCCCGGCCAGCAGCAGCCGCCCGGCATGGGCGACGACGAGGACGACGACGAGGACGATGGAAAGAAGCAGCCGCAGCAAGGCGACAAGGAAGGCCCGAACCGCGACGGCAAGGAGCAGCAGATTTCGCCCGAGGACGCGATGCGCCTGCTGGAGACGATGCGGCTCGACGGCAACCGCAAGCTGCCCCTGACCGAAGGCAAGGCGGGCGACCCGAAGTCGAAGACGGGGAAGACGTGGTGAGGGGGATGAAGCGACATGACCAATCGCAAGTCCCGCAGGGACGTTTGAAAATAGCCCGGCACTTCAGTGCCGGGATCGCGAACGAAGAAGCGCCGAGTCCCGAAGGGACGGATGAAAACCGATTCGATGGATTTGTTTCAGCCGTCCCTTCGGGACTTGCTTCCTTCTTTCGCTCCAACCCGGCACTAAAGTGCCGGGCTATATTCCGCGGTCCCTTCGGGACCAAGCCACGGTTCAGCAACCGTCGCGGCGTTCTCCTCTTAGCCGTTCTCCTCGCTTCGCTTGGCTCCGCGTTTGCGCAGAATCCACCGCCGCCTTCGCCCAACCAAATCCAGGTCCAAGGCGGCTCGGTCACGATCCAGGGCGGCACCGTCACGTTGCAGGGCGGGCCGATGATCATCCGCGGCGGGGTCATTCAGTCCGGCACCAACGCGGCGCCCATTGATCCGCTCATCAACCTCATGATGTCGCAGCCGCAGGTCGAAACGAATCAGGTCTTCGTCGTCGCCGAGTTCGATCCGCCCGCGGTGCCGGCCGGCGCGCGCGCGACCTACCGGCTCATCGTCACGGCGCTCAGCGAAACGATTGTGCTGCCGGAAAAATTGCCCGCGCCCGCCGGGCTGCGCATCGAGGAGGGTGGCAAGGCGCAGGCGTTGCAAAATCTCGGCTCCATCATTCAGGCGCGCTCGACCTACAACTTCCGCGCGTATCCCGCCGCGCCCGGCGGCGTGGTGATGCCCGCGTTCGCGATCAAGGTCGCGGGCAAATCCGTGACCGTGCCCGAGGCGCGGCTCACGGTGCTCGCGCCGAGCGCGGTGCTCGTGCCCGCGCCGGCGCGGCTCTCGCTCGAAATTCCGACGAACGACATTTACATCGGCCAGGCTGTGGCCGCGCGGCTCCTCATTTCCGATCCGGGCGACAACTCCGTGCTCGCGATGACGCAGGCGCACGTGGTCGGCGACGGGTTGCTCGCGGAGGGCGGCTTCGCGCGCATGATGCGCCAGGCCGTGATGCGCGACGGCCGGCCGCAACTTTCCATCATGAGCGAAGTGCTCGCCACGCCGATGCGCGAGGGAAAGCTCACCGTCTTCGGCCAGGCGAGCGTCATCCTCAACCGCGGCACCGACGTGCGCTACCCGACGATGCCCGGCTACTATCCGCTGATGGACACCGAGCCGGTGACGATGCACGTTCGCCGCGTGCCGGACGAGGGCGCGCGCGCGGGGTTCACCGGCGCGATCGGAAATTTCCAGCTCGATCCGCCGCAGCTCTCGCTCAAGGAAGTGCGCGCCGGAGATCCCGTGCTGATGCAGGTCGTGGTGCGCGGCGAGGGAAACTTCGGACGCTTCACGCCGCCCCGGCCGCCGGCCGATCCGGACTGGCAGATTTTTCCGCCGAGCACCGAGGCCAACTCCGGCAATCAAATGCAGCACCAGGGCTACGCGGCGTTTGTTTATACGCTCATCCCGTTGAGCGACCGCGTGCGCGCGACGCCGGCGATGGCGTTCAGCGCGTTTGATCCGGAGAAAAAAAAGCACGTGGACCTGACCATCCCACCGGTCGCGTTGAAGGTGACGCCCGCGCCCGGCGGCGTGCGCGCACCGCGCGCCGCGGACGCCGCGGACGCGGTGGACGCGGACGCGAATGAACCGACGCTCGCGCTGGCCGGGCTGATGGAGAATCGCGGTGCGACCGTCGCGAGCCTCGTGCCGCTGCAACAGCGCGGCGGCTTTCTCGCGGCGCAACTGGTGCCCGCGGCGCTGCTCGGCGGCCTGTGGTGGCGGGATCGGCGTCGGCGCTTTCACGCGGCGCATCCCGAGTTTTTGCTGAAACGCCGCGCGCGTCGCGCGCTCGCGCGGCAGCGGCGTCGCGCACGCCGTGCGGTGGCGACGAGTGATGCGGGCGCATTCGTCACCGCGGCGGTGAACGCGTTGCGCGCCGCCGCCGCGCCGCACACCGCCGCGAATCCCGACGCGCTCGTCTGCCGCGACGTGCTGCGCGAACTGCCCGCCGGCTCGAACGGTGCGGACTCCGGACTGGTCCGCAAAATTTTCAGCGCCGCCGACGCCGCGAACTTCACCCAGCGAATCGAAAACGAGTCCGCCCTGCTGACGCTCGGCGCGGACTTCGAGCGCGTGGCGGGAAAACTGGAGGGACGCCTGTGAAGATGTTCCGTTTCGATCTCGCCTCCTCGTTGTCCGCCGGCTTTGGTCTTGTCTCACCTCTCACCCCGGCCCTCTCCCCGTTGAGGGGAGAGGGAGAAGCGGCCGGCAAATCGGTGGGCACGGATTTGTTCGAGGACCACCGTGCGCGTGGCGCGCTTCCCTCTCCCCTCAACGGGGAGAGGGCCAGGGAGCGGGGTGAGGCTGGACTGTGGTATAGGAAGGGCATTTTCGCGGGTGGCCTTTTGTTGTTCCTCTTTCTCGGTGCGCAACTGCGCGTCGTTGCCGACGATTCCTTTCGCGAAGGGGCGGCCGCCTACGCTGCGGCGGACTACGCGCGGGCGGCGGGGAAATTTCGCGAGGCGGCGAGCAACGCGCCGAGCTCCGCCACGTTTCACAACCTCGGCAATGCCGAGTGGAAGAACGGCCGCACCGGCGCGGCGGTGCTCGCGTGGGAGCGCGCGCAATGGCTCGACCCGTTCACCACTAACGCGACCGCGAGCCTCCGCTTCGCGCGGCACACGGCGCAGCTTGAATCGCCGCGGCTCGCGTGGCACGAGGGCGCCTCGACGTGGCTGCCGGTCAACGCGTGGCCGCTGCTCGCGAGCCTGAGCGCGTGGCTCGCGGTCGCCGCGCTGATGCTCCCGCCGATTTTCCGGGCGCGCCGGCGTGACTGGCATCAGGCGCTGGCGGCGGCGAGCTTCGCGGTGTTCCTCGCCACGCTGCCGGCGCTCGCGGGCGTCCACGCGCGCGCAAAGTTCGGCGTGGTGCTCGCCACGAAGACGCCGCTGCGGCTCACGCCCACGCGCGAGGGGCAGGTCATCACCTCGCTGCCCGCCGGCGAGACGGCGCGCCTCGAGCGCGAGCGTGGTGGCTACGTGTTCATCCGCGCCGGCAACGACGCGGCGGGCTGGGTGGAACGGGAGCGGTTCGGGATGATCTGCGGCCGGTAGGGCGCGGTGTCCTCACCGCGCCGCGGGCGATCCGAGCGCGACAGGTTTTCGCGGCGCGCTGAGGACAGTGCGCCCTACCGCAAATGGTTTGTGCGAACCGAAAGCCGATGGACACGTGTGGCTGCCATGCCTAGTCTGCGAACGTCAATAATGGATTGGGCGGTGATTTTGCTGCCGACTAAAATGCTAGGCTTCATGAAGCGTGCGCAGAAATTCCTCATCGCTCTGTTGGCGCTTGTGATTCTACTCGCGCTCTTCGGACGGCCGCCATCAGCGTGGAAGCGGGTGCGCGTTGGCATGACATGGGAGGAGACAAACGCCATCATCAATCAGAGGGGTGTGATCACCGAGTCACGCGTGGTAGCGTCAACCGACGGGCAGGAGCACACCGCCCGCACCTTTTTTTGTTACAAGGAGTTCATCGTCTTCCCGCTGTGGGTTTTCCGCGTTGATCTGTTGGACACACGCGTTGCGAGCACACGGATCGGACTAAGGGTTGGGGACATTGAGAAGATTTCGCCATGATCGAATCATGGAGCGAGGTTGCATCACACCCTGGACGCTCCAAGGGCGTCCGGTCTTTTCGCGGCGCGCTGAGGACAGCGCGCCCTACCTGACTCACGCCGCCTTCGCGGTGCGGCGTTTCTCCAACGCGGCGATCATGCTTTGGAAAATAAATTTCCCGTCGTCGCTGCCGAGCAGCGGCTCGCTCGCGCGGTCGGGATGCGGCATGAGGCCGGCGACGTTGAACCGCTCGTTGGCGATGCCCGCGATGTTCAGCACCGAGCCATTGGGATTTGCTTTCTCGGTGAGCGCGCCGTTCGCGTCGGAGTATTGCCAGAGGATTTGTTTGTTCGCTTGCACCTTCGCGAGCGTGTCGTCATCGGCGAAGTAGCAGCCTTCGCCGTGTGCGATGGGGACACGGAGGATTTTGCCGGACGGAATGTGGGTGGTGAACGGCGTGTCGTGATTGGCCGTTTTCAGGAAGACCTGCTCGCAATGAAACTGGAGGTCGCGGTTGCGGATGAGCGCGCCGGGCAGCAGGTGCGCCTCGCACAAAATCTGAAAGCCGTTGCAGATGCCGATGACCAGCCCGCCATTTTCGGCAAACTGCTTCACCGCCTGCATCACCGGGCTGAAGCGCGCGATGGCGCCGCAGCGGAGATAATCGCCGTAGCTGAAACCGCCGGGCACGATCACGGCATCGGCCGCGCCGAGCGAGGTGTCCTTGTGCCAGACAAGTCCGCTGGTGTGGCCGAGCACGCGCGCGGCGTGGACGCAATCCTGGTCGCAGTTGCTGGCGGGAAATTGGAGGACGGCGAAGTGCATGGGGGTAAGGAGTAAGGAGTAATCCGTAATCAGTTACGCATCACTCATTACTCGTTAATCAACAATCTCCAGCCGGTAATCCTCGATCACCGGGTTGCTGAGGAACTGGTGCGCGGCGGCGTCGAGCGCTTTCTGCGCGGCGGCGCGGTCGGTGCCGGGCGCGAGATCGATCTCGAGATACTTGCCCACGTGGACGCCGGTGACGCCGCGGTAGCCCAGGTGGTCGAGTGCGGTCTGGACGGTTTTGCCCTGCGGATCGAGGACAGCCTTCTTCGGAGTGATGATGATTTTGGCTTTCATGTCGGAGCGGCGCGGGCCGCGATGTGCGGCGTGAATGTGGGGAAACGCGGCGGGGCAGGCTAGATAAATTTTTACCCGGCGGAAGTTTGCCCGCGAAGCACGCGAATGACGCGAAGGGCCGGGAAAAAGTTTCAGGGGAGCCGACTCAGCCGAAGGTTGGGGCTTTTCCTCGGCGGCAGAAGCCGGCAGGCTCACGGCCCGTGAAAAGCCTGTTCCGCCATTTGCGCCGCGCCGTGCTGATGTTCGCCGTGTGGCTGGCGGCCGACGCGCGGCTTCTCGCGCACGACCCCGGCCTGAGCACGGCCACCTTCAAGCTCACGGCCACGCGCGCCGAGTGCCAGCTCACGTTCGCCCGGCTCGATGTCGAGACGCTCGTGAGGCTCGATACCGACGGCGATGGGAAAATTTCCGCGGCCGAACTCGCCGCCGCGCAGCCGCGTTTGGACGGGCTCGCGACCAACGCGCTGGAGTTCCGCGCCGACGGCGCGCTCCTCGCGCTGCAAAGTTCCCGCGCGTGGCTCGACGAGACGAACAACATCCACCTCGATCTCGCGTTTGTGCTCCACGCGCCGAAGCAGCTCTCCGTTTTTTCCGCGCTCATCAAAAAAATGCCGGCGAACCACCGGCAGTTCGTCGTGTTGCAGGACGGCGACGGGCAGACGCTCGCCGAGGCGCTGCTGAGCGCGTCGCAGGACGTGGTGGACGTGGACGTGGCCGAGTTGCTCGCGGGCGAGAAGCCGCCGCCGGATCGCGCGCGGCTGTTCCGAGAATTTTTTGTGATGGGCGTGCAACACATCCTCACGGGCTACGATCACCTGCTGTTTCTCCTCGGCGTGCTGATCGTGATGACGCGCCTGAAGGCGACGATCTGGGTGATCACGTGCTTCACGCTCGCGCACTCGACGACGCTGGCACTCGCGGCGCTGGACGTGGTGAACCTCAACGGTCAGGTGGTCGAGCCACTCATCGCTGCGACGATCGTGTTCGTGGGCGTTGAAAATCTCACGCGCCGCGACGCGGTGAAGCAGCGCTGGCTCGTCACGCTGATCTTCGGGCTGATCCACGGCCTCGGTTTCGCCACCGACCTGAAAGCCAAACTCGCGGCCGCCACCGGCATCGCCGTGCCGCTGATTTCCTTCAACCTCGGCGTCGAGCTCGGGCAAATGGGCGTCGCGGCGGTGGTGCTGCCGGCGCTGTGGTGGCTGCGGGAGAAACCGCTGTTCGTGCGCTGGGGCGTGCCGGCGGTCTCGGTGGTGGTCGTGCTACTCGGCGCGTGGTGGCTGGTGCAGCGGACGATTTTGAGTTGAGGGTGATGAGCGACGAGTAAGGAGTAATCCGTAATCCGCGAAGGACGCGCTTCGGAATTACGGATTACTCCTTACTCCTTACGCTTACTTGTTACGCGCCGCCGCCTTCACCATTTCCGTCACGAGCAGATCCGTCGTATCGCCGCCGATGGGCCACACGGCGCGCACGCCGCCGGCGGCGTCAATGACCACGGTGCGGAAGTCGTGGTTGATCGTGCCGCCGTCGCGCTCGTAGTTCAGGCCGAAGAGTCGCGCGAAGGTCGCGATGTCCCCGGGCGCGGCCGTGAGGAAACTCCAGCGGTTAGAGTCCGCGCCGTAAAATTGCGCGTAGCTACGGAGCACGGCGGGCGTGTCGAACTGCGGATCGAAAGTAACGGAGAGCAGGTGCCAGTTCGTCGGCGTGTTGGGCATCGCGGTGAGCTTCGCGCTCGCGCCCGCGAGGTTTTTCGAGAGGCGCGGGCAATACTCGGGCAGTGGACAGCGCGTGAAGAAGAACGTGAGGCCGATGGCCTGCCCCTCGAACTCGCGCCAGCGCACGACGCGGCCTTGCTCGTTTGTAAAGGTGATGCCGGAGAGATATTCGGCGAGCGTCGTGGGCGCATTCGTCGAGGGTGAAATCGGCTCGTCAGCCGAAGGCGCCCCCGAAGATTTTGCCGCCGGATCAGCGCGGCCGGTCTTCACGAGGCCATCGATCCAGCTCTCGCCCGCGGCGACGTGCAGTTGAAAACGGATGGCGTCGCCCGGCGCGAGGCCGCGCAGCTCGTTCGTGTCGCGCAAACGGAACGGCATGGTCATCGCGGCCATGTAGTTGGTGATCTCCTCGTGTGCGATGACGGCGTGTCCGTCGGGTTTCAGTTCGCGGATCACGCCGCGCACGGCGAAGGTGTTGGTCGCCGCGGGATCGTCCTTCCGCACCTCGCCGCACGCGGCGAGCAGCAGCACCAGCAGTGCGCCAGAGAGAAAGGGGAGAGGGTCTTTGAAAATCACCACGCCGCTTTCCTAGCCCGGCCCGGCGTGAAGCTCAATTGCTTTGTCCCCCCGACGCGCGTCTGAAATGTTCCAGCCGCCGGTTCGCGACGGCAAACCACAACGGGGGAATCATCACCACCGCAAACAGCCCGATCGCACCGGCCGGCAGCTCCGGGGCCCGCGGGCAATGCTGAAGCTCGGCACATGACCGGGCGACGTGACAGTGATGGTCCGCGTGCCGGAAGTTTTCCACCAACATCGCGCGGCTGATGACACTGTTGCTCTCCCAGGAATGCGGCTCGTCAATCCGCTCGTCGGGCCGGCGCGTCAGCCCGTAGTGCTGGGTGTAGGCACCGGCCTGATAGAAGACGCGGGCGACACCGGCTTGCGCGAGCATCGCGACCAACGGCACCACACCGAGCGCCACGCCGAGGCCGGCGTAGAACAGGATTTCAAGCCCGGTCACCGCGATCACGAAGTTGCCCGGCCCCCAGGGGGACTTGGCCGCGGCCCGAAGGCGATCAGCCTCCAGTTGCAACGCCATGCGAAACTGGCCCGTGATCTGCCGCGGCAGGTGCCGATAATAACTCACGCCGCGGGGCGCCGTGTCCACATCCTCGCCGGTTGCCACGTTGCGATGATGGCCATGCAGATGTTCGATCACGAAGTGTCCAAAAAAGTTGACCGTGTAAACGGCGAGGCCGGCCAGATGAAAAATCCGCTCGCGCCGGTGCACCAACTCGTGGCCGACCGTCAACCCGACGCCGGACGACATGCCGGTTGAGATGATCGCCTGCCCTAGCGCCAGTCCGGCCAGCTTTCCGTTGGCGGCACCGGCAAGCAGCGTGCCCCACGCGAGGATTTGCAGCGGGAGCTGCCCCAGCACGACGACCTCCGGCACCGCCGGCCACGCATCGGGCGCGTTGCGCTTCCGCCACAACCAGTCCGCGGCCGCGAGCAGGGTCATGAAAATGCCAAGGCTGCCGGCCCATCCGCCGCCCAGGAAATTTCCTCCCGCGGCAATCAAGGGCGGGAGCCAGCTCAGAAAATAGGCGAAGCCCTTGAGCATGGTGCCTCCCCGCCGGAGTTCAGGCGTGCGCCACCGGCGGAGCCGATTTTTGCCCCTTGGCCGCGGCGGCAGAAGGTTCCTTCAACTCACCGAGCCGGACCAGTTCTTGCAGCCACGCGCGGACGCGCTCCGCGTTCACCGGCGCGCAGGTGAAGCCGGCACCCGCGATGGCCGCCTGCGTTTGGGTTGAATCCACGCGGCCGATTTCCTCCTGACTGCGCAAGGTTTCCGAGCCGACGTCCGGGATGAACATCAGATAGGGAAGCAACAGCCGGCTGGCCTGGTGGTCCGGGTTTTGGGCGATCGCCTTTTCCCATTCCTCACCGCTGACGAGGCGCACCGGATAGCCGGCGTCCGCCGCCATTTTCAAAATCTCCTGCAACGTCACGGGCTGCGGATTGACCAGATGGAACGCGCGTCCGGCGGCGTCGGGCCGGCGCGCGATGTGGACCATCGCCTGACTCGCGAAGTCCACCGGCGTGAGCATCAAGTCATGCCGCCCCTCGGGGCCGCATTTCAGTTCGAGACAGGTGTTCACCAAACGCCACACTCCGTCGTCGGGGCCGGACACGGTGTGGCCGCTGTCGCCGGGCATCAGGCCCGGGCGGAAAATGGTGACGGGCACGCCGCGCTGGCCGGCGAGTTGGAGGATTTTTTCGGCGACCCACCGGCTCTGCGCGTAACCGCCGAACAACCGCGCGCTGGCCGGCAACGGGTCCGTTTCAAGTGCCGAGCGTGCCCCGGCCGCGCTCACCGCGCTGAAGACCGCCAGCCCCGAGAGGTAATGCACCGGCTTGGTGCGGCCGGTCGACGCGAGGCGGATGACTTCGACCGTCGCACCCACGTTGGCCGCCTTGAGATCGGAGTAGCCCGCGATGTGGTTGACCTTTGCGCCGGTGTGGTAGATGGCGTCCACGGATTCCGCGAGCGCGGCGAATTCCTTTTCCTTGAGGCCGAACCGCGGCCGGCTCAGTTCGCCGAGCACCGGCGTGACGCGGCGTTCGAGGCCGGCGGTTTCCAGCCCGCGCTGCTTCAACGCGGCGCGCAATTGCGCCAGCGCCCGCTCGGCGCCGGCTTCGTTGATGAGGCAGAAAATTTTCGCCGACGTGTGGTCGAGCAGCGCGCGCAACAGATGCAGGTCGATATACTCGGCAGTGCCCGTCAGCAGCACGGCGCGCGGGTCCGTCACCTGCCAGCGCTCGACCGGCCGGCCGTCGAACTTGAGGTCGGCGGGCAGTTGCACCTCGGCCTCGATGGCCGGGTCGCGGTCGTCGGTGAGCACGAGCTTCTTGGCGTCGCCCGGCTTGCCGGCGTCGCCCGCCGCGCCGCCGCTGAGGCCGAGGGTTTCGAGCAGGCCGTGGGAAATCTTGGTGATGGTGGGCGTGCCCATCAGCTTGCCGGTGGGGATGCTCACGCCGAGCTGGCTCTCCAGCCGGTGCATCAGCTCCACGGCCATGAGCGAATCCATGCCCTGCTCGTTGAGCGGGCGGTCCAGGTCGAGCTTGGCGGGGGCGATGCGCAGCACGGCGGCGATCTGGGTGCGGAGAAAATCCTGCACGATGGCGAGCCGCTCGCCGGGCGGGACGGCGGCGAGGTTGGCGCGCAGGCGCTGGCCCTCGTCGCGCTGATTCATCTGCAACGCCTCGGTCGAGGTGAGCAGCGAGAAGCGCGGCGACTTGGCGAAGCGTCCCGGCATCTGCGCCCAGCGGCTCCAGTCCACGTTCCACACCGTCGTCTGCGTCGCCCCGGACATGAGCAGCAGGCCGAGCGCGTTGTGCGCGGCGCGGGTGGTCAGGCCCTCGAGGCCCATGCGGCGGAAATGCTGCGCCAGGCGCGCCTCGCGCGCGACGATGCCGACCTCGGCGAGCAGGCCCCAGTTGACGGCGAGCGCGGGCAGGCCGAGCCGGCGGCGCTCGTGGGCGAGCGCATCGAGGAACGCGTTGGCCGCGCAGTAATTCGCCTGGCCCGGATTGCCGAAGGTCGAGCTGGACGAGGAGAACAGCACGAAAAACTGGAGCGGAATTTTTTGCGTGAGCCGGTGGAGATTCCACGCGCCCTCGACCTTGGGTGCCATCACCTTGTGGAAACGCTCGGGAGTGAGCTGCGGGATCAGCGCATCATCGAGCACCATGGCGGAGTGGATCACGCCCCGGAGCGGCGGCATTTTCGCCGCGATGCGGGCGAGGAGTTTGGCGACATCGGCTTCGTTCGCGGCGTCGCATTTCGCGAGCACGATCTCCGCGCCGGCGGCGGCCATTTTTTCCAGCGACGCGCGCGTGCCCTCGGAGGGTTCGGCGCGGCGGCTGGCGAGCACGAGGTGCTTCGCGCCGTTGGCCACCATCCACTCGGCGGTCGCGAGGCCGAAGCCGCCCAAGCCGCCGGTGATGAGATACGTGGCGTCGGCGGCGAAGCTGGTCGGGACGCTCTTCGGCGGTTCCTCCAACGGCACGGCGTCGGCGTGCATCGAGAGGACGATCTTGCCGATCTGCCGCGCCTGCGTCATGTAGCGGAACGCGTTGACGGCGTCGCTGAGCAGGAACACGCGGTGGGGCAGCGGCGGCAGTTCGCTGTTGGCGAACTGGCGCTTGAGGCCGGCGAGGAAACCGCCGATCGAGCCCGGCTCCATCGCCTTGCTCAGGTCAATGGCGAAGTAGGAGAGGTTGTTCTTGAACGGCCGCAGGCCGATGCGGGTGTTGCTGTAAATGTCGCGCTTGCCGATCTCGAGGAAACGCCCGTGCGGCCCGAGCACGGCGAGGCTCTTGGCGATGGCCTCGCCGGCGAGCGAGTTCAACACGAGATCCACGCCGCTGCCGCCGGTCACGTCGAGGATTTCGTCGGCGAACGCCAGCGTGCGCGAGTCGAACACGTGCCGCACACCGAGCGTGCGCAGGAACGCCCGCTTCTCCGGGCTGCCCGCCGTGGCGAACACCTCCGCCCCCGCCGCGAGCGCGAGCCGCACCGCCGCGAGGCCCACGCCGCCGGTCGCCGCGTGGATCAAAACTTTTTCCCCCGCCCGCATCCCGCCCAGGTGCTTGAGCGCGTAGTGCGCGGTCATGTAGGCCACGAGCATCGTCGCGGCCTCCTCGTAGGAAAGGTGCGCGGGCTTGGCCAGCACGAATTCCGCGGGCATCGTCAGGTGCGAGGCGAAACAGCCCGCGCCCAGCGTCATCACGCCGTCGCCGGGCTTGAACTCGGTCACGCCCTCGCCCACGCGCACGACGCGGCCGGCGCATTCATCACCCAGCAGCATCGCGTCGCCGGCCTCGGAGGGATAGATGCCCAGCGCCTTCATCACGTCGCGGAAATTCAGGCCGGCCGCGTGGACCTCGATCTCCACCTCGCCGGGACCGGGCGCGAGACGTTCGAGCGGGCGGAACACGACGTTGTCGAGCGCGCCGGGCCGGGGCACCTCGAGCCGGCAGGCCGTCTGGGTCAGCGGGACGCGTGGTTTCAGCGCGTGCCGCAAACGCTCGGGCCGGTGTTCGAGCCGTTGCACATAGCGCGCCTCGCCGCGCAGCGCGATTTCCTCCTCGGCATCGCCGGCGAGCACTTCGGCCGCGAGCGCGTCGAGCTCCACCGCGGCGGGCGCCGGGCTGAGGTCCACGAGCCGCACGCGCACGTGCGGCAGCTCGTTGATGAGCGTGCGGCCCAAACCGATGAGCGGGGCCTGCGTCACCGAAATGGATTTGATCGCGAGCCCGACCGGCTGCGCGGACTGCGTCACGAGCCAGAGCGCGGGCGGTTCATCCGTGAGTTCGGCGAGCGCCTGGGCGAGATGGAGCGTGCTGTGGCAGACGAGTGCCTCGGCCCCGGGCAGTTGGGCGGTGGTGACGGAATTGCCGGGCGCATCGAGACTCCACGCATGCACGACGCCGCGGCATTTCGGCCGGCCCGCGAGCGCGGCGAACAACTGCTGGAGATCACCGGGCTGCGTGGTGCCGACGGTGAACTCGTCGTCGCGCACCCGCCGGAAGCCGTCGCCGGGCTGGACGAACACGCACGACTGCCCGTGCGCGGCGAGCCGCCGGCCGAGTTCGCGCGCGACGCCGCCGTGGTCCTCGAACAGCACCCATGTGCCGGCCGCGGCCGGTTCGGTGGAGTGGCCGTTCTTGCCGTTGCGCTTGCCGGGGTCGGCCGTGGCGCGCGCGAGCACGAGGATTTGCTGCTCCTCGCCCGCTTCCGATTCGGCGATGACGGCCGTGTTTTGAAATCCGGTCTCCTTCAGGATCGCCTGCCAGCGCTGGCGATCGATGAGCGGGTAGTCCGGTCGCAGATCGTGGTCGCGGAACTTCCACCAGCCGTCGGTCAGGCCGAAGGTCAGGTCGGCGCCGCGCGGCGCGGTCTCGAACTCGATGAACAGCAGCAGGCCGCCGGGCGCGAGCAGCTCGTGCGAACGGCGCAGCGACTCGCGCAGATCGGCGGTCGCGTGAAACACGTCGCTCGCCACCACCACGTCGAAGCTGTGCGGGGAAAAATTCTGCTCCGCCAGCCCGCGCTCGAGGTCGAGCGTCTCGTATTTCACGAACGGAAACTCGCGGAACCGCTGCTCGGCGCGGTTGAAGAACGCCTTCGAGAGATCCGTGAACACATACTCCGTCTGCGTGGGCGGGAGCACGGACAGGAGGTTGGCGGTCAGGCCGCCGGTGCCGGCGCCGAGTTCGAGGATGCGCAACGGCCGGCCTTCCGGCAGCCGCGCGGCGATGGTCGCGAGCGCGAGGCAGGCGAGCAGGTTCGGCCCGCGGAAGAACCGCGAGTTGGAATAAAAATGATCCAGCGTGTTGAACGAACCCTCCGGCACCAGGAGATGCAACGGGTCGCGCTCGCCGCGCAGTACCGCGGCCAGCTCGCGCCCGCAGCGGTCAATCAGCGAGAGATCCGGCAGGGACCCCGGCGAGCGGCTCAGGATTTCCCGCCAGCGCCGGTCCATCTCGGCGTCATCCGCCGGCGGCGCGGGCGGCGCGGGCGTGGCCGCCGCGCGGGACCGGGCGCCGGGCAGCGCGAAGCCGCGCTCCTTGAGCCGCGCGCGCAGGATCGCCTCCGTGTCCTCCGTCACGGGCGGAGCCGGCGCGGGCGCGGAAATTTTTTCTTCAAACCACGGCGCGCGTCGCACCTCCCACTGGTTGGCGGTGCGGCGCTTGAGCCAGCCGTCCTCGGCGAGCATGGCCAGCAGGCGCGGGAACAGGCGCGCGTGTTTCTCCGCGATGCGGAGGCGCGTGAGGAGTTGCGCGGTGGTGGCGCGTTCGCCCACGGCGGGATGCCAGCCGAGGCGGCCGAACGCGCGGCGGATGTAGGTGGCGTTGAGCGCGTTGGTGGCCGGCAGCAGCTCGAGGTAACGCGCCCGCCCGTTGAATTCCTTTTCCCCCTCGTCGAGGGCGTGGCGCAGTTGCGCGGCCAGCGTGCGGAGGTCCGGCAGAAACGTCGCCGGCCCGCTCGCGAGCGCGCGGCCGGGCAGACGTTGAAGGCGCCAGTCCGGTTCGTAGAGCAAATCCTCGGTCGCGCTGCGCGTCGAGGTGCCCGTGCCTTCGACGGCCTGGCTGCGCATCCCGCGGAGCTCGGCCACCAGCCGCCCGGCGTCGTCCGTGATGAACAGGTCGAACACGACGGCGTGCGGCCCGCGTTCCACGAGCCGGGTGTGCGTCCACAGATGGCCGGTGACCGGCGCGAACAGCCGGAGCCGTTCGAGGTGCACGGGCAGGAACAGCCGGCCTTCGGTGGCGGCGACCTGTTGCAGCAGCGCGGCGGCCGTGACCTGGAGGCAGGAGTCCAGGAGGGCGGGATGAAAGGCGCAACGGGACAGCTCGCGGTCCAGTTTCTCCGGCAGCGCAATTTCACCGACGGATTCGTCGTTGCCCAGCCACACGCGCTGCACGCCCTGGAACAGCGGCCCGAAGAACAGGCCGAAGGCCTGCATCCGCTCGTAAAATTCCGCGCCCGTGAGCTGGGCCGGGCAGCGCGCCATCACGGCCTCGCGCGCTTCGATCGCCGACGGCGGGCGGTGGCCCAGCGGCCGGTGCTTGCCGGCCGCGTTGAGGCTCCACGCGCTCGTGTTGCCGCCGATGCGGCTGTGGATGCGGAAGGAATTGTCCGCGTCGTCGTGCGTGGTCTGGATGATCGGTGATTCCTCGCCGGCCGGAATGAACAGCGGCTTGCTGAACTCCACATCCTCGAGTTGCAGCGGCACGTCGCCGTGCAATTCGCGCGCGGTGCTCAGGCCCAGGTCGAGATAACCCGCCGCCGGGAAAACCATGTGGCCCTGCACGCGATGGTCGTTCAGCCAACTGGTGAGCCGCCGGTCCAGTTCCGACAGCCACGCCATTTCCGGCAGCCGCATGCGCCGCGCCATCAGCGGATGCAGCGACGGAGTCAGGCGCATGTCGCGCGCGGCCTCCGGCTCGTGCCAGTAACGCTCGCGCTGCCACGCGTAGCCGGGCACGGGGACAAATTTTGCCGCCGCCGGAAACACCGCGCGCCACTCCGGCTCGAAGCCGAGCGTGTGCAGCGCGCCCAGCGAGCCGAGCATGGTCACGCGCTCGGGCGTCTGCCGGCGCAGCGACGGCAGCACCGTGCCCGGGCGCGCCTTGGCCGCGAGACATTCGCCGACGGAAGGGGAGAGCACCGGGTGCGCGGCGAGTTCGAGGAACTGCCCGTGCCCCGCCTCGATGAGGCGCGCGGTCGCGGCGGCGAAGCGCACGGTCTGGCGGACGTTCTGCCACCAGTAATCCGGCCCGAGCTCGGTGCCGGTCGCGAGGTTGCCGGTGATCGTCGAGTAGAAAGGCAGCTTCGACTTTTGCGCGCGCAACCCCTTGAGCGCCGCGAGCAACTCGCCACGCACCGGGTCCATGTGCGCGCTGTGGAACGCGTAGTTCACCGGCACCATGCGCACGAACACCTCGGCGGCCTCCAATTTTTTGAAAAGCTCGCCGACCGCGTCCGCATCGCCGGAAATGGAAACGGAGCCGGGGCTGTTGACCGCCGCGAGCGAGAGCCGCTCGCCGTAGGGGGCAATGCGCTGGCGCGCGTCGTCCTCGCTGAGATTCGCCGCGAGCATCGTGCCGCGCAACGGCGCGTGCTCCATGCAGCGGCCGCGGTGGTAGATGACGCGCATCGCGTCGCGCAAACTGAAAATCCCCGCCACGTGCGCCGCCGCGACCTCGCCGACGCTGTGACCCACGACGGCCGCGGGCCGGATGCCCCACGACTCCCACAGTGCGGCCAGCGCGATCTGAAACGCGCAGATCGCCGGCTGCGCGATCTCGGTCTCGTTCATCCGCGATTTTTTTTCCTTCGCGAGCAATTCCTCCACGAGCGACCAGCTCCCGAGGCTGCGCACCACCGCGTCGCACTCCTCGAGCTTCGCGCGGAAGACCGGCTCGTGATTCCAAAGTTCGCGGCCCATCGCCCACCACTGCGGGCCCTGGCCGCTGAAGACAAACGCCAGCTTGCGGTCCTCGGCGTGCTGGCCGGTGACGAGTGTCGGGGAGGGCTCGCCCTTCGCGAACGCGCCGAGTTGCTCGGCCAGCTCCGCCGGTGTCGCGCCTACGACGGCGAGCCGGTGCTCCAAGGGCGTGCGGCGGGTCGCGGCGGTGAAGCAAACGTCGGTCAACGCGTCCGGGGCGCTTGGCAGATGGTCGCGCCACTTTTCCGCCGCGGCCTTGAGCGCGGCCTCGCTCTTGGCGGAGAGCACGAGCAGTTGCGGCGCGGGCGTCGCGCCATTGGCGGGGGCGGAAATTTTTTTGCCGTGACCGTTGCCATTGAAGCTGGCGGGAATGTTCACCGGCTTGCCCTCGCGCGGACGGGCGCGGCCGAGCGTGTCGTTCACGTCCTCGAGCACGGCGTGCGCGTTGGTGCCGCCGAAGCCGAAGGAGTTCACGCCCGCGAGCCGGCGGCCCGGCCCGTAAGGCTCGGCCTGCGTCGGCACGCGCAGCCGCAGCGCCTCGAAATCAATGTTCGGATTCGGCGTGAGGAAATGGAGGTTCGGCGGAATCACGCCGCGATGCAGCGTGAGCGCGGCCTTGATGATGCCCGCGATGCCCGCGCCGGCCTCGAGATGGCCGATGTTTGTCTTCACCGAGCCGAGCCGGCAGAAATTTCCGCGCGCGCGGCCCGCGCCGAGCACGGTGCCCAGCGCCGCGGCCTCGATCGGATCGCCCACGGACGTGCCGGTGCCGTGCGCCTCCATGAACTGGATCGCCGCCGGGCTCAGGCCGGCCTCGGCGCAGGCGCGGCGCACGAGCGCCTCTTGCGAACTCTGGCTCGGCACGGTCATGCCGGAGGTGCGGCCGTCCTGGTTCACGGCGGTGCCGCGGATGACGGCATAGACGCGGTCGCCGGCCGCGAGCGCGGCGGAGAGCGGCTTGATTAAAATTGCCCCGACGCCCTCGCCGCGGACGAAGCCATTCGCGCGCGCGTCGAAGGCCTGGCAGCGGCCGGTGGGCGAGAGCATGTTCATCGCGCAGAACGCCAGGTAGGGCATCGGCGTGAGGATGGCGTTGACGCCGGCGGCGAGCGCGCGGTCGCACTCGCCGTTCCACAACGCGCGGCAGGCGTTGTGCACGGCCACGAGCGCGGAGGAGCAGGCCGTGTCCACGATGAAGCTCGGGCCCGTGAAATTGAAACAGTAGGAGATGCGGTTGGCCGCAATGCTCATCGTCGTCCCGGTCGCGGTGTAGGGACTCAGGTCGTTGCGGTCCGCGCCGGCGGTCTGGATTTGGGAATAGTCGGTGGTGGAGATGCCGACGAACACACCGGTGGCCGAGGGGCGGGCGGGGAGGATTTTTTCACCGGCGTCTTCGAGCGCCTCCCAGGCGGCCTCGAGCAGGAGGCGCTGTTGCGGGTCCACCCGCGGAGCCTCGTGCGGCGACATGCCGAAGGGTTGGATGTCGAAATGATCGACGCGTTCGATGAACGCACCCCAGCGGGCGTAGGTCTTGCCGGACTTGCCCGGTTCCGGATCAAAATACGCCTCGACGTTCCAGCGGTCGGCGGGCACGTCCGTCACGGCGTCCACCCCCTGGACCATCATCTTCCAGTAATTGTCCGGCCCGTGCGAGCCGCCGGGCAGGCGGCAGCCGATGCCGACAATCGCGAGCGGTTCGAGTGACTTGTTGTTCGACTTCTTAATCATGCATCCAACTTCACCGGCCGCGGCCGATGGCCGCATTACGATGCGGTGACGAACGATTTCACGCCGCGCCAGCTTGCAGCAAGCAAACTTTGCAGCCGGCGGGGCGCAGTTTTGCGAAGCCATCGGTTCGGTTCGGGGTGCGGTGCTTGACGATGCGGGAGGCGGTGGCTACTTTGCGCCGCCAATTTACAAAAAACACCGCACCACCTTATGCAAAATTTCCTCATCCCCATGGTCGTCGAGCAAACCGGCCGCGGCGAGCGCAGCTACGACATCTACTCGCGCCTGCTCGTGGACCGCATCGTGTTCCTCGGCACGCCCGTGGACGACATGGTGGCCAACATCATCATCGCCCAGCTCCTGTTCCTCCAGATGCAGGACCCGAAGAAGGACATCCACTTTTACATCAACTCCCCCGGCGGCAGCGTCAGCGCCGGGCTGGCGATCTATGACACGATGCAGTTCCTCACTTCCGACGTGAACACCTACTGCATCGGCATGGCCGCGAGCATGGGCGCGGTGCTGCTGGCCGCGGGCACCAAGGGCAAGCGCTTCGCGCTCCCCAATGCCGACATCATGATCCATCAGGTCTCCGGCGGCGCGCAGGGCACGGCCAGCGATGTCGAGCGTTCGGTCGAGCACATGTTCAAGCTCAAGAAGCGCCTGAACAAGATTCTCGCCAAGCACACCGGCAAGGCCGACACCGACGTCGAACGCGATGCCGACCGCGACTACTGGATGAGCGCCGACGAGGCGAAAAACTACGGCCTCGTGGACCAGGTCGTCGTCTCCCGCAAGGACATCCCCACGCTGCCGGAAAAGAGTTCCGTGGTGGCGTAACGGCCGGATTTCTGCTACCTATCCCGCCGAACGACACATGGCGCGCCCGAACAACATCACGCTCTGCAGCTTCTGCGGCAAATCGCAGGCGGAAGTCCGCAAGCTCATCGCCGGCCCCGGCGTTTACATCTGCGACTCCTGCGTGATCGTCTGCAAAGGTGTCCTCGACAAGGAAATCTCCGCCGAAAAAAACCGCTCCATCGTCAAGGTCAACGTCCTCAAGCCGGCCGCGATCAAGCGCACGCTCGACCTCCACTGCATCGGCCAGGAGCACGCCAAGAAGGTGCTGGCCGTCGCGGTTCACAATCACTACAAGCGCATCCAGCGCGCGCTCGCCATCCAGAACGCCGCCGCCGCCGCCGGCAAATCCGCGCCGCCGGAGGACGAGGTGGAAATCGAGAAGAGCAACATCCTGCTCATCGGCCCCACCGGCTCGGGAAAAACTTTGCTCGCCCGCACCTTGGCCCGTGCGCTCGACGTGCCCTTCGCCATCGCCGACGCCACCACGCTCACCGAGGCCGGCTACGTCGGCGAGGACGTCGAGAACATTGTCCTCCGCCTGCTGCAAACGGCCGACTACGACGTCAAGCGGGCGCAGGTCGGCATCATCTATATTGACGAGATCGACAAGATTGCGCGCAAGACGGAGAACGTCTCCATCACGCGCGACGTGTCCGGCGAGGGCGTGCAACAGGCGCTGCTGAAAATTTTGGAGGGCACCGTCTGCAACGTCCCGCCCCAGGGCGGTCGCAAGCATCCGCAGCAGGAATACATCCGCGTGGACACGACCAACATCCTGTTCATCTGCGGCGGCGCGTTTGTCGGGCTCGAAAAAATCATCCAGCGCCGCCTCGGCCGGCGCGTGATGGGTTTCGCCGCGGCGGAGCAGGGCTCGGCCACGGCGGAGATTGACAAGCACGAGATGCTCGCGCGCGTCGAGCCGGAGGATTTGCTCGGCTACGGTTTCATTCCGGAATTCATCGGCCGCCTGCCGGTCAGCACCGTGCTGCGCGAACTCACCGAGGAGCAGCTCGTGCAGGTGCTCATGGAGCCGAAGAACGCGCTCGTGAAACAGTTTCAGAAACTCCTCGGCATTGACGGCGTGGAACTCGACTTCACCCCCGACGCGCTGCGCGAACTCGCCGCGCAGGCCATCAAGAAGGGCACCGGCGCGCGCGCGCTGCGGGCGATGATGGAGCGGCTGATGCTCGACCTCATGTTCGAGATTCCCGACGCCGGCGACATCCTCGCCGTGAAGATCACCCGCCCCGCCGTGCTCGGCGAGGCCAAGCCCATCGTCCGCCGCAAACAGGACGCGGCCGCGGCTTGACCGGCGTTCTCCGTTTCGTGGAGAACGCCTGACCGGAGGAAATTTTCCTTTCCGTCACACCCTTTTTTCATCATCAAACGACTTATGGCTCCGCCATTTCAACCGAATCACTTCGTCGCCACCCACGTCGCGGGCATCCCGCGCTCGGGCATCCGGGAATTTTTTGACCTCGTGCAGGGGCAGCCCGATTGCATTTCGCTCGGCGTGGGCGAGCCGGATTTCGCCACGCCGTGGCACATCCGCGAGGCGGCCATCTACGCGCTGGAACGCGGGCGCACCCAATACACCTCCAACCTCGGCCTGCTCAAATTGCGCGAGGAGGTCAGCGGCTACGTCGAGCGGCGCTTCGGCATCCGCTACGATCCCGCGACGCAGGTGCTCATCGCGGTCGGCGTGAGCGAGGCGCTCGATCTCGCGTTGCGCGCCGTCGTGAATCCGGGCGACGAGGTGATCTATCACGAGCCGTGTTACGTGAGTTACTCGCCGAGCGTCGCGCTTGCGCATGGCGTGCCGGTGGCGGTGTCATGCAAGGCGGAGCATGGCTTCGCCGTCACGGCCGAGGCGCTCGAAGCCGCCGTCACGCCGCGCAGCAAGGTGCTGATGCTGAATTTTCCGACGAACCCGACGGGCGGCACGATGACGCGCACGGAGCTGTTGAAAATCGCCGAGGTGGTGCTGCGCCACAACCTGCTCGTGATCACGGACGAAATTTATTCGGAGCTGACCTTCGAGGGTGAGCACACGAGCATCGCCGCGCTGCCGGGCATGAAGGAGCGCACCATTTTTCTCCACGGCTTCTCGAAGGCGTATGCGATGACCGGTTTCCGCATCGGCTACGCGTGCGGCCCGGCGGAACTCATCGAGGCGATGATGAAGATCCACCAATACTCGATGCTCTGCGCGAGCATCATCGCGCAGGAGGCGGCCATCGAGGCGTTGCGCCACGGCGACCCGGACACCGCCGAGATGTGCGGCCAATACAAGCTCCGCCGCAACGTCATCGTGAAGGCGCTGAATGAAATGGGTCTCAAGTGTCATCTGCCGCGCGGGTCGTTCTACGCGTTCCCGTCCGTCGCGGCGACGGGCCTCAGCTCGAAGGAATTCGCCGTGCGCCTGCTGCAACAGCACAAGGTCGCGGCCGTGCCCGGCGGCGCGTTCGGCGCGAGCGGCGAGGGCTACCTGCGCTGCTGTTTCGCCGCGTCGCTCGAACGCATCGAGGAGGCGATGGCGCGGATGCAGAAGTTCGTGAAGTCCATCTGAGCGCGGCGGGCGTGGGGATTCTCACTTCCGTTTCCGCTGCGGTCGCGTGGCCGGCGCATTCTCATTTCTTAAAAATGCGTCCCGTTCCCGGACAGAAATGTCCGCTTTCTGGTTCATTCATCTTGTGATGCGCCGTCGAATCGCCAAAACTTTTCGCACGTAAAAGACGAACCCGAGATGAATCCTGAAACCAACAGCAACCTTCCCTACCCGGACGGTTTCCATTTGAGCGGCGCCGAGGGCTGGCTTGAACTCGGCAGCGCCACCGAGGCGCTCGCCGATCTCGAACGCATGACCTTCCACTCGCTCGCGCAGCCGGAGTCGCTCGTCGTGCGCTGGAAAGTTTTCGCCGAACTCCGCCGCTGGGATCGCGCGCTGGAAATCGCCCGCACGCTCGTGCGCGCCGGGGCCGAGCGGCCGACCGGCTGGATTTGCCTCGCCTTCAGTCTCATCAACACGCACGGCGCCGAGCACGCGCGCGCGCAGTTGCTCGAGGCCTCCTACACTTTTCCCGAGGCGAGCCGGTCCGTCCCCGGCTTCCTCGCGCGCCAGGCCGACCGCCTCGCCGCGTCCGCGGATCCGAACCGCTGGCTCCGCAAATGGGAGCGCATGGAGCAGCAGCTCCTCAACGTGCAGAAAAAGGACGCCGCCACCAAGGCCGACGCCGAGGCGAAGGAAGCCGTGCCCGCGGGCGAACCGGCCGGGGACTCGCTGGACGAGGCCGGTGGCGGGCGCGTGGGCTTCTGAATTTCCGGCCGGCTCGTCCGGCCTCCGTGAGGGCAGGCGCCACAACGTGTTCGTTGCGGCGCTTGTTTTTTACCGCGCGAAAATTTTCCGGATCACTTCCTCGATGGGCACTTCCTGGATGTCCACGTCGCGCACCGGCAGTTCGTCGAGCAGCGCCTTGCACGCGGCGATCACCTCGGCGCGGCGGACCTTGAGCGTGACGCTGGCCGCATCGCAGCGGACGATCTCGCCGTAGCGGCGCAGCTTCTCCTCCGGCCACGGTGCGGTGCCGTCAGTCTGGAGCGTGAGCAGTTTGAAATCGGCGAAGCGGTCGAGGATTTCGTGCAGCGCGCCGTCGAAGAAGATCTTCCCGTGATCAATGATGATCACGCGCCGGCACAGCTCCTGGATGTCCGCCATGTAATGGCTCGTGAGCACGATGGTCGTCTTGCGCTCGGCGTTGTGCTGGCGGAGAAAGTCGCGCACCGTTTTCTGCGACACCACGTCCAGCCCGATCGTCGGCTCATCGAGGAACAGCACGCGCGGCTGGTGCAGCAGCGCGGCGATCAGTTCCATCTTCATCCGCTCGCCGAGTGAAAGCTCGCGCACCATCACGTCGAGCTTGTCCTTCACCGCGAGCAACTCGGTCAGGTCGCCCACGGTGCGCGCGAACTGCGCCTCGGGGATGCCGTAGATTTTCGCGTTGAGCGCGAGCGACTCGCGCGCGGGCAGGTCCCACCAGAGCTGGTTCTTCTGGCCAAGCAGCAGCGCGAACTGCCGCCGGTAGCCGTCGGCGCGCTCCCACGGCGTGAAGCCCAGCACCTGCGCGCTACCGCCGGTCGGGAACAGCAGGCCCGCGAGCATCTTGAGCGTCGTGGTCTTGCCCGCGCCGTTGGGGCCGAGGAAGCCGACCAGCTCGCCCTCCTCGATTTGGAAGCTCACCTCCTGCACCGCGTGCGTCAGTTTCGTCTCGCGATGGAACAGCCCGCGCAACGCGCCGCCGAGGCCCGGCTGCTTTTTCGTCGTGCGGAAGGTTTTGGAAAGTTGGCGGACTTCAATGACGGCCATCGCGCGAGATTGGAAGGGCGCGCGCGGCAAATGCCAATGGAAAAGCGCGCCAGCGCGGCGTCACCATTTTGTGACTTCCCCGTCACGCCGGTTCCGGTATGCTGCGCGCCCGTTCACATGGGCGACGCCGAAGCCACTTTTAATCCGCACCATTTCCTCAACCGCGAGTTGAGCTGGCTGGAATTCAACCAGCGCGTCCTCGACGAGGCGCGCGACCCGGCCAATCCCGTCCTCGAACGCCTCAAGTTCTTCACCATCGTCAGCTCGAACCTCGGCGCCAGCTCGTCGAGGAGCAGTTCGCCTCGTGGCGCGACGAACTCGTTCCGGCACTCGCCGAGCGCGGCATCCATTTTCCGCGCTTCGAGGAACTCTCCACCGACGACCGCCGGTGGCTGGAAAATTATTTCCGCGCCAACGTCGGCCCCGTCCTCACGCCGCTCGCGGTGGACCCGGCGCATCCGTTTCCGCAACTGTTCAACAAATCGCTCAACCTCATCGTGCGCCTGCGCGTCACGGCGGGGCCGCGGCGGCTCGGCCCCGCGGGCGAACGCCTCGCCGTCGTGCAGGCGCCCGCCATCCTGCCGCGCCTCATCCGCCTGCCGCACGGCGCGCGCCGGCACGACTACCTCCTGCTCGGCCGGCTCATCAAGCACTACGTCCCCGACCTTTTTCCCGGCGCGGAAATTCTCGGCTCGTGGTTCTTCCGCGTCACGCGCAACAGCGAGCTTTACTTCGACGAGGTGGACATCAGCAATCTGCTCAAGGCCGTCGAGCACGAGGTCCACAACCGCCGCAAGGGCCACGCCGTCCGCCTCGAGATCGAGGCCGATTGCCCGCAGGCGTTCAGCAAAAAACTCCTCGGCGAACTCGGCCTCGACGAGGACGACCTCTACGTCATTGACGGCCCGCTCAACCCCGCGCGCCTCGCCGCGCTCTGCGACGAGATTCACGAGCCGGAGCTGCGCGACCCGCCGTTCGTCGCGCCCGTCGCGCCCGCGCTGCGCGAGGGCGAGGATATTTTTGCCGTCGTGCGCGCGGGCGACGTGCTGCTGCACCATCCCTACGACAGCTTCGGGAGCGTGGTGGATTTCCTCCAGCAGGCCGCCGCCGACCCGCAGGTGCTCGCGATCAAGCAGACCCTCTACCGCACCGGCGGCGATCCGCGCATCGTCGGCGCGCTCATGGAGGCCGTGCGCCGCGGCAAACAGGTCACCGCCGTCGTCGAGCTGAAAGCGCGCTTCGACGAGGCGAACAACATCGTCTGGGCGCGCAAGCTCGAGGAGGCCGGCGTCCACGTCGTCTATGGCCTCGTCGGCTACAAGATTCATTGCAAGATGACGCTCGTGGTGCGGCACGAGGCCGGCGCCATCCGCCGCTACCTCCACCTCGGCACCGGCAACTACAATCCCTCCACGGCGAAAATTTACACCGACCTCAGCCTGCTCACCGCGCGCGCGGATTTGTGCGAGGACGCCGCGAACCTCTTCAACGTCCTCACCGGCATCTGCCAGTTCCAGGACTCGCGGAAATTCCTCGTCGCGCCGTTCACGCTGCACGAGCGCATGATGGCCCTCATCGCGCGCGAGGCGGACAACGCCCGGCGCGGCCTGCCCGCGCGCATCATCGCCAAGATGAACTCGCTGGTGGACCCGCAGATCATCGGGGCGCTCTACGCGGCGTCGAAGGCGGGGGTGAAGATTGACCTCATCGTGCGCGGCGTGTGCTGCCTGCGGCCGCGCGTGAAGGGCCTGAGCGAAAACATTTCCGTGCGCAGCATCGTGGGGCGCTTCCTGGAGCACAGCCGCATCTTTTATTTCGAGAACGCCTGCAACCCGGAGGTCTTCATCGGCAGCGCGGACTGGATGCCGCGCAATTTCTTCCGGCGCATCGAGGTGGTGTTCCCGGTGGAGGACGGCCGGCTGCGCGAGCGGATCATCGCCGAGGTGCTGGCGCTGAACCTGGGGGACAACGTGAAGGCGCGCGTGCTCCAGAGCGACGGCTCGCACGTGCGGCTGGGCGCACCGCGCGACGGGGCGGCGGTGAACAGCCAGGGTGAGTTCATGCGCCGCGCGCTGGCGCGGGCGGCCGAGGCGGGCGCACCCAAGCCCAAGGGCAAAAGATTTCCCAAGGTGAAGGTCAGGGCGCGGCCGGGGTGAAGTATCTGGCTCAGCGCGCTTCGTTCATCGGCTCTTGACGCCGAGCCATCGAAGCAGACCGTTCTCGACGCTTTGAAGCTGTGCCGGAGTGAGAACCCCAAGGCGGCGGAGAAAATATCTGGAGGGGAACGCTTGAATGCCCTGAACGAGAAACGCGCCCGCGTCCAGAAATCGTGCGTCCACCACCACCTCGAACTGCGAGCCGCGCGTGGCCGTGGTATGCGGGATGACTCCGATGAGCGCCCGGTCCGCATCGGCGTAGGGCACGCTGATGACGAGCGCGGGACGAACCTTGGCGGTGGCGCCAAAGTCCACCTGCCACACTTCGCCTCGCTCAGGCACGCGGCACCTTCTCCTCCTCGTCCAACGCGCGGAAGGCGGCGGCTCCGAGGACCGCAAAATCGTCATCCGTCAGGTCGGCGGACATCGGAATGCGCTCGACGATCTGGCGGCGCAACTCGATGCGCTCGGCTGCGGAGAGATGTTCGACCTCGTCAATGATGTGGGCGACGGCGGCGGTCATGCGGGAACAGTATCGAAAAACGGGAATGCGACAAGTGTGGATTCCGGCTGGGCGCGCCGCGCGACGGGGCGGCGGTGAACAGCCAGGGCGAGTTCATGCGCCGCGCGCTGGCGCGGGCGGCCGAGGCGGGCGCCCCCAAGCCCAAGGGCAAACGCTTCCCAAGGTGAAGGTCAGGGCGCGGCCGGCATAGCGACCCAAGCTCAGGGACCCGGTCCGCGAGGGGGCACGCTTGCAACCGGAGCGCGAAGGAGGACTCCTCTGTCCACTGACGGCGTCAACGAGCGGGATCAGTCCCTGCCTCACTTCTTTTCTTCCGGGTAGAGTTCCTTCTCAAGGTAAGGTGTGCCCCAAATCGCGTCTTTATTCGTGACCCCCTTCTCTTTCACTTCACGCATGATGTCCGATATCTCATCCCGCTTCACGGTAATAATAAAACCATCCGTAACGCTGTGAACAAAATGGAATTCGACCAAATTCCCATCAAGTTTGGGATACACAATACTCGATACTTTCAACAGTTCTGTAAAATCTTCTCCCGCCTGCTTCGACCATCTCCACAAAACCTCGTTCGTGATGTCCAGTGGAAGTTCGGGGCCCTTCGCCACAAAAAGACGTGCTTCACTGAACAAGTCGCCATCTCGGTTCCTTTTTCCAGAAGCCGTATTCGCAACAAAAATGACCTTGTCTTCTATTATGAGCGTCTTCATGCCATACAACGACGGCCAAATCTGCGTCGGCTTTTCTCCTGCCTTATGATGCTGCAGAGCGGTTCGCAGGGTCATTGGTGCGCCGATGGAAGTGCGAGTATAATTCAACTCTTCAAAGCCAGCGCCTAAGGGCACAACATCTCTACTGCCGCATCCCGCCGCAAAGCAGCAGAACACAATTGCACCCGTTGTCCGCAGCAGATGTTCAGTCATTTTCAACGCCTGAGTAAAGCAGCGTATCCCGCTGTTTGAAAGCGTCGAATCCACCGCTTTCCGGTTCCATAAACGCAAACGGGGTCCTTGGGCGCGCTGTCCTCAGCGCGCCGCGAAAAGACCGGGCGCCTTCGGTTCGCCCGCGGTGGGGCGAGACTCCGTCGAGCCGAGTCCCGGCACAGGAACGCGGCTCGACGGAGTCTCGCCCCACCTCCGGCAACCGTTAAAGTAAGCCGGCGGCATTCGCTCCTTAAACCTCTGATTTCCAATGCCTTAATGTATGCTCTGGCTCCCGTTTTGAGCTTTAGGAAATCAATTCCTTGCGCAAGGAAGCCGGCTCCGTAGGCAAGGAATCCCGTTCCGTAGGCAAGGAAGTCCATTCCGTGTGCAAGGAAATCCCTTCCGTGTGCAAGGACGCGCGTTCCGTGCGCAAGGAATTCGCCGTCGTGAGCACGGAAGCCCGCACCTTGCGCGCGCCGGATGGAATCGTGCGCAGGCCGGACCATTCCGTGTGCAAGGAACGCGCGGGCGTGCGCTGGGTTTTGGCCGTCGTGCGCAAGGAAGCGGCGAACGTGCGCTCCCCTTCGCGTAGCGGAAGCCGGTTGCCGGTATCGCAGGCTGAACCGCCACGAAATTAAAAACGGCATCCCGAGGTCGGGACGCCGTTTTGTTTGGCGGAGAGCGAGCGGTGCGCCGCCCCAGTCGAAGGCGTGGCCGGCGCGTTTAGAAAAGTCCGAGCTTCCGCAAGCCTTGCCGGAGCTTGAGCCGCTCCTCGGAATTAAACTCAAGGAGCCACGCGGTGGCGCGGCCGGTCGCGGTAGCGCCGCGAATTCGCAATCCATCCATCGCAAAGTGTCGGCCCCAGGCGTCGCGTCGCGGATTGAAGATGCGCACGACGCGATTCGTGTCGGGGTCCACGCCGGAGAGGTTGGTGCCCTTGCGCTCGTTGCAGCGGGCACACGCCCACGCGAGATTGTTCAGCGAGTTTGAACCTTGGTGGCGGCGGGCGCGGATGTGTTCCAAGTGAAAGCGCATCAGGTGCGGCACCAGGTCCGGCAACCGGCAATACTCGCACCGGGCACCGGCCCGCTCGCGAACCGTCAGGCGCAGGGTTGCGCTCATGCGCTTACCCGGTGGAAACCGGCAGCCCCAGCTTCAGGCGGGCGCGGAGTTGGATGAGGGCGAGCATCTCGGAGGTGCGGATGTAAGCCTGATACTCCTCGCGCTCGCGCGGAGAGAGTTCGCCTTCGTTGGCCCGCCCGGCGAGCCGGTCCACGCGCGCGGTCAGCTTGGGGTTGAGCCGCAGCCGGGCCAGCGCGTTCAACGTCGGCGCATCGAAGCAGTCCGCCGCGAGGTCGAGCATCTTGTCCGCGAGCGAGGGGGTCGGGGCCGTGCGTTTCATGCGGGCAGGCTAGCGTGTCTCCCGGTTCTCCGCCACCGCAAATGTCGGCCGCTCGACAATGTGCGGTGCGCCGCCTCAGTCGAAGGCGTGACCGGCGCAGCAGAGGACGTTCTTGAGTTTGTGGCGCACGAGTTCCTTGGTGGCCTTGCGGGCGGGGCCGAGATACTTGCGCGGGTCGAACTCCTTGGGGTTTTCAAAAAAGACTTTGCGGATGGCGGCGGTCATGGCCAGGCGCAGGTCGGTGTCAATGTTCACCTTGGTGCAGCCGGTGCGGCGCGCGATCTCGATGTCGGCCTCGGGCACGCCGGCGGTGTCCTCGCCCATTTTGCCGCCATACTTGTTGATCTCGGCCACGATGTCCTTGGGCACGCTGGACGCGCCGTGGAGGACGAGCGGGTAGTCGCCGAGGCCGGCGTCCACGAGGGCCTTCTTGATGGCCTTGAGGCGCTCGATGTCGAGGTGCTGCTCGCCCTTGAATTTGTAGGCGCCGTGGCTGTTGCCGATGGCGACGGCGAGGGAGTCCACGCCGGAGGCCTTGACGAAATCCACGGCTTCCTGCGGATGGGTGTAGCAGCCGCCCTTGGAGTAGCCGCCGCCTTCCTCGCCGTCGTCGTGCTGCGCGCCGACGAGCATGCCGAGTTCGCCCTCGACGACGCAGTTGTGCTTGTGGGCGTATTCCACGACCTTTTTGCAAATCTCGATGTTCTTCTCGAAGGTCTCGTGGGAGGCGTCAATCATCACGGAGGTGAAGCCCTCGTCAATGCACTCCTTGCACAGCTCGAAGGTGTCGCCGTGGTCGAGGTGGACGGCGATGGGGATGTTGGAGAGGGAGACGGCGGCCTCGATGAGCTTCTTGAGATAGACGGGGTTGGCGTATTGGCGCGCGCCCTTGGAAATCTGGAGCATGAGGGGAGCCTTCTCCTCCTCGGCGGCCTCGACGATGGCCTGGATGAACTCCATGTTGTTGACGTTGAAAGCGCCGAGGGCGTATTTGCCCTTGAGGGCTTTGGCGAAGAGTTCGCGGGTGTGGCTGAGGGGCATAAAGTTAGTTCCTAGGGTTCAGGTTTCAGGTGTCGGGTTTCGGCGGCCACGAAGGGCTGCCATCTCAAACGCGGGCGGAGAATAAAGCGGCGGGGGGGAAAGGGAAGCGGGATTTTCAAAGCTCCAAATTCCAAGCTCCAAGCCCCAGAGAAGCACCGGATTCCAATACCCAATGACAGGTCGCGCGTTGGAGCTTGAGCCTTGGAGCTTCGAACTTCCGCCGTCAGACGGACTCCGCCGGCTCGGCGAGCTTGCGGTAGAGCGTGGCGAGGCTGACGCCGAGGAGCTCGGCGGCTTTTTCCTTATCGCCGCCGGTCTGCTGGAGCGCGGCGTTGACGTAGGCAATCTCCTGTTCGCGGATGAAATTCTTGAGCGGCTCGCCGACCGAAAGGCTCCGGTGCCCGCCGGCGGGGAGGCGGGTGGCCGCGCCGTCGGAGTGGCTGAGCGGATAGAGGCCGTCGCCGTTGCCATTGCCGTTGCCATTGCCGTGGTGGTGCGCGTCCACATCACTGTCCTCGTGGCCGTGGCTGCCGATGGACTTGGCGAGCAGGAGCGCGGGCGGCAAATCGGCGGGGTGGATGACGTCGCCCTCGCACATGGCGCAGGCGCGCTCGATGGCGTTTTCGAGTTCTCGGACGTTGCCGGGCCAGTCGTAGCCGCAGAGGAGTTCCATGGCCTGGCGCGTGACCTGATAATTCTTGCCGGTGCGCGCGCTCATCTTGTTCTTGAAGAAATGCGCGATGAGCAGCGGGATGTCGTCGCGTCGCTCGACCAGGCGCGGGAGGCCGATGGGGATGACGTTGAGCCGGTAGTAGAGATCCTCGCGGAACTTGCCTTCCTTGATGCGCTTCTCGAGCAGTTCGTTCGTGGCGGCGACGACGCGGACGTTGACGTAGAGCGGCGTGCTGTCGCCGACGCGGCGGATCTCGCGTTCTTGGAGCACGCGCAGGAGGCGGCTCTGGAGCAGCGGCGACATGGACCCGATCTCGTCGAGGAAGATGGTGCCGCCGTCGGCTTCCTGGAAGAGACCCTTCTTGTCCGAGATGGCGCCGGTGAAGGAGCCTTTCTTGTGGCCGAAGAGTTCGGACTCCAGGAGCGACTCGGGGAGGGCGGAGCAGTTCACGGGGACGAACTGGCCGTATTGGCGTTTGCTGTTGAAGTGCAGCGCGCGTGCGACGAGTTCCTTGCCCGTGCCGCTTTCGCCGAGGATCAGGATGGTGCTGTCCGTGTCGGCGACGCGCTCGATGAGCTTGAAGACGGCCTGCATCTTGTTCGAGGTGCCGACGAGCTGGTCGAACTGATACTTCTGCTTGATCTGCTTGCGCAGGTAAATGTTCTCCGCCATCGCGGTGCGGTAGGAGACGGCGCGCTCAACGCACAGGCGCAGCTCATCGAGCTTGAAGGGCTTCTCCAAATAATCGAACGCGCCCTTCTTCATCGCCTCGACGGCGGTCTCCACCGTGCCGAAGCCGGTGATCATGATGACGACGGCGGGGGGATTGAGCGCGCGCGAGCGGGCGAGAATTTCGAGGCCGTGCGCGCGAGTCTTGTCGAGATAAAGGTCGGTGATGACGAGGTCGGGCGGATTCTCCTCGAGCGCACTGAGCGCGGCGGCGCCGGTGGTGAAGGCGGAAACCTCGTGACCCTCGGAGCGGAGCAGCTCCGTGATCATCTGCACCATCGTCATCTCGTCGTCTGCTATAAGCACTTTGGCCATACGTTGCTTGCGGTAAAGGTGAGCGGTTTATTTCTTGGCGGACACGATCTCGCTCATCTTGAAAATCGGGAGGAACATGCAGATCACGATGCCGCCGACGACCACGCCGAGGAACACGATGAGCAGCGGCTCGATCAATGAGGTGAGGCCGGAGAGGGTCGTCTCGATTTCCTCGTCGAGGAAGTCGGCGACGCGCTCGAGCATGTTGTCAATTTTGCCCGTCTGCTCGCCGGCGGTCATCATGCGGATGATCATGGCGGGGAAGATCGGGTGCTTGCCGAGTGCGGCGGAGATGCCGTCGCCCTTCTCGATGTCGGTGGCGGCGGCCTTGATCGCGCGCTCCATGACGGTGTTGCCGGCGGTGTTGGAGACGATGCTGAGCACTTCGAGGATCGGCACGCCGCTGCGGACCAGCGAGGCGAGCGTGCGGGTGAAGCGCGCGAGGCAGATCTTGTGGGCGATGGTGCCGAAGATCGGCAGGCGGATGCGCGTGCGATCCCAGAAATCGCGGCCCTGCTTGGTCTTCACGAACATGAACACCCCGTAAACCGCGCCGCCCATGCCCGCGAGAATGGGCAGGATGTATTTCTGCATCGTGAGGCTGATGTCGATCAGCACCTGCGTGGGCCCGGGCAGCTTGGCGCCGAAGCCGGAGTAAATCTCGCCGAAGACCGGCACCACTTTGACCATCAGGAAGATGGTGATGCCGATGGCCACGACGGTGACGGCGGTCGGATACATCATGGCGGACTTCACTTTCTTGCGGAGGCGCGCCGTGTTTTCGAGGTAGGTGGCGAGGCGGCCGAGAATTTCGGCGAGCAGGCCGCCCTTTTCGCCGGCCTCGACCATGCAGGTGTAGAGGCGGTTGAAGACCTTCGGATGTTTCGTCAACGCCTGGGAAAAACTGTCGCCGCCCTCGACGCGCACGCACACGTCGCGGATGACCTCCTTCATCGCCTTGTTGGTCGTCTGTTCGCTGAGCCCCTGAAGGCACTGCACCATGGCCAGGCCGGCGTCGATCATCGTCGCGAGTTGGCGGGTGAAAATGACGAGGTCCGCGAGCGCGACGCGCCCGGCGGAGCCGCGGTTCTTGCGGGAGACGCGCTCCTGGATCGAGAGCACCAGGAGATTGCGGTTGAGCAGCGCCGCGATCGCGGCCTGTTCGGACGACGCCTCGACCATGCTGCGGATCTCGCGTCCGGTGGCAGTGTCGCGCGCCTGATAAACGTAGGATGGCATAAAATTATTCCGGCTCAGCGGTCGCCGGTCGCGCTTCGCGCCGCGTCCCTGGCTGACCGATCGGCGGGTGCTCGCGACTTCGCGAAGCGACCCGACTGCAATTTCTCCTTTCTCAGCAAGGGATGTGCCGTGGCCTTTCTCAGCCCTCATAACCGCGTTTGCACTTCTGCTTGCCCCAACACGGGACAAACTGTCCTGCCCCAACCGCGCCGGGAAATGGCTCGACACCCCGCGCGCCCGCTTCGATTCTCCGCCCGCCCCGATGTCAGCGCCTGCCAGTCCAACGACCACGGCCGCGGAAAAATTTCCGGCCGGCCTGCCCAACGCCTTCGCCTTCGCCGTCTTCAACGCCCTCTCCTTCCAGATCGTCCTGAGCAGCCCGATGCTGCTTTACGCCCGGACCCTCGGCGCGACTTCCACGGTGCTCGGCCTCATCACCGGCATGATGCCCTTCCTCGTCATTCTCCAGATTCCGGCCGCCGGCCAGATCGGGCGCTTCGGCTACCGGCGCTTCGTGCTCGGCGGCTGGACCTCGCGCGTGCTCTGCATCGGCGGCCTCGCGCTCGTGCCGCTGACCACCTCGTTGCTCGACGCGACGAGCCGGCTCGCGCTCGTGCTGCTGCTGCTCTTCGCTTTCAACGTCTCGCGCGGCATTTCCAGCGCGGGCTGGCTGCCGTGGATCACGCAGCTCGTGCCCGCGACCGTCCGCGGCCGCTACCTCGCCACCGACGCGGCGTGGGTGAACCTCGCGAGCTTCGTCACCTTCGTCCTTGCGGCGTTCTGCCTCGGGCGCGAGCCGGCGGCGTGGCAGTTCACGCTCACGTTTGCGTTTAGCGCGGCGATGGGCGCCGTGAGCCTCACTTTTCTCAAGCGCATCCCGGACGTTTCCGTGCCGGGAAAAGAGAGCGCCTCCGACACGCGGGTGCCGTGGCGCGAGATCGCGAACTTCCCGCCCTTCCGGCGGCTGCTGTGGTTCAACGTCGGCTGGGCACTCGCGTTCGGCGGGATGAACACCTTCGTGCTCGCCTACCTCAAGATCGCCACGCATTTCCCCGAGCGCGACATCCTGCTCGCCAACGCGACCTATTTCCTCGGCGGCCTCGCGAGCCTGTGGGTGCTGGGCCTGCGGCTCGACCGCTTCGGCAGCAAGCCGGTCATCGGCTTCGCGCTCGGCGGCTGGCTGTTCATCGTGCTGGGTTGGGCGGCGCTGGCCGGGCGCGTGGCCGAGCCGCGTTACGCGCTCGTGATCGCGCTGCAAATGGCGATGGGCTTGTGCGGTGCGCTCACCGGCATGGCGAACACGCGGCTGGCGATGCAGGTGGCGCCCGCGCAGGGCCGGTCGCATTTCTTCGCGCTCTTCTCCGTCGTCGGCAGTCTCACGATGGGCCTTGCGCCGGTGATCTGGGGCGTGTTCATCGACGTGCTGGGCGGCTGGCGCGCGGAGTGGCGCGGGTTCGAGTTCAACCAGTTCAGCCTCTTCTTCGGCGCGGTGGCGGTGGCGTTTGTCGCGACGCTCGCGTTGAGCCGGCGGCTGGTCGAGCCGAGCGCGGCGAGCCTGGAGGAACTGCTGAAGGAAGTGCTGCTCGCTCCCCCGCAGCGCATGTGGCTGCGGCTGTGGTCGAGGGAGTGACGATCCGACCGGCGCCGACGTTTTGCCTTCCGCCCGCCGTCCCCGGCTGTTACAACCCCGCGCATGGCAGCCAAGCTCACCATCGGCTTTCTCGGCGCGGGGAAAATGGCCACGGCCCTCGCCCGGGGTTTCATCCGCGCGGAACTCGTCGCCGCCAGAAATGTTTTTGCGAGCGACCCGGTGGAGAAGGCGCGCGCGGATTTCGCGAAGGAGACCGGTGCCCACATCGCCTCGCGCAACCTCGATGTCGTCAAGAAGGCGCGCGTCCTCTTCGTGGCGGTGAAGCCCGATCAGGTGGTGGCCGTGCTCACCGAGGCGCGCGCCGAACTCACCGCCGAGCACCTCGTCATCTCCATCGCTGCGGGCGTTTCGCTGGCGAAACTCGAGGCCGCGCTCGGGCCGGGCGCGCGCGTCATCCGCGTGATGCCGAACACGCCCGCGCTCGTCGGTGCGTCCGCCACGGCGTTCACGCTCGGCAAAGGGACGAGCAACGGCGACGCCGAGCTGGCGCAAAAACTTTTCTCCGCCGTCGGCCTCGCGCTCCAGGTCAAGGAGTCGCTGCTCGACGCGGTGACGGGCCTGAGCGGCAGTGGACCGGCCTACGCGTATCTGATGATCGAGGCGTTGAGCGACGGTGGCGTGGCGGCGGGCCTGCCGCGCGACGTGGCGACGAAGCTCGCCGCGCAGACGCTGCTCGGCGCGGCGAAGATGGTGCTCGAAACGGGCCAGCATCCGGGTGCGCTCAAGGACGCAGTCACGAGTCCCGGTGGCACGACCATCGAGGGTTTGCACGAACTGGAGAAAGGCGGCGTGCGCGGCGCCTTGGTCAACGCGGTGCGCGCCGCCGCCGAGAAGTCGCGGAAGCTCGGGCAAAGCTGAAAGGGAATGACGAATGACGAATGACGAATTGAAAACCTCATCGTCCCTGCCGGCGCGGTGCAACTGGCGAATTCCATTCGTCATTCGTCATTCGTCATTCGCCATTTGAACATGAGCCTCCCCCCCCCCACCGAAAAGCAGGCGCGCATCATTTGGAACGCGGCGACCGGCTTCGCCCTCGCCGTCATCGCCGCGTTGGTGGCGGTCCTCATCTGGGCGCTGGGCAAGGGGGTTCACCTGCTCGCGCCGGTGCTGTGGCCCATTGCGATTGCGGCGATTGTTTCCTACCTGCTCGATCCAGTGGTGGACTTCATGGCGGCGCGCCGCGTGCCGCGCCAGCGCGCCATCGTGCTGGTGTTCGCGCTGGCGGTGACGATCGTCCTCGGCATTGCCGGCGGGATCATTCCGCAACTCGTGCGCGAGTCCCAGGAACTGCTCGGCCGCATTCCCGGCTACGCGGAGAACGCGGAGCGAAAAATTGACAACTGGATCAATCACCCGCCCGAGTGGGTGAAGCCCTTCCTCGAACGCAGCCGCACGGGCAAGACCTCGCCGTTCAATCCGAACGCCCCGGCCGCGCTCGGCCCCGTCACCAACGCCCCCGCGCCCGTCGCCACGCTCACCACCGCCGAGCGGTTCTGGTCCAACCTCGCCTCCAATGAAAACATCAAGACCGCGACCGACTGGGGCGTGGCCGCCGCCAAGCACATCGTCACCTGGATCACGTCGCGCATCAGCCTCGTCAGCGCCTTCTTCGGCCTGCTTGCGGGCGTCGCGCTCGTGCCGGTGTATGTGTTTTATTTCCTCCAGGAGAAGGAAGGCATCCGGGGGCACTGGACCGATTACCTGCCAATGAAGGACTCGCCGTTCAAGCATGAGGTCGTCTATGTGCTCAACTCGGTGAACGACTACCTCATCACCTTCTTCCGCGGGCAGGTGCTCGTGGCCCTGTGCAATGGGCTGCTCTACACCATCGGCTTTTTCATCATCGGGCTGCCGTATGCGCTGCTGCTCGGCGTGCTCGTGGTGCCGCTGACGATGATCCCGTTTCTCGGCGCGGTCATCACGTGTCTGCTCGCGCTCACGGTGTCCTTCGCGAGCTACGGCGATATGTCGCACCCGATGCTGGTGCTCGTGGTGGTGTGCGTGGTGCAGACCATCGAGAGCTTCATGGTGCAGCCGAAAATCATCGGCGACCGCGTGGGCCTGCACCCGCTCTCGATCATCATCGCCGTGATGGCGGGGACGACGCTGCTGGGCGGGGTGCTGGGCGGCCTGCTGGCGATCCCGCTGACGGCGGCGCTGCGCGTGCTGATGTTCCACTACGTGTGGAAAAAGCCGGAGGGCTACGACACGATGATGCTCATGCGGCCGAAGTCGAAAAAGAAACCGGGCGTGGAGCAGATGGGATAGCCGGGCCGGCGGGAACGTCCCGCCGCGCCGACCTCACCGCTTCGTCCGGAAATCCAGCCGCGCGAAACCGTAATCCACCACCCCGGGCTCCGGCCGGAACGCCTCCGGGATGTAATAGCACGTGAACCGCGTGTCCGGTTCCCAGTCGCGCGCGGCCACCGCGCCCGTGGCGAGGAGGAGGCGCAGGTGTTTGGCCACCGTGTCGAAATGCGCGTCCATCTGCCGCGCCAGCTTCTGCGGATAGACCACCTCGCCCTCGGCCATCAACTGCAACGCGCGCCACCGCACCGGCTGGCCGAGCGCGGCAAACACCGACACGGGGTCCAACGTCGGCTTGGCGGGAACCGGCGCGGCGGCGGCAATGACCGCCGGGCCGGGCTGGGAGGAGGAAGCATCGGTGGGATTCATTGGGCCAACTTTTCGCTCCGACAAACTGCCTGACAAGTCAAATGTAATAGCTTTTAGTCCGGCATCATCTACTTTTTAAGTCAGTGCGGCAGCTTTTTGACTAGATGTAATAGCTTTTGGTCTGACAACTGCCGTTGCAGTGGCATAAAAAGGTGTTTCAGTCAGGAAAAAAGCCATTGCAGCGACCGAAGAAGCCGTTGCAGTCATGGAAAAAGCCGGTTCGGTGTGACAAGGAGCCGTTACAGTATGGCAAGAAGCCGATGCAGCAGGTGGCAAAGGCATTTCAACCATCAAAGGAGTCGTTTCAGCGGCCAAAGAAGTTGTTTCAAATCATTGGACAGACGTTGCCGTATTGTCTCCGGGGATTTCATTGGCACCGGAGGATGCGGCAGGGGCGCTTCCGGGCCTTGCGGCCGTCGCGTTCAGCGTTGGTTCGCCAGCCCGAGCCGGACATCCACCGCTTCCATCCCCGCCGCGCGGATCGCCTGCATTCCCAAATCGGCATCCTCGTAAGCACGGCAGCAGCGCGGCTCGACCCCGAGCAGCCGGGCGGCTTCGAGGAAAATATCGGGCGCGGGTTTTTGATTTTTCACCATCTCACTCGTGACCACGGCGGCGAAGAGGTGGCGGATGCCGAGGTGTTCAAGCAGCGAGCAGATGACCTTCTGCGTGCCGCCGCTGGCGACCGCCATCGGGAGCTTGCCGTGGTTCGCGCGGGCGATTTCGACGACGGCGTGGACGGGCTCGATGTCGCCGAGGGTTTTCAGAAAGGCTTCCTCCTTCTCGTGCAGCGGCATGGTGTCGGCCAGCGTGCCGTCGCAGTCGAAGATGAGGGCGTGGGGTTGCATAAGGAGCAAGAAGTGATGCGTAAGGGGGAATTGGATTACGGATTACTCCTTACTCATCACTCACAGTTTCAGTTTCGCGAGTCGGTCCTGCAAATCGTGGCTCATCAGTGGTTCGATGATCTCGTCCAGCTCGCCCTCCATCACGTTGGCGAGGTTGTAAACGGTGAGGTCAATGCGGTGGTCGGTCACGCGGTTCTGCGGGAAATTGTAGGTGCGGATTTTTTCGCTGCGCTCGCCGGTGC
Organism: Verrucomicrobiota bacterium; assembly: GCA_016199935.1. Lineage (GTDB taxonomy): Bacteria > Verrucomicrobiota > Verrucomicrobiia > Limisphaerales > JACQFS01 > JACQFS01. The sequence continues at coordinate 113,972 of JACQFS010000018.1, forward strand.
CGACCTGCGAGCTGCGCTGCGCGTCGTATTTGGATTTCTCGTCGGCGAGGCGGCGTTCGAGCAGGCGCGAGCGGAGGACTTTCAAGGCCTTCGTTTTGTTCTTCAGTTGCGAACGCTCGTCCTGGCAGCGGACCTCGGTGCCCGTGGGCTTGTGGACGATGCGCACGGCGGAGTCGGTGGTGTTCACGCCCTGCCCGCCGTGGCCGCCGGCGCGGCAGACCTGGATGTCGAGGTCCTCGGGGCGAATCTCGATGTCCACTTCCTCCGCCTCGGGGAGCACGGCGACGGTCGCGGTGCTGGTGTGGATGCGCCCCTGCGCCTCGGTCGCGGGCACGCGTTGGACGCGGTGGACGCCGGACTCGTATTTGAGGCGCTTGTAAACATCCTGCCCGTTCACGCCGAAGGTGACGTCCTTGAAGCCGCCGAGTTCGCTCACGCTGGAATCCATCGGCTCAATTTTCCAGCCGTGCGTCTCGGCGTAGCGCGTGAACATGCGGTAGAGATCGGCGGCGAAGAGTGCGGACTCGGAGCCGCCGGCGCCGGCGCGGATCTCGATGATGGTGTTGCGCGAATCAGTCGGGTCGGGCGGGACGAGGCCGAACTGCACGTCGCGCGCGAGCTTCTGCTCGGCGACCTCCAGCCGCGCGACCTCGTCCTTTGCCATTTGCGCCAGCTCGGACTCGGGCGGCTCGGCGGCGAGGAGCGCGCGATTCCCGGCCAGGTCGGCGGCGCACCTGAGGTAGGCGTTCCCGGTGCCGACGAGTTCTTTGAGGCGGGAGTATTCGCGCGTGAGCTCCTGCCCCTTCTGCTGGTTGGCAAAGGCGTCGGGACTCGCCAGCGCGGCCTCGACCTCGGCGAGGCGGCGGGCGAATTTTTCGATATAGGGGCGGAGGTTCATGCGAGCGCAGTAACGAGTAAGGAGTAATCCGTAATCAGGAAGGAGCCGTGCGTTTTTTTGGATTACTCGTTACTCCTCGCATCAAAAAACAATCCGCCCGCGGGCCGTTGCCAGCCTGCGGGCGGATTTCGGAAAGTTTGCTACTTCTTTTTCTTCTTCGCGGCGGCGTCGGCCACGGCGGCCTGCGCGGCCTGCGTCTTGACCATGCGCTGCTGGAACTTGTCCACGCGCCCGGCGGTGTCCACGAACTTCTGCGTGCCCGTGTAGAACGGGTGGCAGGCGTTGCAGATGCCCAGCAGCATGCTCGGCCGGGTGGACTTGGTCTGGATCACGTTGCCGCACGCGCAGCGGATTTCCGCGTCCATATACTTCGGATGAATGTCAGCTCTCATAAAAGGGCGGGCAACTTACCAGCGGGCCGGGGCGTGACAAGCGCGAATTTTGATTGTCTTTCCCCGCGCGCTGCGCTCAATACCGCCAACCCAAACACCCATGCAGCCGACTTACACCATCGTGGGCGGCGACGGCCAGCAATACGGCCCGCGCTCGCTCGCCGAAGTGCAGGACTGGATCAACGACGGCCGCGTCGTGTCCGAATCGCAGATCCACCGCAGCGACCTGACCGAATGGCGGCCCGCCGCGGACTATCCGGAATTCAAATGGGACGCGGTGGCCGAGGAAGCACCGGCGGCGCCGACGACGGAACAAATCACGCCGGCTCCCGCTCCAGCCGCCCCGACCGCGGCGGCCCCGGCGGAGCCGGCGATGTTGCCGCCGGCGGTGAGCGCGTCATTGCTCAAAAGCACGCGCGGCGGCGCGGACTGGTTCTTCTGGGTCGCCGGGCTGACGATCATCAACAGCGCCGTCACCCTCAGCGGGAGTGACTGGGGCTTCGCGCTCGGTCTGGGCCTGGGCCAGGTGTTCGACGCCTTCGCGCGGCAGGGGGGTGACACCGGCTTCATCATCGGCATTGTGCTCAACGTCATCCTTGTCGGCGTCTTCATCCTCTTCGGAGCGTTTGCCCGGCGGCGGCACCAGTGGGCCTTCATCGTGGGCATGATCGCGTATGCGCTCGACGCCGCGCTCGTGGGCCTGGCCCAGGCGTGGGTGGGCTTGGGGATTCACGTCTTCGCGCTCTGGTGCATGTTCCAGGGCTTCCGCGCCAGCCGCGAACTCGCGCGCCTCGAACGCGGTGACTGAACCGCGGCCCGCCCTTTTTGCTTCTCATCGTCCGGTCGGCGCGGCATCAATGCCGCTTCGATGAACGACTCCTTCAAAATCATCGGCGCCGACGGCCGCGAATACGGTCCCGTCACGCTGGATGAGTTGCGTGCGTGGGTCGGCGACAGCCGCGTCGCGCGCCAGACGCTCGTCCGCCGGCTCAGTGAGGACCAGTGGAGCCGGGCGGACGCGCTCCCCGAACTCGCCGATTTGCTCACGACCATGCCCGAGCTGCCGGGCGACGGAGAGGCGGATGAATTGCGCCCCGCGGGATTTTGGATCCGGTTCGCGGCGCACTGGCCCGACCAGTTTCTGATCGCCGCGGCCGTCATCGCCTGCATCGGTCTGCCGGGGACTCCGGGCACCGAGCCGAAATTCGCCGAGCTCGTCGCGTGGACCCAGAAGGCGTAGCCGTGGATACTGCTGTTCAGCGGGGTCTACTACACGCTGACGACTTGGATCTGGGGCGCGACGCTCGGCAAGTTCATCTTCGGTCTGCGCGTCGTGCGCACGGATGACTCGGCGGTGGGCTTCACGAAATCAGCGCTCCGTTTTCTGGGCTCGGTCGTGAGCACGATCTTTGGTCTCGGCTACCTCTTCATCGTCTTCCGTGCGGACAAGCGCGCGCTGCACGACCTGATCGCCGGCACGCGCGTGGTGTTCAAGCCGCGGTGAACTTCCTCAGCCGCGGTTCCCGAGCCAAAGAAATAAAATCGGGATCGCCAGCCCCGCCGCGAGCGACACCCACACCGGCCACTGCGTGCGCAGCGTCTTGAACGCCAGCCACACGCCGAGCAGCACGGTCACCGTGATCGCCGCCGTCATCACCCAGAGCAGCGCGTTGAACATTTTCGGCGACGACGGATGCTTCACCTCGTGCGCGCCGGGATAAATCTGGTCCGTGTGCACCACGCGGAATTTTTGCGTGAGTGATTCGGCCTCGCTCGGCGACTTGAGCCGGTCGCGGTTCACCGTCTGATACCAGCCGGTGATGACGAAAAAGAGCAGCAGCGGCGCGAAGAACACGCCGAGGTAAAGGTGGAGGCGGCGGAGGAGTTTCATCGGCGGGGACCATGAACGGAACGCCCGGCGATGTCAAAAACCCGAAGTTCGAAATCCGAAATCCGAAACAAATCCCACTTTCAAAATCCGAATGCTCCAAACGGCGCGGCCCGCGGATTCAGTCCCTGCCCGTTCCGTCATTTGAATTTGTTTCGGATTTCGAGCTTTGGATTTCGGATTTAATTCTTCACTCCCGGCTCGCCGTCTTCGCCGGGCCGGGGATGTTGATCGGTTTCCCGATCATCAGCTTCTCCGCCTTCAGGCCGGGGTTGGCCTGCTCGATCATCTTCACCGTCACCTTCAAATGGTGCTCCTTGTTGATGCCCTGCGCGATGGTCGAGAGCGTGTCGCCCGGCTGGATGACATATTCGAACGAACCCGGGGGCGGGCCTGCGGCGGGCGGCGCGGGCGGAATCGTCGTCGTGGAATCATCGGCCTTGGGCGCCGGCTTCTTCCCCTTCTGGCGCGGAGCCTCGGTTCCGGTGGCCAGCAACTTTTCCATCTTCTTGATTTCGCCGAGCACAAGTTCGCGGTCATTCTGGCGCTGCTTGTCCAGTTCCTTGAGCTTGGCGGCGAGCGTGTCGAAGTCCTCCTTCGTGGCGAACTTGTCGAGCTTGTCGGTTCGCGCCGCCTCGTCGCGGAGTTTGTCCACCTCGGCGGTGAGCTTCTCGATTTTTTTCTGGAGCGTGGCCTGCGTGGCCGTGAGCTCCTCGACGGTGGAGTTGAAACGCTTGAGCTCATCCTGCCGGGCGGCGGCATCGGTGGCGTCCTGCGCACGCATGGGCAGCACCAGTGCGGCGAGTGAAACGTAGAAAATCAGCAGCAACTTTTTCATGCGCGGAAAATAGAAGCGGGCCGCCGCGCGCGCAAGTGGCAAGGCGGGGCGAGTTGTGCACCGGTTGTTCACCGGCGCGGGGCCGGCATTTATGATTTACGATTTACGATTCTTGATTTGAGCCGCCGCTGAAGCGATGGCGCTTCCCTCCGCCAATCGTAAATCATCAATCGTAAATCATAAATGCCCCCACTATCTTCGCCGCTGTGACGATTCAGGAAGCGATTCAGAAGAGCGCGGAGTTCCTGGAAAAGCGCGGCGTGGATTCGCCGCGGCTCCAGTCGGAACTGCTCCTCGCGCACGTCCTCAAGCTGCCGCGCCTGAAGCTCTACCTCCAGTTCGACCGCGCGCTCGCCGAGGCCGAGGTGAATCCGCTGCGCGAACTGGTGAAGCGCCGCGGCGCGCGCGAGCCGTTGCAGCACCTCGTCGGCACCGCGGCGTTCTGCGGACTCGAACTGAAGGTCAACCGCCACGTGCTCGTGCCGCGTCCCGAGACCGAGCTGCTCGCCGAGCGCGCCGCCGCCTTTCTCGCAACCCTCAACTCCCGACCTCCAGCCGTCCTCGACCTCGGCACGGGCAGCGGCTGCCTCGCCCTCCAGCTCGCGGCGCAGCACCCGGCCGCGCGCGTGGTGGCGGTGGACGTTTCGCCGGACGCGCTCGGTGTCGCGCGGGAAAATGCCGCGGCGTGCAAGCTGGCGGGGCGCGTGGAGTTTCTCGAAGGCGATCTGTTCGCGCCGCTGCCCCCGGACGCGCGCTTCGATCTCATCGTCTCGAACCCGCCCTACATTCCCTCGGCGGAAATTGCGACGCTCCAGCCGGAGGTGCGCGACTTCGATCCGCGCGCGGCGCTCGACGGCGGCGCGGACGGGCTGGATTTTTACCGCCGGCTCGCGACCGGGGCTGCGACGTGGCTGCGCGCCGGCGGGAAGCTGATGGTGGAGTTCGGCGACGGCCAGGCGGCGGCGTTGGGAAAAATTTTTACGGAGCACAAGTGGGTTGTCGAGGCGGTGGTGCCTGACTACAGTCGCCGCCAACGAATCCTGGTCGCGCGCGCGGCGAATTGATTTTGCCGTCTTGCGGCGCGCGGGCCTTCCGCCTACTTTATGGCCGATGAAACTCCGAACCGATCTGCTGGAAAAGCTGACGCCGGAAATGTTGCTGGAGGAGGCGGGGACGAACACGCACCGCTACAAACCCGAGCCGCGTTTCTCAAAAACTGGGGTTGGGAGCTTGTCGTCAGCTACAACCGAGGAGCGTGCGAAAGAGGAAGCGCGCAGCACGGACGTAATAGCGAGGCTTTCGAAAAAGTCGGCTGCCGGTGGGAAGAAACCCGGGTCACGGAGCTGACCCTCCTCGAAACGCTGGACTTCCTGCGCTGGTGCCATCGCGCCGCGCCGTTCCTTTTTTACAACGGCAACACCTTCGCTGAAATCGCCCGCCGGCTGCTCGACGTTTTGTTCGCCGATCTGCCGATGACTCGGCGGCGCGAGGCCGCTTCACTCGGTGCCCATTACATCGCCGGCGTGCTTGATCGCGAGGCGATGACGGGCGGGATGACGGCGCTGTGCGAAGCCGCCGACTTCCAGCCCGGCGACCGCGTGCGGACGTTGCGCGGTTCGGCGCGCGGCGTGGTGGTGCGCGTGATGGACGACGGTCGCATCGTCTGGCGGGCGGACACCGGCGGGGAATTGCTGGCGTTGCCGGAAAGTTTGTTGCGCGACGGGAGTTGAGTGGTTCGTCGTCGTCGTTCTCGTGCTCGTGCTCGTCCTCGGATTTTCAACTTCGACGACGAGGACGACGATGAATGAAGGTGGGGTGAAATTTTTTCGCCGCCACTTCAATTCCAAGTTGCGCGGCGCGCGACGGCGGGCACACACTGGCCGCGCAGTTCAACACCCAAAAATTTCATGGACAGTCTGCTCATCAAAGGCGGCGTGCCGCTGCACGGCGAAGTGACCATCAGCGGCGCGAAGAACGCCGTGCTCCCCATCCTCGCCGCCACGCTGCTCACGCCGGAGGAGTGCGTCATCCGCAATGTGCCCGACCTGAGCGACGTGAAGTTCATGGGAAAAATTCTCGAGTCGCTCGGCGCGGAGGTCGCGCTCGACGGCGACACGATGACGGTGAAGTCCGGCCGGCTCAAGGGCGTGGGGGATTACGAACTCATCCGCAAGATGCGCGGCTCGATCTGCATTCTCGGCCCGCTGCTGGCGCGGTTGCACAAGGCAAAGGTCTCGCTGCCCGGCGGCTGCGTCATCGGCGCGCGCCCCGTGGACCTGCATCTCAAGGGGCTCAAGGCGCTCGGCGCGAAAATCAAAATCGAATCCGGCTACGTCACCGCCACCGCGCCGAAACTCATCGGCGGCGATATTTTTCTCGGCGGCCGCGTCGGCCCGACGGTGCTGGGCACGGCGAACATCATGATGGCCGCGACGCTCGCGGAGGGCATCACCATCATCGAGAGCGCGGCGTGCGAGCCGGAGGTGGTGGACCTCGCGGAATTTCTCAACGCGATGGGCGCGCGCATCCACGGCGCGGGCGGGCCGACGATCACGATCACCGGCGTGAAGGAATTGCACGGCGCGCAGCACGCGGTGATTCCCGACCGCATCGAGGCGGCGACGTTCGCGATCGTGGCGGCGGTGACGAAGGGCGAGGTGACGTTGAACAACGTGCGCGCCGAACATCTCCAGGCCGTGCTCGACAAGCTGCGCGACGCCGGCGTGAAGTGGGAGCGGCGCGGCACAAGCCTGCTCGTCAAGGGCGCGCGCCGGCTGAAGCCGGTGGACGTGACGACGCTGCCGTATCCCGGCTTCCCGACGGATGTGCAGGCGCAGATGATGGTGCTCATGGCGCTCGCGCCGGGAATCAGCATCATCACGGAAAGAATTTTTGAGGCGCGCTTCATGCACGTGCCGGAACTGGGGCGGCTCGGCGCGGAAATTTCCGTCGAGGGCCCGAGCGCGATCGTGAAGGGCGGCGCACCGTTGAGCGGCGCGCCGGTGATGGCGAGCGATCTGCGCGCAAGCGCGGCGCTGGTCATCGCGGGGCTCGTCGCGAAGGGCACGACGCAGGTGCACCGCATTTACCATCTCGACCGCGGCTACGAGAAAATTGACGAGAAACTGCGCGCGCTCGGCGCCCGGGTGGAACGCGTGCCCGGCGAGTGATGCTCTAAAAATCGATACCAGCCATGTCCCGAAAACTGATCGCCGTGTTCGTCGTGCTCGCCGCCATTTATGGCGTCGTGCTCCTGTTCAACTACTGGAAACAGGTCGAGGTAAATACCGCCGCCACCGAGCGGAGCAACATCGTGGCGCGCGCGTCGGGCGCCGTGCCCGCGCCGCCGCCGGTCGCCGAGGTGCCGCAGGAGGCCCTGGCGGGATTGCGGCCGGAGTATGAGGCCGCGCTCAAGGCGGCCTACGCGCAGGGGCCGGCGGCGCTCGGCGCGTGGCTCAAGCGCTTCGGCCCTTACACCGGCGACCCGCGCAAGGCGGCGATCGAGCTGGACTACGCGTCGTTCCTCACGCGCACCGATCCGGCGGAGGCGAAGAAAATTTTCGCCCGGGTGAAGAGCCGCACGCCGGCGGACTCGCCGCTCTATCCGCGGGTGAAACGGCTGGAGAACGCGTATCAGTGAGGGCGGGCGAATTTTTTATTTTGCCCTTCCCGGTTCCGTCCGGGCTTTACTTGCCCCGCGCGGGCACGCACTCTCCGCGCAGCAAACGAACCCAACCTGAAGTGATTTTATGGACATCGTCTTCACCTGCCCCGCGTGCCGCCAGGAACTCGAAGTGGACGAGACCGGCTCCGGCACGGAAATCGAGTGCCCGGAGTGTGGCGCGTCCGTCCTGATTCCCGAGCCCAGCCCCGTGAACATCCGCGTGCAGCCGCCGGGCGGACCGGTGGCCGCCGCGGCGACCAAGGAAAAACATTTCAAGCTCCCCACGGGCGGGGCCAAATCCAAGATCAGCATCGAGCGCCCGCGCGCCTCGCTCGAATCGGAGGTCAAGGGCGTCGGAAAAAAGCTGAAGATCAAATGTTTCCGGCGCGCGGACTTCATCGGCCAGGGGCCGGACTCGTTCGACCAGGCGGTGTCGCATTTCCTCCAGGCGACCGACGAGGTGAACATCCACAGCCTTACGCCGATTCATTACTCCTACGTGGACGCGAAGTCGGGCCAGGTGCTCACTGACTACGGCGTGATGGTTTTTTACAAAGGGTGACGGGAGCTTGAACTGAAACTTCGTCCGCGTTCCTTGACGCTCCCCCACCGCTTCGCTAGCGTCGCCTTCATGCTGCGTAGGATTTCACTTGGTCTGCTGGTGCTGCTGGGAATCGTGCTGTTCCCGAGCCCCAGTCCCGCCCCGTTCATTTACCGTCCGGGCGAGGGTTGGGTTTACGAACCCGTCGGTCAGGACGGGAGCTGGATGCGCACGCGGGCGAAGGATCAGTTGCAGGTCGCCCGCGACGCGCTGGAGAAAAAAAAATACAGCCTCGCCAGCCGCGCCGCGCTCCGCGTGACCGTCAACTGGCCGCTCTCCGACTACGCGCCCGAGGCCAAATACATTCTCGGCCGCTCCTACGAGGCGCGCAAACAGGACGAGCGCGCGTTCAAGACGTATCAGGAGCTGCTCCAGAAATATCCCAAGTTCGCCAAATACGACGAGGTGCTCCAGCGCCAGTATGAGATCGCCGGGCGCTTCCTCGGCGGGCAGTGGTTCCGGCTGTGGAACTACATCCCGATTCCGCCCTCGATGGAAAAGACCGCGTCGCTTTACGGCAGCATCGTCACCAACGGCCCCTTCAGCGCCGTCGGCCCGCTCGCGCAGATGAACATCGGTCTCGCGCAGGAAAAAAACGGCGACTACCCGCTCGCGGTGAAGGCCTACAACACCGCCGCCGACCGCTACCACGACCAGCCGCAGATCGCCGGCGACGCGCTCTTCAGGGCCGGCCTCGCCTACAACAAGCAGGCGCGCACCGCCGAATACGACCAGAGCGTGGCCGGCGACGCCATCTCCACTTTCACCGATTTCATCGCGCTTTATCCGAACGACAAGCGCGTGCCCGAGGCGCAGAAGATCATTGATTCGCTGAAGGCCGAGCAGGCGCGCGGCAATTTCCAGATCGCGAAATTTTACGACAAGAAAAAGCGCAAGGACGCCGCGCTCATCTATTACAACGAGGTCATCGTCAAGGACCCGAACTCGCCGGTCGCGCAGGAAGCCAAGACGCGCATCGCGCAGTTGAAAAATGTTCCGCCGCCCGACCTCGCCCCCCGCCCCGGGCCCAACGCGGCGCCGCCCGGTGCGTCCACGCCGGCACCGCCGCTCAAGTTTCCCATCCGCGAAGTGCCGGGCGAGCCGCCGCCCAAGTGAGCCGACCATGCGCGCACCCTTCTGCTCCGGTCTGAGTTTCGGCCTGCTGCTGCTCGCCGGTTGCGCCGGCTACCAACTCGGCCCGACGGGCGGCCAGGTGGCCGGACGCCGCTCGGTGCAGGTGGATTATTTTCAAAACAAAACCGCCGAGCCGCGCCTTGCGGACACCGTGAACAACGCGTTGCGCCGCGCGCTGCAACAGGACGGCACGCTGCGGTTGGAGACGCAGGAACCGGGCGACATCATCGTCACCGGCACCATCATTGCCTTCGAGCGGCCCGCGGCGAGCTTCCAGCCGGTGGATGTCATCACCGTGCGGGATTATTACGTGCGGCTCACCGCGCGCGTGCGCGCCGTCGAGCGCAGCACCGGCAAGGTGCTCGTCGAGCGCGACGTGATGGGCCGCACGCTGGTGCGCGCGGGCACCGATCAGAGCAGCGTGGAGCGCCAGGCCTTGCCGCTGGCGGCTGAGGATTTCGCGCGCAAGGCCGCGAGCCTCGTGGTGGATGGGAAGTGGTGAGGAGAAAGAGGGTGGAAGGTTATCAGGTTATCAGGTTATCAGGTTATCAGGTTATCAGGTTGCAGGTGGCTGCGACGTTCCCTGATGTCATTCGGCACCTGAAAACTTGAAAACTTGATAACCTGAAAATCTGCAACTCACCGCCGCCCCCCTCACCACAAAAAAGACTTCTGCTCCGCGACCATCGTGTCGCCAGCCCACAACGTCGCGCGCCACGCGGCCACGTCGCCGGCCTTCTTGAACGCCTCGCCGCCGAGGGTGAGCGAGGTCCAGCGGGAGAAAAATTTCGGCGGCTTCACTTCCTCCTCGAGCACGAGCGGTTCGCCGCCGGCGGACTGGCCCGCGCGCAACTCGAGGCGCAGCTTGAGCGGCGCGCCGCCGGTCTTGCCCGCCTTCCACTCGATGTCGTAGCGCAGCGCGGAGCAGAGGTCGCGGTGCTTGCGCAGGTGGGACTGGTAGGCGTCGCGTTCGTAGAGGCTGGGCGCGAGCGTGTGCCGGCCCTTCTCGTCGAGATAATGCGGGAGCACCTTGACGATTTTTCCCTCGGCGGCGCGCAGCGCGGCCGGCGCGAACGCGAGCGCGGCGAGCAACGGGAGCCAAAGGAAAAACCGTTTCATGCGCGCGAGAGTAACGACGACGGCGGCGAACTCAACCGCTTTCACAGCGGGGCGCATTTTTCATCGTGGGTCAACGCGGTCGCCCCGGGGAAAACGGAGCGCGAGCCGTCCCGGCTCGCAGCGGCCACGCCGGCCGGCCGGGGTTCGGCAAATCCGCAAGCCATCGAACTACTCACGCGCTGCGGGCCGGGCCGGCCCGCGCTCCGTCACCGGATTTTTTCTCGGCAAGCGCGTCGCTTTGCTGTCTATTCGGGAAGTTGCTCATGTCCACTGAGTCGCCAAACAAAATCAGCTTCCCCGAAGAACTCGCGGGGGTGTGGGCGCAACTGCCGCACAAGGGCCTGTTCTTCGGTCTCCTCGCGGCGTGGTTCGCGCTGTTTCATTTCCTCGGCAACTCCACCTTCGGCTACTACGACACGGCGTCGCTCCCCGGCTGGCTCTACCGCGTTTACACGGAGAAAAATTCCGAGGACGGCCACGGCCTGCTAATCCCGGTGGTGGTGCTGGTGCTGCTCTGGACGAAGCGCGCGGAGTTGCTCGCGCTGCCAGCGCGCGCGTGGTGGCCGGCGCTCGCGCTGCTGGCGTTCGCGCTGGTGTTGCATCTCTTCGGCTACCTCGTGCAGCAGACGCGGCTCTCCGTGATCGCGTTCTTTCTCGGCCTCTACTCGCTCGTCGGCTTGACGTGGGGCGCGGCGTGGATGCGCGCGACGTTTTTTCCGATGGTGCTCTTCGCGTTCTGCCTGCCGGTCGGCAGCATCAGCGAGCCGGTCACGTTTCCGATGCGGATGCTGGTGACGAAAATTTCCGTCGGCATCGGCCACAGCGTGCTCGGCATTGACGTGGTGCGCGACGGCTCGCGCATCTTCAACTCGGCCAAAACTTTTCAATACGACGTCGCGCCCGCGTGCAGCGGCATCCGCAGCCTGATCTCGCTGCTCGCGCTGACGACGATCTACGGCTTCGTGTCGTTCGGCACGACGTGGAAGCGGCTGCTGATCGTGGCGCTCGCGGTGCCGCTGGCGGTCGCGGGCAACGTGCTGCGCATCACCGGCGTGATCATCGCGGCGCAGGCGTTCGGCCACGACGCGGGGACGTTCGTCGAGCAGAAGCTGGGCTTCGTCACCTTCCTCTTCGCCATCGGTTCGCTGATGGCGCTGGGCCATTTGCTACGCGAAAAAAAATCCCCGGCTGCGGACGCGCTGCCGTCCGCGCCGGCCCCCGCATGAAATCCCGCACATTAATTCCGGTCGTGGTCGCGGTGCTGCTGATGGCGGCGTGCGCGGGTGCGCTCGTGCGGATGAAGGCCAGCCAGCGCCTCGGCGCGCCGGGCGTAAAGGTGGCGGCCCTGCCCGGCACGAATGTCGTGAAGGTGCTGCTGCCCGAGCGCGTGCTGAACTACGAGTCGCGCGAGCTGGAAGTTTCCGACGGCGAGCGCAACGTGCTCCCCGCCGACACGTCCTACGGCAAGCGCGTGTATTCCACGGCGGACGGTTTCCAAGTCCAGGTGAGCGTGGTGCTGATGGGCACGGACCGCACGAGCATCCACAAGCCGGAGTTCTGCCTCGCGGGCAACGGACTGACCATCGACACGCGCGAGACGACCGTCGTGCCCCTGACGCGGCCGCACGCGTATGACCTGCCGGTGCGCAAGTTCACCTGCACGCGGATCGGACGATCGGCGGATGGCCGCGAGGTGAAAATGCGCGCGCTTTATGTGTATTGGTTCGTGGCCGGCGACGCGCTGAGCGCGAACGACTGGGAACGCATGCCGCTCTCGGCGTGGGAGCTGTTGCGCACCGGCACGCTGCAACGCTGGGCCTACGTGTCGTTCTTCGCGTGGACGCCGCCGGGCCGCGAGGATGAGGCGTTCGCGCGCATCCAGCAGCTCATCGCCGCGAGCGTGCCCGAGTTTCAAACCACCGCCGGCCCGGCCCGGCCCGCCGCGGGTCCGGTGACGGCGGGAAAATAAAAAACATTGAAGCCTGCAATCCGGTTTCATTTTAATAGAGTCCAACTCAGCCCGGATCACAGCCCGGACCAAACCGCCCGCGCGCCGTTGCGCCCGGGAGCCTGAACCATGCTCCGCCGCCAGCGCCAGATCCGCACCACGGTGCACCAGATTGCCGACACGGCCATCTTCGGCCTGTCGCTCTGGCTCGCGCACGCGGTGCGGGTGGCCTCGGGCGACTGGGGCTTTTGGAACTGGCTGGGGGCCACGGCGGACATCGAGCCGTTCACCGATTTCGTGAAGCTCTACTTCGTGATCCTGCCGTTCGTGCCGTTCCTGCTCGACTGGCAGGGCTTCTACAACCGCCCGCTCGTCCCCTCGCGCCGGCAGACGGCGTGGCAGTTGCTCGGTGCCTGCACGCTCGCGACCGTCGGCATCATCCTCATGATGTTCTTTTTCAAAATCACGCTGGCCCGCTCGGTGGTGATCTTCTTCGGCGTGATCAGTTTTGTGCTGGTGATGCTCAAGGAGCTGCTCGTGCGCGCGTGGGTCCTCTCCAAGCTGGGCATCGAGCAGTTGCGCCACCGCATCATCCTCGTCGGCACGCGCGAGGACAACGACCGCCTCCGCGCCGAACTTTCCGCGCGCGCCGCGCACGATCTGGAAATCCTCGGCGAGCTGGACATCAACGACGCCTCCGGCGACCAGCTCACGGCGCTGCTGCACCAGCACTCGGTCAACGGCGTGATCCTCTCCGCCAAGCACACGCTCTTCGGGCAGATCGAGCGCGCCATCGAGGTGTGCGAACGCGAGGGCGTCGAGGTGTGGCTGCTCGCGGATTTTTTCAAGACGCAGATTTCGCGCACGTCGCTCGACGAATTTTTCGGCCGGCCGATGCTCGTCTTCCGCAGCGTGCCGGATGTGTCGTGGCAGCATTTTGCCAAGGGCGTGCTCGACCGGCTGGGCGCGCTGGTGTTGCTGCTGCTGCTGACGGTCATCCCGGTGCTGCCGCTGGCCGCGCTGTTCACCTGGCTGACCTCGCGCGGGCCGGTGCTGTTCCGCCAGCAGCGCAGCGGGATCAACGGCCGGCCGTTCACGATGCTCAAGTTCCGCACCATGGTCACCAACGCCGAGCAGTTGAAACTCGAACTCGAACAGCTCAACGAGATGAGCGGCCCCGTCTTCAAGATCACCAACGACCCGCGCATCACGGCCGTCGGCCGGTGGCTGCGGCGCTACAGCATTGATGAGCTGCCCCAGCTTTGGAATGTCCTGCGCGGCGAGATGAGCCTCGTCGGCCCGCGCCCGCTGCCGGTGGACGAGGTCGCGCGCTTCGATGATCCGTCCGACCGCCGGCGCCTCAGCGTCAAGCCCGGCCTCACCTGCCTCTGGCAGATCAGCGGGCGCAACGAGGTCACCAGTTTCAAGGAATGGGTCCGGCTCGACCTCGAATACATTGACCACTGGTCTTTGTGGCTCGACATCAAGATTCTCCTGCGCACCATTCCGGCGGTGTTCATGGGGACGGGGGCGAAGTGAGCCGTCCCGCTTACGCATTACTCCTTGCTCGTTATGAATAATGAGTGAGGAGTAATCCGTAATTGATGTCCGCCCGGCATCCCGTTTGCTCCCTCGCACGCCTTGTTAAAAATGAAAAATGTGAAAACCGCCAAACGTTCCGCCGTGAAATCCAAATCCGCCAAGCCCGTCTCCGTCGTCACCGGCGGCGCGGGTTTCCTCGGCTCGCACCTCACCGACCTCCTGCTCTCGCGCGGGCACCGGGTCATCGCCATTGACAACCTCGTCACCGGCTCGACCGACAACATCGCGCACCTCGCGGGCCATCCCGATTTCAAATTCATCCAGCAGGACGTGACTGAGTTTTTATTTCTCGAAGGGCCGGTGGATTACGTCTGGCACTTCGCCTCGCCCGCGAGTCCGATTGATTACCTCGAGCTCCCGATCCAGACGCTCAAGGTCGGCTCGCTCGGCACGCACAAGGCGCTCGGCCTCGCCAAGCACAAGGGCGCGCGCTTCCTCGTCGCGAGCACCTCCGAGATTTACGGCGACCCGATCGTGCATCCGCAGACGGAGGAATACTGGGGCAACGTGAACACCGTCGGTCCGCGCGGTTGCTATGATGAATCGAAGCGCTTCGGCGAGGCGCTCACCATGGCGTATCACAACGAGCACGGCGTCGAGACCCGCATCGTCCGCATCTTCAACACCTACGGCCCGCGCATGCGGCTCAAGGACGGCCGCGTGGTCCCCGCGTTCGTCAGCCAGGCGCTCGAGGGCAAGCCCATCACCGTCTTCGGCGACGGCTCGCAGACGCGCAGCTTCTGCTACTGCTCCGACCTCATCGAGGGCATCTACCGGCTGATGATGAGCGACTACCACATGCCCGTGAACATCGGCAACCCGCGCGAGATGACGATGGTGCAATTCGCCGAGGCGGTGAAGGCCGCGATCGGCTCGAAGAGCAAACTCGTTTTCAAGCCGCTGCCCAAGGACGACCCGAAGCAGCGCAAGCCCGACATCACCAAGGCGCGCAAGCTCCTCGGCTGGGAGCCGGTGGTGCCGTTGGAAAAAGGGATGAAGCAGACCATCGCCTACTTCAAGAAGAAGCTCGGGGTGTAAGCGAGCATCCCTACCGGCCCCGGAACCGTTCCCCACGTCGCCGGAACCGTTCCCCACGTCGCCGGAACCGTTCCCCAC
>JACQFS010000160.1 GCA_016199935.1 Verrucomicrobiota bacterium
CCGTTCCCCACGTCGCCGGAACCGTTCCCCACGTCGCCGGAACCGTTCCCCAACGACAGAACGATGCTCGGAAACCCTAGAAAACAAGCCATTTCCTCAAAAAACACCTTCGCCGGCTGGTTTGACCGGACTTTGGGCGCTCCGGGCCGGCACATCCGCGCGCTCCGCGCTTGCCGGGGACGGGCGGGTGCCGTAGAAACGGCCGCACGCACGGGAAACCTTTCACGAAGCTCGCGATGAACCTTCCTCCCCTCCCGCTCCGTCCATGGACGCGAAGCTCGACGATGATGATGGCACTGACATTGAGTGCGCTCTTGAGTCCGGTTCACGGAGCAACTACGTCGGGATTCGCCGAGCGCTGGCTTGACGGGTTGGGAGCCTGGGATAATTCACCCGGCGCCTTGATGGTTTCCAGCAACAACGGGCTGACGGCGGTCTATTGGAGCGGAAAGAATGGACCATCGGGGAAAGGCGCCTTCCGTTCGTTTCCGATCGGCACCAACGACGCGGCGCGCATCATCGCGACCTTCAACGTGCCGACGAATGCGGTCGGGCCGACCAATTCAGCCATTGTTTACGTCGGACTTTCAACGGACTCCGGTGCCGGGACGGCCGCTCACACTTTTGGCATGGGCCTGAGTTACGGAATCACGAGTGGAACGAACATGGTGTTCACGATTCAAAACCCTTCTTCCGTCGTTGGGCAAAGTGACTGGTCGGTGGCGCATCCTGCTTCGGTCAACGGTTCCACTCTCTACTATGTCACGAACAACACGCCCGGCACCTTCGTGCTGAACATCGCGGTGGACACCAACGCGGTCAGCTTTGTGATCTGTGATTTGGAACATACGAATGAGCTGCGTGCCCACTATTCGCGCGCCGCCATCCAGTCAAATCTCGGCGTCATCCAGGGCATCTACGTTTACAACTCAGACACGCGCACGAACGCTGGCATCGGGATTGTGAACGTGGGAGCGAAGCTCGGCGGCGGGACGATCACCCCGCGCGACAACATTGAGGGCCAAGTGAATTTTGTGGCGTGGTCTCAGGACGGCACCGGCCAGAGTTTCCGGATTGATTATCCGACCAATTACGATTCCACCAAACCTGCGACCGTCGTGCTTTGGTTCCACGGCACGACCGGTTGGAGAGAGAACGGCCCCTACAACAACAGCGGGGGCGCGCGCCTGACGCAGCAAAGTCTGTTGAGTAACGGCGTTCTCCTTGCCTATCCGGCCTGCCACTCAGACGCTGACTACGGCAGCAGTAACAGCGTCATCGACGCCAGCAACTTGCTTGAAACTCTGCGGAGCCAGACAACGGTTGGCAGCCTTTTCCTTCTCGGAGAATCGGCGGGCGGGGTTGGAGCATTGAATTTCGCGGCTGCTCACAACGCCGCCGTGGATGGCGTGGTGCTCCTCGCCGGAGCCTGCTCTTTGCACTCGATGTGGACAAACCTCAACGCAAGCACAGCGCCTTCGAATTTTATCGCCGCCGCCTACGGCATCAATGCGGGTGCAGGTGATGCCGAGTTCATCTCAAAGACCGCGGGCCACGATCCGGTTGGCTACGGGACCAACGGTGTGCCCGCCGACCGCTTCAATGGGATGCCGATGCTTTCCATTTGCTCCACGAGCGACACGACGGTTTACAAGGCATCAACCGCCGACGCGCTGTTTGCAAAACTGCAAGGACGCGCACCGGAATACACGACGGTCCTTCACATGGGCGGACACGGCAATCAGAGCGCGTTCACCAACGGCCCGGCGATCTGGTCGTTCATTCAGCGCAACGCCTACCCTTCGCCTGTGCTTACGCGCCTTATGGTGGCGACCGGTCAGGTGTCGGTGCGCTTCAAATCGATTGCCGGGCACAGCTACCGGATTGAACACACGACGAACCTCGTGGACTGGGTGCCGGTCATCGGCGCGACATTCACCGAGCCGCAACCGGGATTAAGTGAGTGGGTGGACGATGGTTCGCTCACGGGCGGTCTGTCGCCCGCGCGCGACTACCGCGTGCGCGTGGTGCCGTGACCCTTTTCGTTTCGGAGGGACGAGCTACGCGAGTCCCCATCTCCTCCTTTCTCATTAGCACCCGGCTTTAGCCGGGTGAACCAACGTTGTGGCCATCTCCAACCGCTTTAGCGGTTTACCCGGCATGGCAAACCGCTGAAGCGGTTGGAACGTCGCCGGTCGCCTTTCACCCGGCTAAAGCCGGGTGCTAATGAGAAAGGCTGCTGCGCATTGGCAGAAACTGAGATGCACTCGTTTGTCTTCCTTTGCGCCTTTGCGTTGAAACAAAAGTCAGAATTGCCGGCAGGATGCCGGCCGCACGTTGGCGCGCAAACCAAGCGAAATCTTCACACGATTCGTCACGCGGGGGAGTTTTCTGTTTGACCACCCCCCTTTATTTTCGTAAGCACCGTTGACCGCCTTCCCTTTCGCGGAACCCGGACCGGCTGTTTGGCCGGCTGCGCGAACGGGTGCGGGCCCAGATGCTCAACGCCAAGTCATTTCTTTGCCTCGACCTCGGAGCCGGTGGCATCAAGGCCGCCGAGTTCGAAGTGAACGAGGCGGGCGCGCTGTTGCTCAAGCAATTCGGCACGAAGTCGCTCGCCGGCTTGACCACCAACGAGCCCGCGCGCGAGACCGCCATCATCGCCGCGATCAAGGAGCTGGTCGCCGAGCGCGGGATGGGGTCGAAAGCCGCGAACGTCTGCACCTCCGGCTCGAATGTTTTTTCCAAGTTCGTGAAGCTGCCGCCGGTGGACAGCTCGAAGGTCGCGCAGATCATCGAATACGAGGCGAAGCAAAACGTGCCGTTCCCGCTGGAGGAAGTGGTGTGGGATTTCCAAATCCTCGGCACCGCCGCGTCGGGCGAACTCGAGGTGCTGCTGGTCGCGATCAAGCGCGACGTGGTGGAGGGGCTCTTCCGCACGGCCGAGTCGGCGGGGCTGAATCTGCAACTGCTGGATGTCTCGCCCGCGGCGTTGTGCAACGCGTTCCGATATAATTACGGCGACGCGGAGGGCTGCTCGATGATGTTGGACATCGGCGCGAAGACGAGCAACGTGCTGTTCTTCGAGAAGGGAAAAGTTTTCAGCCGCAGCATCAACATCGGCGCGAACGCGATCACGCAGGATTTCGTGAACGAGTCGAAGCTGTCCTTCGCCGAGGCCGATGCGGTGAAGATCGAGAAGGGCTTCGTGAGCCTGGGCGGCGCGTATGAGGAGCCGGAGGATCCGCACGCGGCGGCGATCTCGAAGATCGCGCGGCAGGTGATGACACGCCTGCACATCCAGGTGAACCAGACGATCCAGTTTTATCGCGGGCAGCAGGGTGGCAGCGCGCCGGCGCGGGTGTTCCTCGCGGGCGGCGCCTCGATCCTGCCCTACACGGCGCAGTTCTTCGCGGACAAGCTGAACCTGCCGGTGGAATATTTTAATCCGTTCCGCAACGTGCAGGTGAATCCCGGCCTCCAGATCGCGGACTTGGAAAAGGTGGCGCATTGCTTCGGCGAGATCGTGGGCCTGGCGCTGCGCAACCTCGCGCATTGCCCGGTCGAGCTGAACCTGATGCCGAAGAGTTCGATCCAGAAGCAGCAGTTCAGCGCGAAGCGTCCGTATTTCGCGGCGATGGTGCTGTGCCTGGTGCTGGTGGTGTTTGCCTACGGATATTTTTACGACCGGCTGGTTGACGTGAAGAAGATCGAGCTGGATCGATTCAAGGCGGAGATCGCGCCGCTCAAGGCGAACGACGCCACGTTGCGCAAATCGCAATCCGCGCTGAAGAAGGGGAAGGAGCAGGGCGACCAATACGTGACGTGGATCGAGGACCGCACTTATTGGACCGAACTGCTGGCCGAGTTGCGCCGCGCCTGCATCCAGACCGAGCTCCTGACCGCCAACGCGCTGCGCAGCCGCCAACCCAACGCCGAGGCCGGCGTGTGGATCGAGAGCATGGCCGTGCAGACGACGGATCTGCCGCCAGCTCCCGCCGGCACCAATCAACCGTCGGCGCAGCCGGATCCCAATGCCCCGCCGCCCGCCCCCGCCGAAGGCGCCGAAGGTGGCGCGGCTGCCGGCCGCAGCCGGATCGCCGGTGGACCGGCCGGGCCCGTGACGAACCAGATCATGTTCATCAAGCTCAGCTTGCGCGGCGTGAACCAGGTCAAGATTTCCCCCTCGGCCAATTCCGACATGGCCTTCAAGCTCGAGGCCGAACTCAAGAACAGCCCGATGTTTGATCCCGACCGCACGTCGCTGTCGGCGCAGTTGGAGACGGTGGACGAGAACGCGCTGACCTTCGGCTTCGGCGTGACGCTGACGCTCAAACGGCCCATCCGCTACTGACATGGACTGGCTCAAACGAAATCTTTTCATCGTCATCGGGAGCCTGGTCGCGCTGGGTTTGCTCGGCTTCGCCAGCTACTACCTTTATTCGAACATCCAGGATGAGGCGGGCGTGCAGAAGGAACTGGACGACGCGGGCACCGAACTCCAGAAGCTTCACACCGCCAACCCCACGCCCAACGCCACCAACATCGCACTCGTCAAAACGGACCTCGCCCGGCTGGACGCCTACATCGCGAATGCGCGCAAGCATTTCGCGGCGCCGACGGAAGCGAGGATCGACAACGCGGCGTTCAAGAAGCTGCTGGAGGACACGATTTTTGAACTGTCGCGCGAAGCCGAGGGCGCACGCGTGGCGCTGCCGAAGAATTACGCCTTCACCTTCGGCATCCAGCGCAGCGCGGTGAAGTTTTCGCCCGGCAGCCTCGAGGTGCTCGTCGCGCGCATGGAGGAAATCAAAACCCTCTCGCGCATCCTCTACGCCGCGCGCGTCCATTCGCTCGATGTCCTGCGGCGCGTGACCGTGTCGGTGGACGACACGGAAGGCTCGCCGGAGTTCCTGCTGCAGAAGCCCGAGACCAACGCCACGGTGCGCCGCCGCCGTGGTCTTCACGCCGCCGCCGCCGCCGGGGGAAGGTGCCGCGCCCCCGCCGGCGGTGCCGGTGTTCACGGCCGCCGCGAGTCGTCCCGGCGCCGGGGTCAAGACCGGTCCCGTCACCCTGCTCGACGAAAAACTCCTGCGCATCACCATGCTGCTGGACGTGATCAACCCGCTGCCCGCCGCGCCGGGCGCGCCCGCCAAATAAACCGGCATGGACTTCCTGAAAAAACATTACGAAAAGATCATCCTCAGCCTCGTGCTGCTGGTGGTGATCTTCTTCGCCGTCCGCCTGCCCGGCGAGATCCGCAAGGCGCAGAAGGATTTGGAAGCGCTGCGCAACGGGATCATCCGCACCGAGCCGCGGCCGGTGCCCGCGGTGGATTTCACCCGCAACGACAGTTCGATCACGCGCGCCCGCAGCCCGATCACCAACAACCTCAGCGGCCAGCACAACCTCCTCAACCCGGTCAAGTGGCAGCGCCTGCCCGACGGCAGCATCATCAAGATCGTGCGCGGCGATGAGATCCTGCGCGGTTTCATCGTCACCAAGATTACCACGATCAAATACACCGTCGCCTTTCGCGGCATCAGCGGCGCGGGGGACACCGTGCGCTACCGCATCGGGGTCACGGACGAGGGCCAGGCCAACCCGGTCAAGCGCAAGGAGCAGGTGCGCGCGCCGGGCGCCCCCAAGGCGACCGGTCTGCCGGAGAAAAACGACCTCTTCAAAATGGTCGAGGTCAAGGGTCCCCCCGAGAACCCGACCGAGATCACCGTCGAGCTGGTGAAGGACAAGCAGTTGGTTTCCTTTAGCAAAGACAAACCATCCGAGCAGATCATCGGCTACGAGGCCGACGCCAAATACGATCCGGAAGGCAAGAACTGGAAGGGCCTGCGCCAGGACAGCAAGGTGCAGTTCGCGAACGACACCTACAAAGTGATTGCCATTACCCCGACGCAAGTTACAATCGAAGGCGAATCAACACCGAAACGAACAACTGTGGAATTGACGCCAGCGCCGTGATCGTTCCGAGTTATTTGCACCAACCCAAGCTTTCATAACCCAACCCGTTTCTTCATGAAGAGAGGAGTCACATCCGTCGTTGTCTGCCTGTCCCTGTTGGCAGCCGTCGCCCTGCGCGCCCAGCCGAGTTCCTCGCAAGCCGCCGAGGAGGAAGCCATCCGCCGCCAGACCGCCGTCATCGAAACCGGCCTCAAGGTCAAAAAGGCCCAGGACCTGGCCCGGCAGGGCGACCTCGCCACCGCCGCGAAAACCTACACCGACGCGCTCAAGCTTTCCGAAAAAGCCGGCGGCTCGGCGGATCGCGAGGTGAAGGACATCATCTCCGGCCTCACCGCCGTGAACCTCCAACTCGCCGAACTGGCCTATCGCCGCGGCGATTTCACCGAAGCCGACAACCGCATCAAACAAGTCCTCAAGCTCGACCCGCGCAACGCGGCGGCCATCGAACTCAAGCAGCGCCACGATTCGGAGCAGGATCGTTTGAGGGGCCATGTGCCCAGCCCGGAGACCCTGGCCAGGGTGCCCAAGGCGGTGGACGACCGGATCCAGGCGGCCACGTTCGTTCAGGACGGCATGCTGTTGTATGAACTGCGCAAGCTCGACGAGTCGGAGGCCAAGTTGAAGCAGGCCGTCAAAATTGATCCGACCAATCCCGGTGCGCTCTACTACCTGACACTCATCCGCCAGGCCCGCTATGGCGTCGCGGCCGCCGAGCGTGAAGTCCTGTCGCAGGAGGCGCTCGTGACCGTGGAAAAGAAGTGGTTCGAGCAGGCCAAGAGCGGCGGTCTGCCGGTGCCCAACCCCATCATCCGCACCAACCTCGTCAACACCGGCGTGGGCCGCCAGGCGCTTTACCGCAAGCTCGCGGACATCCGCATTGCGGAAGTTTTCTTTGACGGCATGCCGTTGAGCGACGTGCTCAAGATCCTCAACGACGAGGCCAAGAAGAGCGACCCGCTCAAGCGCGGCATCAATTTCCTCCTCAACAACAATCCCGACGAGGCCGCCGGCGCGGCCGCGGTCCGCGTGGACCCGACCACCGGCGCGGCCGTGCCCGGCGCCCCCGGCGAGGCGACGGACATCAACACCGTGATCATCAAGGTCAGCCCGGCGATTCAGGACCTGACGCTGGCCGAGGCGATCGACGCGATCATCAAGGGTGCGGACAAGCCGATTAAATTTTCCGTCGAAGACTACGCGATCGCCTTCTCCAACCGGCCGCGCGAGACGCCGCCGCTTTACTTCCGCCAGTTCCGCGTGGATCCGAATACTTTTCTGCAGGGCCTCGAAAGCGTGAGCGGCATTTCGTTCGGCTCAAGTTCGGGCGGTTCGAGCGGTGGTGGTGGCGGTGGTGGTGGCGGTGGTCGCGGCGGCGGCGGCGGCGGTGGTGGCGGCCAGGGCGGCCAGGGCGGGCAGCAGTCCACGTTCATCATTCCGCGTGTCGAGATCGCCAATGCACAGCAACAAGGTGGCCGTGGTGGTGGTGGTGGTGCCCAACAGCAGGACGGCATCACCGGCGTCACGCGCACCAATCGCCAGTCGTCCATCCAGCAGATCGTCAAAGATTTCTTCACGGCCAACGGCGTCAACGTGAATCCGCCCAACGCCATGTTCTGGAACGACCGGGCCGGCATCCTCCTAGTGCGCGCGTCCATGGCCGAACTGGATTTGGTGGAGCAGGCGATCCAGGTTCTCAACGCGGCTCCGCCGCAGGTGATGATCGAGGCGAAGTTTGCGGAGATCACCGAGACCGACGGCAAGGCCCTCGGCTTCGACTGGTTCATCGGCAACTACAACGTCACCCGCAGCATCGGTGCTCAGGGCGGCACCGCGCCTTCCCTCACCGGGCCGGTCGTGGGCGGTGTGCCCCAGTTGTTCCCGGGCAACCCGGCGCGGCCGAATGTGGTGCTGCCCGGCGGCAGTTTGATTCCCAGCCAGGCCTCGACGCTGCTTCCACAGGCGCGCACCGATCAGGCCATCACGCAGGGATTGCGCAACACCATTGGTTCGGGTGGTTCCGCGGTTCCGGCGGTGGCGACGGTGACCGGCATTCTGACCGATCCGCAATTCCGCGTCGTCGTGCGTGCGCTCGAGCAGCGCACCGGGGTGGACCTGCTCTCCGCGCCCAAGGTGACCACGTTGAGCGGGCGCCAGACGCAGATCGCGGTCGTGGACATCCTGACGGTTGTCACCGACACGACGGCGGGCACGGGCAACCAGAACCAGAATCAAAACGTCGCCGCGGGCGGCTTCCAACAAGGCGGCAGTAGTTCGGCGACCATCAATCCCACCACCGAGCAGATGCCCTTCGGTCCGGTGCTTGACGTCATCCCCTACGTCTCCGCGGACGGTTACACGATCCAGATGACGATCATCCCCACCCTCACGGAATTCCTGGGCTACGATTTGGAGACGGCGACACTGTTCTCCCCCCAGGTGCAGATCGGCGTCGGCAACAACATCGGCACGCCGGTGGTCGCGAACCTGCCGCTGCCGAAGTTTCGCTCCCGCCAGCTCGTGACCAGTTGCACGGTGTGGGACGGCCAGACCGTCATGCTCGGCGGCCTGATCGCCGAGGACGTGACGAAGATTCGCGACAAAGTGCCGGTGCTGGGCGACGTGCCGCTGCTCGGCCGCTTCTTCCGCAGCGAGTCGCGGCAGTCCTCCAAGAAGAACCTCGTCATCTTCGTCTCGCCGACGATCATCGACCCGGCCGGCAACCGCGTCCACACCGACTCGGAACTGCCGTTCAGCAAGGAAACCGTGCCGGCTCAACCGGCGGTCCGGCGCTGATCGAGAGCTGCGGCTCAAATGCCCGGCTTACGCCGACCGACATGCCAGCGACCCCGCCCAACCGGCTATTGATCCTCGACGGGCACGCCTACGCCTATCGCGCGTTCTACGCCATCCGTTCGCTCACCTCGCCGCAGGGCCAGCCGACCAACGCCATTTACGGCTTCATCAAGATGCTGTTGAAAATCCGCGGCGCGCTCGCGCCCACGCACGCCGCGGTGATTTGGGACGGCGGTCTGGCGGCCGCGCGCATGGCGTTGCTTCCCGAATACAAGGCCCAGCGCCCGCCGATGCCCGACGACCTCGGCCCGCAGATTGACGCCATCCGGCGCTTCCTCGACGCCGCGGGCATCGCCTCGCTCTGTCACGAGGGCGTGGAGGCGGACGACTGGATCGGGGCGCTCACGGCCCGCGCGGCGGCCGCGGGATTCGAAGTCATCATCGCCAGTTCGGACAAGGATTTCATGCAACTGGTTGCCCCGGGAATCCGCCTCCTCAACCCGAACGACAAGACGGAACAACTTTGGACCGACGAGCAGGTGCGCGCCAAGACCGGCGTGAACCCGGCGCAGATCGTGGACTGGTTGAGTCTGGTCGGCGACGCGGTGGACAACGTCCGCGGCGTGCCGGGCGTCGGGCCCAAGACCGCCGCGGAACTGCTCCAGACCTTCGGGACGATTGAGAGCGTTTACCAGCGGCTCGGCGAGGTGAAATCGGAGCGGGTGCGCGGCGCCTTGCACGCGTCCGCGGCCGTGGTGCAACGCAACCGCCAGCTCATCCGTCTGCACGACGAACTTCCGGCGCCCTTCGATCCGGCGGCGCTCCGCCTCGGGGCGGGCGATGCGGGCCGGCTCGCCGCCCTGTGCGACGAATGGGGATTCAAGAAACTGAAACACGAACTCGGCGCCGAGGAAGCGTCGCAACCCGAATTGTTGAGCATGAACTGAACGCCTCCCGCGCGCCGCGGCGTGCGGGAAGGAAAACATGGACAAAGAAAGTCCGGCTTGTAAAATAACCCTCGCCATATGCCATTTTCTTTCCGAGCTCGCTGCTGGCTCAGTCTCGCCGCCTTGATGGTGGCGGGTGCTCCGTGGCTCGCCGCGCAAAACGCGTTCTCGCCCGGCGGTTCGGATTACGCCGTCATGGGCGCGCTCGCGGGTGACCAGACCGCGCCGCACGCGGCGGTCAGCACCAACGGCGGTTTCCTCGTGTGCCAGGACAACGGCGTCGATGGCGACGGCCTCGGCATCCGTGCGACGCGGCTGGACGCGAGCCTCCACGCGGTGGGCGGTTTGTTCCGCGTGAACGAGATCGGCGCGGGCGATCAGGAACGTCCGCAGGTTGCGCTGCTCGCCAACGGCGGTGCGGTGTTCGTGTGGCATGGCGGGGCGTATGGTTTCCAAAAAATTTACACGCGCTATTTCGACGCGAACGGCGCGGCGGTGACCGGCGACATTCTCGTCAACACCTACACGAACGGCCAGCAGATCAGGCCCGCGGTCGCGACGCTGCCCAACGGCACGGTGATCGTGGTGTGGGCGAGCGACGGCGAGGACGGCAGCCGCCTCGGCGTGTATGGCCAGCGCCGCAGCGCGACCGGGCAGAAGCTCGGCAGCGAGTTCAAGGTGAACCAGTTCATCGTGAACAACCAGCGCACACCGGCGGTCGCGGCGTTGAGCACCGGCGGCTTCGTCGTCACGTGGGTGTCGGAGTTGCAGCGCTCGCAGAGCAGCATCGACATTTACGCGCGGCTCTACGACGCGGCCGGCGTCGTGGCGGGGAATGAATTTCCGGTGAACCCGCTTACGGGCGTGGTCTGCGCGAATCCGTCGGTCGCCGGATCGCCGAACGGCGGTTTCGCGGTGGCCTGGAGTCAGAAGGATCAGCCGGCGCAGGTGTCCGGCGCGAACCAATACGTCTCGCCGACGACGGTCTCGACCAACGGCTGGGATGTTTACTTCCGGCTCTACGGCGCAAACGGCACGGCGCTCGGCGGCTCGCAGCGGTTGAACGGCTTCACCTACGGCGACCAGTTCGCCCCGCGCGTCGCGGCGTTTGGCCGGAACTATCTCGCGACGTGGATCAGCCTCGGTCAGGACGGCTCGCGCGAGGGCATCTACGCGCAGTTCTTCAACGGCGGCGGCGCGCTGGAGGGCATCGAGTTTCGCGTGAACACCACGGCGGTCAGCCGCCAGATCCACCCGGCCGTGGCGACGGACGGCTTCAATCGTTTCATGGTGGTCTGGTCGTCGTATGTCGGCGCGAGCAGCTTCGATCTGCAGGCGCGGGCTTACGAGATCATCCGCACGGATTTGGTTCCGGAAGCCGGCGGCATGCGGCTGACTTGGAACACCCAGCCCGGCTCCGTCTATCAGGTCCAGTCCTCCGTCAATTTTTCGTCGTGGACCAATGTGGGTGCGGAACGCACCGCGGCGGGTTACGCTGACTCCGTGCTGTTGAACCCGCCGGCGTCCGGCGGCGGTTACCGCGTCATCCGCGTGCGTTGATTTTATGCTGCGAACATTTCAGCTCGCCTTGATCGGATTGTTGCTCGGCGTGGGTGCGCCCGCGGGCCGCGCCTTCTCGCTGCTCGGTCCGTTTGAAGCCTACCAGACGCTGCTGTTAACGTATCAGGGTCAGGCGGAGATCGGCGGGCCGCTCAACCTCGGCGAGGAATACCGCATCAACACGCGGGTGTTGACCTACGGGTTTGATGAGTCGTTCCTGAACTACTTCGGCTCGGCCGGCACGGCGGCGGTGCATTCGGCCTTCGCCATCCTGAACGCCTTGCCGCCGGTTTCGGCGATGAGCCCGAACCTCACGGAGTTCGCCACCGACACGACGCGGATCAACTTTCAGGCCAGTGCGCTCGGCATGTTGGATCTGAAATCCTACACCCTGGGATTCCTGGTCGAGCAGATGGGGCTGACCAGCCCCGAGCGGTTTGCGTGGACGCTGCGGGACCGGCGCATTTTCACCGTGGCCGGCGATACGTTCACGAACTACCTCGTCATTCAGCGCAACTTCGATCCGGTGACCTGGAGTCCGACGCCCTACGTCAACGGCGTGCTTTACACGTATCAGGTTCAGGAATTCACCGCGCCCACGCAGGCGGACGCCGTCGAGACCACGGTGGATCCGCTGGCCGTCGGCTTCACGGCGGTGGCGTCCCTGGCCGAAGGCATCTTCGGCGGCACGCTGGGCGCGGGCGGTTTTTACACGGGACTGACGCGCGACGACGTGGGTGGCCTGCGGTATCTGATCCGCACGAACAATTACAACATCGAGCTGCTGCCCAACGGTTCCGTCACCACGCCCACGTTCACCACCAACTTCCCGGGTCCTTTCGAGCCCGCCGGCACGCCGCCGACGATCACGACGAACACCATCACCAACCAGACGCTCCGTGCGGGCGTGGACAAGATCACGTTCGTTCCCTACCAGTATGATTCCATCCTCGGCGTGCCCGAACTGGTCACGAACGTTTACACGGACACATTTGTGACCAACTCGATCCTCTACACCCAGGCCGTGACGCGGGTGACCCTGCAGCCGGACATCCTCATCTCGGCGGAAGACCTGGGTGTGGTTTTGGGCGTGCCCCTCCTCGTCCGGCGCACGGGTGTGGGCGCGTGGCAGAACAACAACGCGATCAATGGCCAGGCAAATTTGGCCGGACCGGGCGTCATTCAGCCCGGCGGGACGTCGCCGACGATCACACCCATCACCATCACCTTCAGCAAGCTCGGGCCGTATTTTTTCAACCAAAACCCGTTTTTCATCGACGAGTTGTCCGCCTCACCGGGCACGATCTGGGGCTCGTTTGACGGCACCACCAATCCGCCCGTGGTGTTCCCACTGGGCACCCTGATTCAGGACATCGAACGCCAGGTCTTGTCCCCATGAACTTGCGCCCTCTCCATACACTCAGCCGCATGAAGCTCACCGCCCTCCCGCTGTTGGCGGGGATGTTCTGCACGCTCGCGGTTCGCGGGGCGACGCTGCCGCTTTACCTCAACAACGCCACCGTCAACAACCCGCAGGTGGACGCGGCGGCGTTTCAAAACAACGGAACGTTCAACACCACCACCACGGCGCCCTACGACACGGCGAACACGTCCGACTACACCAACTCCGCCAGCGGCTTGATGATCGGCAACGTGGGCTTCCGCCTCGAACTGGTCACCAACGGCCTGCGCCTGCCGGCCAATACGATCGTCAATCGGGGCACCATGTCCGGCGCGACCCAGTTGCTCCTCACGGCCGCGAAGATCACCAACACCGGTTCGTTCACGGTCGGCGCGGGCGGTTTGATCCGGATCAGGGGCGACTCCGTGAGTCTGGCGCGCGCCGGTCTGGCCGCGGGCGGCAGCACCGCCCAGCCCATCGCGCGCGGCACGCCGGGCGGCTTCAACCTCTACGTGAACGCCCCGGGCGTCACCGACCTCTACTGGGGCTCGGGCCAGAACAACAGTCTGGACACCGCCACGGTCTATCCGGCGATTCCGCTGTTCAATCCGGGCAACGGACCGGATTTCAATCTGCCCGGTGTCAATTCCCCCAATCACGAGGTCGTGTTCGCCAAGTCGCAGTTCACAAATATCGTGCAGGTGCCGTCCGGGTTTGGCACGGCCGATTACAACGCCTTCGTGCTGCAAACGCAGACGGGACTGAACCGCCAGTATATCCAGGTTGTCTTCGTGCCGATTGACACGGATCCAAACATCGTCACCAGCGTCGGCTTTTTCGGCTCCGGCCGCAATGGCACGGCGATCGTGGAGTTTCGCGAGACGGACACGGACGTCACGACCGGCAATCCGGTGGACAGCACGATCTACCTGCTCGACCGCACGGCGTCGGTGCGCACCAACAACGTCCTGTCCACGAACCAGCTGGCCCAAACCTACCGGCCCAACACTTACGAGATCACCCGCAGCACGCCGTTCGAGTGGACGTTCAGCTCGCCGCCCAATGCCGCCTACGACAACGACCTGCTCGACTCCCCCAACTACATCAGCAACCGCGTGACGATGGATTACTCGGGATACTCCGCGCAGATCGGCGGCGGCTATTCGTTCCTCGCGGCGTCGCCGATCAACCAGCCCTCCAACTCCCCGGGCCGCATCGAGATCACGGGCGACACGCTCGACCTGAGCCGCACGCGGCTGCGCGCCGAGAGCCTGCTCTCCATCCGCGCGACGAACCTCACCGGCTTCACCAACTACGTGTTCGACGCGCCCTTCGTGAACTTCAACCTCGTCACGTCCAACGCCTCCCTCGTGGTGGACAATCCGGGCCCGACGTTCGTCAAGCGCCTCTCGGGCCAGCTCAATGTCTGGAGCGCTTACTGGACCAACTCGATGTCCGTCGGCGGCATCACCAATGCGTTCGAGTTCGCCGTCACCATCGTCGAGCCGATCCTCACCTCCGGCGCGCCGGTCGCCTACGGCGACGTGTATCTGAAAGGCCCGAACATTTTCCTGGGCGACTCGTTCAACCCGCAGAAGAGCTTCCTCGTGGATGCCGCGGCCGTGACCATCGGCTCCAACTCGGTGCTGACCTTCCCCGGCGACCTGGGCCTCCAGCAGTTCCCGAGTCTCCGGTGCCTCACCAACTTCGGCTCGCTGACGGCGCAGAACCTCGCTCTGTTTGGCGTGCAGACGCCCCCGCCGCTCGACTGCTTCGTCAACTACGGCTCCATCACGGGCGGCGGCATCCAGGTGCTGGCGAATTATTTTGAAGACGGCGGCCGGATGAACAGCGGGGTCGGACCGATCACGATCGGCGCGTTCACCAACGCCCTCGTGACCAACGGGGTCTTCCAGGCGCTCAGCGCCAACGGCAGCATCGAACTGCACGGCCGCGAACTGCTCGTGACCAACACCATCTTCCAGGCGGGCGCCGCGCTCGTGTTCGACGTGACGAACAGCCTCTCCGATGGCGGGGTGAACTCCAGCAACTCGTGGCAGGTGGGCGATGGCTTCCAGTTCCTCACCAAGCCGGCCACCGGTTCCGTGCTCGGCACCACGCTGCGTTCCGCGGCCCCGATCTTCCAGGCGCGCTCGCATCTCAGTGCGGGCGCCGACCGCGGCGCGTCCTCGGCCGGCTATACGAACAACGTCGCCATCGGCAAACTCATTCTCGATGGCGGCAACGACTCGCTCTTCTACTTCGAGGGCACCGGCGTTTCCAACGCGATCTACGTGGACTACCTCGAGCTGGATAATTTCGCGACCAACTACCTGACCGCGCTGGATTTCAACGCGAACCTCATTCTCTACTTCGCCGACTGCAATCTGCCGGCCGAAAAACTCGACGGCTCGCACGGCGGCCATCTGCGCTGGGTCAGCACCTACGCCGGCGCGTTCAGCTCCACCAACGTCGCGCTCACGGGCGGCGGCTTCATCACCGTCAACCGTTCGCTGCGCGACAGCTCCACGCTCGACTCGGACGCCGACGGCATCCCGAACAAATACGATCCGTTCCCGTTCGATCCGCCGTTCGTCCTCGTCTCGCTGGCGGTGCTGCCCGGCGCGGCCGCGTCTGGCGGGCCGAACTCCGCGGTCATCACGTGGGAGGCCGCGGCCAACACCGCTTATCGCCTCGAATACCGCCAGGGTCTGAACGGCGCGTGGACGTTCCTCCAGAACTACACCCACGGTCCGAAGAACGGCACCGCGACCGTCACGGATCCGCTCGCCACCAACAGCACGCGCTTCTACCGCGTGACTTACTTCCGTTAGCCGGGACGCGGACGGGCGGTCCGCCGCGGCGCGTGCCATGATTCTCCTCGGACTCACCGGCGGCATCGGCACCGGCAAATCCGCCGCCGCCGAAATCCTCCGCCGCCGCGGCCTGCCCGTGGCCGACACCGATCTCATTGCCCGTGAAGTCGTCGAGCCGGGCCAGCCTGCGCTCGCGGAAGTTGTGAAGGAGTTTGGTCCCGAAATCCTCGATGCTGCCGGCCGGCTCCGTCGCGACGAACTTGCGCGCCGCGTCTTTTCCGACACCGAAGCCCGCCGCAAACTCGAAGCCATCCTGCACCCGCGCATCCGCGACGAGTGGCGGCGCGTGACCGATGGCTGGCGCGCGGCGGGGCAGAAGCTCGGCGTGGTCGTGATCCCGCTGCTCTTCGAGACGGATGCCGCCGGCAGTTTCGACGCGACGATCTGCACCGCGTGTTCCGCCGCCACGCAACGCCAGCGGCTCGGGCAGCGCGGCTGGAGCGGCGAACAGATCGCCGCCCGGCTCGCCGCGCAGTGGCCGCTGGAGAAAAAGATGGCCGCCGCGACGTTCGTCGTCTGGACCGAGGCCGGCCTCGAGATCCACGAGGCGCAGCTCGAACGCATCCTCGCGCGGTGGTGAGGCCGGCGGAGAATTTTGTTTCCTCCCCGGCCCCGCGTGGCACGATGCCGCCATGATTCTTTCCGCCGCAGAACTGGAGAGTCTGCTCCGCGTCCAGCACCGTTCGCCGCATCAACTCCTGGGCATGCATCCGCTCGGCGACGGCTCGGGCGTGGTCGTGCGCGCGTTCCTGCCGGACGCCGCGAAGGTCGAGCTTCGCCCGACGCAGGAGAAGGGCCGCCCGAAATTCGCGCTCCAGCAAATAGACAAGTCGGGCCTCTACGAGGGCGTGACGAAGGAGGCGAAACAGGTCTATGCCTACGAACTGCACGTGACCAATTATCAGGGCGGCAAGCGCGTGCTGCGCGACGGCTACTCGTTTCTCCCGACGCTCGGTGAGCAGGACCTTTTTCTGTTCGGCAAGGGCGACGAGCGGCGCATCTACGACAAGCTCGGCGCGCACCTGCGGCAGGTGGACGGCGTGTGGGGCACGAGCTTCGCGGTGTGGGCGCCCAACGCCCAGCGCGTGAGCGTGGTCGGCGATTTCAACGGCTGGGACGGCCGCTACCACGCGCTGCGGTTGCTCGGCGCGTCGGGCGTGTGGGAAATTTTCATCCCCGGCGTCGGCGAGGGCGCGCACTACAAGTTCGAGATTCGCGACGCGAACGGCAATCTCAAGCTCAACACCGATCCGTTCGGATTCTTCTTCGAGACGCCGCCCAAGCAGGCCGCGATCGTGTGGAACAACCAGAAGTTTCCGTGGAATGACGCCGACTGGATGGCGCGCCGCGCGAAGCAGGACGCGTTGCGCGAGCCGATGAGCATCTACGAAGTCCATCCCGGCTCGTGGATGAAGAAGAACGAGCACGAGTCGCTCACCTACCGCGAGCTGGCTGCGCCGCTCGTCGAATACGTGAAGGAGATGGGCTTCACGCACGTGGAGTTCATGCCGCTGGCCGAGCACGCGTTCTATCCGTCGTGGGGCTATCAGGTCACGGGCTTCTACGCGCCGACGAGCCGCTTCGGCACGCCGGATGATCTGCAATTTTTAATCAACGCGCTGCACCAGGCCGGCATCGGCGTGATCATGGACTGGGTGCCGGCGCATTTCCCGCGCGACACGTGGGCACTGGCCCAGTTCGACGGCACGGCGCTGTTCGAGCACGAGGATCCGCGCAAGGGCGCGCATCAGGACTGGGGCACGCTCATTTTCAATTTCGGCCGCCACGAGGTCGCGAACTTCCTCGTCGCCAACGCGCTCTTCTGGCTCGAACGCTTCCACATTGACGGCCTGCGCGTGGACGCCGTCGCCTCGATGCTCTACCTCGACTACTCGCGCAAGGAAGGCGAGTGGGTGCCGAACCAGTTTGGCGGGCGCGAAAATCTCGAGGCGGTCGAGTTCCTGAAAAAGTTCAACCATACCGTCCACACCGAGCATCCCGGCGTCGTCACCATCGCCGAGGAAAGCACCGCGTGGCCGTCGGTCACGCGCCCGCCGTATCTCGGCGGCCTCGGCTTCAGCTTCAAGTGGAACATGGGCTGGATGCACGACACGCTCGGCTACTTCAGCCGCGACCCGGTCTATCGCCGCTACCATCAGAACGACCTCACGTTCGCGATGCTGTATCACTACAACGAGAATTTCATCCTGCCGCTCTCGCACGACGAGGTGGTCCACGGCAAAGGCTCGCTGATCCGGAAGATGCCGAACGACGACTGGCAGAAGTTCGCGAACCTCCGCGCGCTCTTCGGCTACCAGTGGCTTTTCCCGGGCAAGAAAATGATCTTCATGGGCGACGAGTTCGGGCAGAGCAGCGAGTGGAACGAGAACGCGAGCCTCGATTGGGCGCTGCTCGGCATGGGGCCGTTCCATCGCGGCCTGCAACGCTTCGTCGCCGATCTCAACCAACTCTACCGCGCCAACCCCGCGTGCTGGCAGGCCGACTACGACGTGGATGGTTTCTTCTGGATTGATTGCAAGGACCAGGACAACTGCGTGCTCTCCTTCGCGCGGCAGAATCGCGAGCGCGACAATGTGCTCGCCGTCATCTTGAACCTCACGCCCGTCTGGCGCACCGACTACCGCATCGGCCTGCCGCGCGGCGGCCGCTGGCGCGAGGTGCTCAACAGCGACGCCGAAATGTATGGCGGCAGCAACAAGGGCAATCTCGGCGGCGTGTGGGCGAACGACTACCAGACGCACTTCCAGCCGTTCTCCGCGAACTTCTCACTCCCGCCGATGAGCGTGACGGTTTTCCAGCCGGAGAAGTAGGAGCCGGGAAAAATCCGAAGCTCGAAATCCGAAATCCGAAACAAATCCAAAATCGAAATGACCGAAACTGGCCCTCGGCCGTTTCGGTCATTTCGATTTTGGATTTGTTTCGGATTTCGAGCTTCGGATTTCGAATTTCCAATTCACTTCGTCGCCCTGCCTTTCGGCGAGTAGGCAAACATCTCCTTCGCATACTTCACATAAAGCTGCGGGTTGCTCCGGTCCGCCTCCGCGTCGGGCAGCCACTTGGGCGGGCGCTTGAGGTCGAGCGGCTGCTTGATGAAGTCGTCGTTCAACCACACCTCGGGCACGCCGCCGGCGAGCGCGGCGTTGACCATCGCAATGGCGTGATGGTTGTCGCGCTGCACGTGGTCCTTCGCCGACTGAAGGCGCTGATACGGCACGCGGAGTTTGCCGACGAAGTTCACCGCCTCGCGCTCGCGCCAGAAATTTTCGTCGTCACACTTCGCGACGCTCTTGAGGTGGCCGCCCATGCCCGGTTTGTTCGGGTCGCAGCCGCCGGTGTCGTTGCGGTCCATCGGCCCCTCCCAATCAATCAGGAACCGCGCCGGCAGGTCCGCAAACCGCGCGAGCACGCCCGTGCCCATCGTCACGCCGTAGGAATTCGAGCACAGCCCGATGCGCTCCGCGTCCACCCCCGGCTGCTGCGCCGCCCAGCGCACGATGGCCGCGAGCCCGTCCTGATGCTTGAAGCCGCAGTAATCTTCCCTGCCCTCGCTCTGCCCGCGGCCGTCGGGATCGAAAGCGATGGCCACGCAACCCAACTCCGCAATCTCCTGCGCCATGCCCTGACGGCTCAGGAAGAGCGAGCTGTCCCCGTTGCCGCCGGGGATTAGCACGAGCGCCGGCAGCTTGGTGGCGAGCTTGTCCTTGGCCTTGAGCAGCAGCACACGGAGTTGCGCGCCGGTCGTCGGATTTTTCACCCAGTTGGTGGTGATGACGACGTTGGGAAACTCACGGGTGAACTGAATCCCTGGCCGTTGGGCCTTGGCTTTGATTTGCGGCTGGCTTGGCCGCATCTGTGCGCTGACGGCACCGGCGCAAACGAGCGTCGCGATCAGCAGAAAATGGCGCGGGTAGAGGCGAGTCGGGGCGGATTCCATGTCGCATTCGACGGCGGTGGGCCGGCAACTGTTTCACGGTAAAAAACTCAGCGCGCCGGGAAATCTAAAACCCGGCGCGCTGATTCGCCCCAGACACGGGCGCGGAACCCAACACTCACAGGACCAACTAGTGTGATATCGCCATCACATCCGCTGTCATAGCCGGTCACGTGCCAGAGCCGAACGCACTTAGCACTCAGGGTGTTTTTTTTGAACCTCAGGCCCGAAAATCTTTTTTAAGGTCCAATTCGCCGCGTTGCTGAAGTCCCGGGAAGGTTCAGCTTGAGAACTTGAGACAACCGCGTCCCGTGTCAGGACGTCCCGCCGGCCGGGGTGGCTGGCACCGTCGGCGCCGCGTTTTCCAGGGCCGTCTTGATGGCGGCGGCGATTTCCTCGAACGGGACGGATTTGTTGAAATAGGCGGACGCGCCCACACTCAGCGCCTTTTCGCGGTTGGCGGGTGACTGGCTGGCGGTCACCACGATGAACGGGATTTTTTTCTCCAAGTGCAGGCGCTTCATCCACTCGACGACGATGAACCCATCCCATTGCACCGGGCTCATGCCGTCGTGGTCGGGCAGCGTCAGGTCCACCAGCGCGAGGTCTGGCCCGTTGGCGCGGATCTGCGACACGGCCCCGGCGCCGTCATTGGCCGTCATGACGTCATACCCCAGCGCCTCGAGCTTGCGCTTGTAAACCGATTGCACGATTGGGTTGTCGTCGATGACCAGAATCTTGTGCTTGTTCATGCGTGGTCGCCCATTCCGCGGACACTCCGAAATGGAATGTCTCAAATGTTTGAGCAGCTTGCGGGCCGTCCAGACCTCACGCGACCCGGGCTTCAACCCCGGCCATCAGGCGCAGGATGTCGGGCTGGGAGAAATCGGCGCGCAGGAGTTCGCCGCGCAACTGGCCGCCGCGCAAAACGAGGACGCGCCGGCTGAGGTTCATCACCTCGGGCAGCTCAGAGGAAATGACGAGCAGCGCCAGCCCCTGGCAGGCCAGCTCGTCGAGCAATGAATGGATCTCCGCTTTCGCGCCCACGTCCACGCCGCGCGTCGGCTCGTCCACGATGAGGATGCCGCACTCGCGCGCGAGCCACTTGGCCAGCGCGACCTTCTGCTGGTTGCCGCCGCTCAGGCCGGCGATCAGAGTTTCGAGCGAAGGCGTCTTCACGCGCAGGCGGTCAGCGTATTTTTGCGCGAGCGAACGCTCGGCGCCGCGGCGGACGAAGCCGAGCCGCGTGAGCAGCGGCAGCGTGGCGAGCGAGGTGTTCTCGCGGCAGTTCATCGAGAGCACGAGGCCGAGGCGCTTGCGGTCCTCGGGCAACAGGCCGAGGCCGGCGGCGAGCGCGGCGTTCACATCGCCGAGTGGAAGCTCCTTTCCGCGCACGAAAACTTTTCCCGTCACATTCGGATCAAGGCCGAAGATGGCCTGCGCCACTTCGCTGCGCCCCGCGCCGATGAGTCCGGCAAAGCCGAGCACCTCGCCCTTGCGCAGCGTGAAGCTGATGTCCTCGAACTTTCCGGGCGACGAAAGATTTTCCACGCGCAACACCTCCTCGCCCGGCTTGCGGTCGAGGTGCCTCGGCGTGATGGCGACGACTTCGCGACCAACCATCTGGTGGATGATCGCGTCGTGGTTCGTCCCGGAAATCTTCTGCGTCGCCACGTGCCGGCCATCGCGCAGCACCGTCACCGCGTCGCACAGCCGGAAAATTTCCTCCATGCGATGCGTGACGTAGATGACTGTGATGCCGCGCTGCTTCAAGTGCGCGAGCAGTTTGAAGAGATGCTCGCTCTCGGCGACGGAGAGCGAGCTGGTCGGCTCGTCCATTACGATGATCTTCACGTTGACGCCCAGCGCGGCGGCGATCTGCACCATCTGCTCCTGCGCCGTGGAGAGCTGGCTCATGGGCGTGGCCACCTCGATGGTGGATTCAATCTCGGCAAGCATCGCGCGGGCCTTTTCGCGCATCTTCGCACGGTTCACCCAGCCGAATCGCTGTGGGAAATCACCGAGGCAGAGATTTTCGGCCACCGTGAGATTCGGACAGAACGCCAACTCCTGATGCACCATCGCGATGCCGAGATGCCGCGCGGCAAGCGGGTTCGTCGGATGGATCGGCCGGCCGTCGAGCTGAAGTTCACCCGCGTCGGCCGTGTAAACGCCCGCGAGGATTTTCCCGAGCGTGCTCTTGCCCGCGCCATTCTCGCCCATCAACGCGTGGCAACTGCCGCGCTCCACTTCAAAGCTCACGTCATCGAGCGCAAGCACGCCGGGGAAGCGCTTGGTGAGGCCGTGGAAGCGGATGAATGACATGGTGCTCGGCCGGAGCGTAGGGCAACGGGCGTCGCGTGACAACCCAATGAACGCATTTGACGCCGCCCCGCCGCCGCGCTGACTATCGCGCCGCCAACGCATGCGCTCGCTCCTCAACTTTCTCCTCCGCCCCACGCGCTACTGCGCCGTGCGCCGCGAGCAGGTGGACGCCTTCGCCGAGCAGACGCGCCTGCTCGGGGACCGGCCGGTGCGGACGGTGTTCGATGTCGGCGCGTTCGTCGGCAAGACGGCTGCGGCCTATCGCCGCTGCTTTCCCGACGCGACGATCCACTGCTTCGAGCCGTCGGAAACAACGGGCCGCGTGCTGCGCGAGAACACGCGCGGCGATGCGAAGATTCTCGTCCACGCGTTGGCGATGGCGGAGCGCGCGGGCACCGCGGGGTTTCAGTGCAACCAGTCCGCCGCCACCAATTCGCTGCTCAAGACCGCTGCCGGGGCCGAGCGCCACTGGGGCGCGGCCCGGCTCGATACGCAGCAGACAGTCCGCGTCGAGGCGACGACGCTGGATGAATTCTGCCGCGCGCAAAACGTGGACGAGCTCGACGTGCTCAAGCTCGACATCCAGGGCGCGGAACTCAACGCGTTGCGCGGTGGCGCGGGACTTCTCTCCGCGCGGAAAATCCGGCTCATCTATACGGAGGTCATCCTCGTGCCGACTTACGAGGGGCAGGTGCAGCTCGACGAATTGCTCGCGTGGCTGCGCGCCCGCGGCTACGCGCTGCACAACTTCTACAACTTCGCATACCGCGGCGGGCGATTGCTCCAGTGCGACGCCATCTTCGTGCCGCAAACGCCGACGGCCTGACGCCACTTACTTCGGCAGCCACTTCTCCCAGTTCTTCGCGAAGGCCTCGAGGTTCTCCTTCGTCACCGGCACGAGCGGACTCACGTCCTTCACGGCGGCGGGATTTTTTTTGAAATGGATTTTGTTGATGAGGTGCTCGACCGAGCGATGGCCCCACTCGAAGCATTGCTGGGCGAGGAGCATCTGCACGTGGCCGCTGCGAAGGTAGCCGAGTTGCTGCGGCAACGCGTCCACGCTCACGCACTTCACGGTGCCGGGCGCCCACTTGAGCGCGTTGTCGGTGAACAGCGGCCAGCCGCCGATCATGCACCAGCCGGTGATGTCGGGGTTCGCCTGCATGACCTGCTCGACGCGTGCGGCGGCGTCCTGCGGAGTCTCCTTGTGGTAATAGGTGTCGCGGATTTTGATGCCCGGATATTTCTTCGCGGCCCGCTTCGCGCCGGCGACGCGCTTCTGGAGGTTCGGCGCGTTCGGATTGCCCGCGAGAATGGCGACGACGCCCTTGCCGCCCATGACCTTTGCGAGTTCGTCCATCGTCTGCGCGCCGCATTGCTCGTCGTCCACGCCGTAGGTGACGAAGCGCTTCGAGGCGGGCGCGTCGGAGTCGAACGTGGCGACGGGCACGCCGTTTTTCACGGCGGCGTTGATGGCGTCGGTGAGCTTGTTCGCGTCGGAGCAACTCACCGCGAGGCCGTCGGCGCCGGCGAGGACGAGCTGCTCGATGGCCTCGGCCTGCTTCTGGGCGTCCTCCTCGTTGGGCGTGCGCCAGTCAATCCTGATGGTCAGCCCGTGCTTCGCACCGAGTTCCTTCGCCGCCGCCTCCGCGCCGACGCGCGCGGCTTGGAAGACGGGATTGCCCTGCGACTTGGCGACGAGACCGATGGTGTAGGTTTTTTTGGCTTGGGCGCGGGAATGCGTGCTTGCGGTGAACAAGCTTACAGCAGACAGGAGCGTGAACGTCAGGGCTTTGTTCATAAATTGGACAACGATCTGAAGGCTAGGAAGTCTTGGGAGCGTCTTCAAGCGATGCTTTGCCGCCAAACAGAAGCAAGCCAGCTCCCAAGGAAAGTCCCGCGACCGCGAACAGAACAACCGGAATCCATCGAGCGTGAATCGGAAACTCATCGCTGAAGCTCTTTTCGTGAAAGTCCTTCCAGTGAGTGGAATACAGATTCTCGTAAAGAAGCAGCCCTTTTACAAGCTCCTCAGAATTGGTCGATCCAAGGGCTGTAGCTAGAAAGGTTCTGGTTGAAAATGCTTCCTTACGGAGCAACAGAAACGCATTCCATCGAAGCCCCGGATAAAGCGCTGCTCCATGTTCGTTTGTCCTTCCCGGACCAAGCGTTAACACGAGTTGCTTCTTGTTCTCCTCAGTCAGGGGTGTTTCGAGATTCAGACCGGCTTGCTTGAACCCATCGCTAATCCACTCCACTTGGCTCTTGTGGGCGTTGGTTTTCCACCAGTTGATCCAATCGTCTGAAGAAGGGCCGGCATACTGGTTGGCAATCATGGCAAGCGCGGCGTCTCTATGGCCAGTGGAGCAGTCCTCAAAGTTTTCCCCCGGTCGTAGGCTCTTGATTATCCATTCGGCCCATTTCTTGTCTCCAAAATGTCCTGCCAACGCGAAATCATCATGCTCCCAGCCGACTCTCGTCATTCGTTTTGTGGCCTCGTTCCAAATCGCCCGGTCGGTGTGCTCCAATACCCAATCGGAAAGTCCGGTCGTCCGCCTCAATGGTTGCAGCCAGTAGACCCAAGAAAAAACAAGCGCAACGCCGAAAAAAATCAAGATGGCCCCAATAGTTTTCCGCTTTGATTTCCGTTCGGCAGTGCTTTGCATACCTAGCTTAGTTGCGTAAGTCTCCGCTTCACCAGCCAGTTGTTCAACTGATCTAGCAGCACGGCGACGATGACCACGGCGCCGATGATGATCTGGCTGTAGTTCTGATCAATGCCGAGGATGACGATGCCGGTGGAGATCATCTGGATGACGAGCGCACCGAGGAGCGCGCCGAGCGCGGTGCCCTTGCCGCCGCTGAGGCTCGCGCCGCCCACGACGGCGGCGGCGATGACGTTGAGTTCGTAGCCCTGGCCGTCGCCGCTGGTCGCGCCACCGTAGTAA
This sequence comes from Verrucomicrobiota bacterium, assembly GCA_016199935.1. Taxonomy (GTDB): domain Bacteria; phylum Verrucomicrobiota; class Verrucomicrobiia; order Limisphaerales; family JACQFS01; genus JACQFS01. The sequence goes on from JACQFS010000160.1 coordinate 24,783, forward strand.
CCAAGCGAAAGCAGCGCCGCGATGCCGGCGGTGAGGCCGGAGAAGATGAACACGCTCAGCTTCACGCGCTCGACGCGGATGCCGCTGAAGCGGCTGGCGAGTTCGTTGCCGCCGATGGCATAGACGCGCCGCCCCGCCGCGAGGCGCGAGAGGTAAAGCCCGCCCGCGATGGCGACGAGCACCATCACGCCCAGCGGCACGAGGCTGAGGCCGCCCTCGGTCCGCCAGCCAATCAGGTTGCGAAAGGCTTCGGGAAAGCTGCCGATGGACTGGCCCTTGGTGATGACAAACGCGACGCCACGGAAGATCGCCATCGTGCCGAGCGTGATGATGAACGGATGCACGCGCAGCGCGACGATCATCCCGCCATTCGCCAGCCCGGCGAGTGTCGCAATGCCGACGCACGTGAGCGCGCCGAGCCACGCGCCAGTCATGCCGGACGCCGCCGCAGTTCCTTCGGGGCCGAAGTGGTGGAACACGAGCGCGCCCAGCACCGAAGCGAGCGCGAAGATTGCGCCCACGGACAAATCAATCCCGCCGGACACGATGACGAACGTCGCGCCGACGGCCATGATGGCAATGAAGCTGGTGTCCTTGGCGAGCTGGGCGAGGCTTTGGGCGTTGAGGAACTTGTTGCGCTCCTCGAAGACGAGTTCCTTCTCGCCGACGGCGTTGGTGATGAAGACGCGCTCCATTTCCCCGGTGGCGCTGCGCTGGAGCTTGGGCACCTTGACCGAGCCGCCGAAGAAGGTGAGCAGCACGCCGAGGACGAGGATGACGATGAGCAGCCCGCCTTCCTGAAACTGCCGTCGGGCGGCGGGCGTGGCGGTGGCGGTCATTCGCGGAGGGTTTAGCGCAAAGGCGCAAAGACGCAAAGGCGCAATGTAGGGCAGGCATCCTGTCTGCCCTACATCAGGCTCACCGGATCCACGTCCACGGCGAGCGTGATGTCTTCCGGCAGCGCGAGCTTGGGCAACAGCTTCTCGAGCACGGCGCTCAGGCGCGTCATCTGGCGCGTGCGGAGCATGAGCTGCCAGCGGTAAAAAGTTTCCGCGCGCGCGAGCGGCGCCGCAGCCGGGCCGGTGATGAGCACGTCCTTCAACGGCGCGGCACTCTCCGCATCTTCCGTCGCCGTCGTTTTCTCCGCGCGGCCGAGCAGATTCAACTGCTCTCCTCCGCTCCCTTTCCCCCCGGCTCCCTTTCCCCCCAGCGCCTTCTCCACCTCCGCGCGCAGATGCTTCGCGGCGGCCTCGACTTTTTCCTCGTTGCGCCCGCGTAGTGTGAGGAGCGCGATGCGCGAGTGCGGCGGATAATTTAACTGCGCGCGATACTCGATCTCCTGCTCGTAAAAACCGGCGAAGTCATGCCGCCGCGCGAACTGGATCGCCGGATGAAACGGCGTGAACGCCTGCACGATCACCTCGCCCTCGACCTCGCCGCGGCCCGCGCGACCGGCGACTTGCGTGAGCAACTGAAACGTCCGCTCGCCCGCGCGGAAGTCCGGCACGTGCAGGCTGAGGTCCGCGTAGATGACGCCGACGAGCGTGACGTTCTCGAAGTGCAGCCCCTTCGCGATCATCTGCGTGCCGACGAGGAGGTCCACCTTGCCGGTCTTGAACTCGCCGAGCACGCGGCGGTAATCCTCCTTGCGCTTCATCAGGTCGGAGTCCATGCGGGCGATGCGCGCGTGGGGAAAAAGTTTCACGAGCGTGTCCTCGACGCGCTCGGTGCCGAGGCCGGCCTGGCGGATCTCGGGGTTGCGGCACTTCGGCTCGGGGCAGACTTGCGGCACGCGCGCCTCGTGGCCGCAGATGTGGCAGCAAATTTTTTGGGCGCGCCGGTGAAACGTGAGCGACACGCTGCAATTCGGGCACTCGGCCACGTAGCCGCACTTCACGCACTGGAGCGAAGTCGCGTAGCCGCGGCGGTTGAGAAAGAGGATGACCTGCTCGCGCTTCTCCAGCCGCGTGGTGATGGCGTCCTTGAGCCGTTGCGAGAAGTATGGCGTGCCCTTGTCCTTGTGGCCCTCCTGCCGCATATCCACGACGCGCACGATGGGCATCTTCTTGTCGTCCACGCGCGAGGGCATTTCGAGCAGCGCATATTTTCCGCGCTTCGCGTTGTGATAACTCTCGAGCGACGGCGTGGCCGAGCCGAGCACGACCACCGCGCCCTCCATTTGTCCGCGCACCACGGCCACGTCGCGCGCGTGGTAACGCGGCGCCTCCTCCTGTTTGTAGGAATGCTCGTGCTCCTCGTCCACGATGACGAGGCCGAGCGGCGACACCGGCGCGAAGATCGCCGAGCGCGCGCCGATGACGATGCGCGCGCGGCCCTGCCGGATTTTGTGCCATTCATCGTGCCGTTCGCCGGCGGAGAGGTGCGAGTGGAGCACGGCGACGAGCGTCTTGAGCGGCCCGCTGCTGAAGCGCGCCTTGAACCGCTCGACCGTCTGCGGCGTGAGCGCAATCTCCGGCACGAGGACGATCGCGCCCTTGCCCTGCGCGAGTGTGTGCGCGATGGCCTGCAAATAAATCTCCGTCTTGCCGCTGCCGGTCACGCCGTGGAGGAGGAAAGTGGTTTTGAGTTTTGAGTTTTGAGTTTTGAGTTCCGGCCCGGCGTCCATCGCCGACACAATTTGCGCGAGCGCGGCGGACTGCTCCGCGTTCAGCACGAGCGGTTGCGAGGCGATGATGGTTTCGTTCGCGTAAGGGTCGCGCTCGGAAACCTGCGCGGCGATGGTGGCGAGGCCCTTGTCCTCGAGCCGGCGGATGGTCTCGGTGGTGGCGCCGGTGAGTTTGAGGAGTTCAGTCAACGGCAGCTCGCGCCGCTCTTGGATGAGTTTCCAGATTTCCTCCTGCCGCTTGGTCAGCTTCGGCGGCTCGCCAACAGCCGCGGTCGCGCGCACGAAGAGCCGCTCCTTCCAGCCTTCGGCCTCCTTGCGCACGGCCTCGGGCAGCACGCTCTTGAGCGCGGTCTCGGGCGGGCAGCAGTAATACTCGCCGATCCATCGCGCGAGCCGCAGCACCTCGGGTGTGACCATCGTCTGGCGCCCGACGACTTTCAGAATGGCGCGCAGGTTCGTGTGCGTCGTCTCCTCGACGAGCGCGGTGACGATGCCGAGCACCTGCCGCGGACCGAAGGGCACCTTCACGCGGCTGCCCACCTCGATCTCCGCCGCGAACTCGGGCGGAATGGCGTAATCGAACTCCTTGCGGAGGGCGATTTCGAGCGTGACGCGGGCGACCATGATGAAGTCGAGAGTTGAGAGGCGGCCGGCGCGAGTCGAGTGGAAAGATGGTCGGCGTCACGTGGCGCGCGCCGAGTTGTGAACACTTTGAACTTTGAACTTTGAACTTTGAACCTAGATTTCCAAAGCCATGTCGCATTCCGAGTTCGTCCACCTGCATCTGCACAGCGAGTTTTCGCTGCTCGATGGCGCGTGCCGGCTGGACAAGCTCATGGCGAAGGCGAAGGAGTTGAAATTTCCCGCGCTCGCCCTCACCGATCACGGCGCGCTCTACGGCGCGATCGAGTTTTATCAGGCCGCACGCGAGGCCGGCATCAAGCCCATCATTGGCTGCGAGGTTTACGTCGCGCCGGGCAGCCGGACGGAGAAGAAGGCCGGGCAGGGCTCGCGCGACATCTATCATCACCTCGGCCTGCTCGTGAAGGACGACACGGGCTACAAGAATCTCATCAAGCTCGTCACCGCCGCGCACTTCGAGGGCTTCTACTACAAGCCGCGCATCGACAAGGAACTGCTCGCCAAGCACAGCGAGGGGTTGATCGCGATGTCCGGTTGTCTCGCGAGCGAAATCCCCACGCTCATCCTCAAGGACGAGCTGGCGAAAGCGCGCGACGCGGTGGATTTTTTCAAGCAAACCCTCGGCGCGGAAAATTTTTTCCTCGAGCTGCAAAACCACCAGCTCCCGGAGCAGACCAAGGTCAACCGCCAGCTCCTCGCGTGGGCGAAGGAGTTCGGGCTGAAGACCGTCGCGACGAACGACGTGCATTACGTCGAGCAGGCGCACTCGTTCGCGCACGACGTGCTCGTGTGCATCGGCACGCAGACGACCATCAACGACCCGAAGCGGCTCGCCTACGCGAAGGAGCAGTTTTATCTGCGCTCGGCGGAGGAAATGGCGGCGCTGTTTCACGAGACGCCCGAGGCGGTGAAGAACACGCTCGAGGTCGCGGAGAAATGCAACCTGGAGATCGAGTTCAACAAGCTGCACTACCCGAGCTTCACGCCGCCGGAGCACTACACGCGCGAGGGCTACCTGCGCCTGCTGCTGGTGGACGGCCTAAAACGCCGGTATGGAATCACGGCGCGCGCGGAAGGGAGTGAGTTCATCGTCGAGCACGTCGAAGACCCGAAGCGGTTGCCGACGTATCAGTCAGTGGTCAGTGGTCCGTCGTCAGTGGCGGGCGTGGCGACTGACCACGGACCACTGACCACGGACAAAAAGGCAGTGGATGACGCGGTCAAAGCGGTGATGGATCGGCTGCAATCCGAGCTCAAGGTCATCGAGCAGACCGGTTTCATTTCCTACTTCCTCATCGTCGGCGATTTCATCCGCAAGGGACGCGAGATGGGCGTGGCGTGCGTGGCGCGCGGCTCGGCGGCCGGCTCGCTCGTCACCTACCTGCTCGACATCGCGAACGTGGATCCGATTCGCTACAACCTGCTCTTCGAGCGCTTTCTGAATCCCGAGCGCGTCAATCCGCCGGACATTGACATTGATTTCGCCGACGACCGCCGCGCGGACGTGATCGAATATGTGCGCGAGAAATATGGCCGCGATTGCGTCGCGCAGATCATCACCTTCGGCACGCTCGGCGCGAAGTCCGCCGTGCGCGACGTCTGCCGCGCGATGGGCCTGCCTTACGGCGACGGCGACCGGCTCGCGAAGATGATTCCAGAGGGGTTGAAAGTGTCGCTTGAAAAGGCGCTCAAGGAATCGCCGGACTTCAGGGCCGCCTACGCGGAGCCGCAGACGAAAATGGTGGTGGACACCGCGTTCGTGCTCGAGGACCTCACGCGCAACGCGAGCGTCCACGCGGCGGGCGTCGTCATCGGCCCCGAGCCGCTCGTCAATTTGCTCCCGCTCAAGCAGGACGAGGACGGCACCATCGTCACGCAATATGCGATGGGGCCGGTCGGCGACCTCGGCCTGTTGAAGATGGATTTCCTCGGGCTCAAGACGCTCACGGTCATCCGCAACACGTGCGAGATGGTGAAGCAGACCAAGGGCCTCACGATTGACACGGACAACCTCCCGCTCGACGACCCGAAGGCCTACGACCTCTTGAACAAGGCAAACACCGTCGGCATTTTCCAATTGGAATCCGGCGGGATGCGCGATCTCTGCCGCAAGCTTCAGATTTCCTCAATCGAGCACATCACCGCGCTCGTGGCGCTCTACCGGCCCGGCCCGATGGACCTCATCCCCGATTTCATCAAGCGCCGGCACGGCGAGGTGGAGATCGAGTATGAGCATCCGCTCCTCGAAAGCATCTCGAAGGAAACCTACGGCGTGCTCAGCTACCAGGAGCAGGTGATGCAGGCGGCGCAAATCCTCGCCGGCTACACGCTCGGCGCGGCGGACCTCTTGCGGCGCGCGATGGGAAAAAAGAAGGCGGAGGAAATGGCGGTGCATCGCGAGATTTTCGTGAAGGGATGCGCGGAGAAAAACCAAATCCCCGCCGCGAAGGCGAACCA
>JACQFS010000161.1 GCA_016199935.1 Verrucomicrobiota bacterium
TCCCCGAGGTCGTTCACGCCCAGCTCGACCGGCTCCGGCTCCGACTCGAAGGTGTGGATGTTGATCCGGCTCTCAATCGCGGTCACCACCGCCTGCACCGTCTGCGTGGAGTGCTTGAGGAAAAGTTTCCTCCCGCGCGTCAGCGGCCGGGGCTGCATCCAGCAGATGCGCGCGTGCAAGTCGGTGCCCGCGCCCGGCAGGTAGTCGTCAATGCTCACGATCATGTCGCCGCGCGACACGTCAATGTCGTGCTCCAGCACGAGCGTGACGGACTGCGGGCAGAACGCCTCGGCGAGCGGGCCGTCGTAGGTCCAGATTTGTTTCACGGTGCTCTTCAGGCCGCTGGGCAGCACCATGACCTTCTGCCCGACCTTCACCACGCCGCCGGCGATCTGCCCGCTCAGGCCGCGGAAGTCGTGGAGGTCGTGGTTGGTCGGATTGTTCGGGCGGTTGACCCATTGCACCGGCAGGCGGAAGCCGTGGAGGTTCCAGTCGCTCGCGATGTGGACGGTCTCCAGATGGCCGAGCAACGTGGGGCCGACATACCACGGAGTCTTGGGCGAGGGGTCCACGACGTTGTCGCCGTTGAGCGCGCTGATGGGGACGAACTTCACGTCCTTCATGTCCAGCAGCGGGAGGAAATCCTCGAACTGGTCGCGGATTTCGAGGAACCGCTCCTCGCTCCAATCCACGAGGTCCATCTTGTTCACCGCGATGACGAGGTGCGGGATGCGCAACAGCGACGTGATGTAGGTGTGCCGGCGCGACTGCTCGATGACGCCGAGCCGCGCATCCACGAGCACGATGGAGAGGTTGGCCGTGCTCGCGCCGGTGACCATGTTGCGGGTGTATTGCACGTGCCCCGGCGTGTCGGCCACGATGAACTTGCGGCGCGGCGTGGCGAAGTAGCGATACGCGACATCAATCGTGATGCCCTGCTCGCGCTCGGCGCGGAGGCCGTCGGTGAGGTTCGCCAGATTGATCATTCCGCCGCCGGTGATGTCGGCGGAGCGTTCGAGCGCTTCGAGCTGGTCCTCCATCAGGTTCTTCGAATCGTAGAGAAGCCGGCCGATGAGCGTGGACTTGCCGTCGTCCACCGAGCCGCAGGTGTTGAAGCGGAGGATTTCGATCGGATGTTGCGTGTGGGGCATGAGGAGAAACTCAACCACGAATGGACACGAATGGACACGAATCAAAGGCGACGCGCGCGGTGCGGAAAGGGCATTCGTGTATATTCGTGTTCATTCGTGGTAAAATTGGATCAGCGTTTCACGAGTCCGGCGAACGCGCGGCGTTCCGCCCAGAGGAGAAACAGCGCGGCCACCGTGATGAAGCCATGCACGGGGGACCACCCGCCCTTCGCGACGAAGCCGTGGAAGCACAGGATGTTGATGACGATGGGCCCGAGGATGAGCAGGCCGAGGTTGCGGGTCTTCGGCACGGCGACGAGCACGCCGCCGAGCAGTTCCAACACCTTCACGAAGCTCATGTAGCCCGTGGGGCCGAAAGCGGCCATGAACTTGCCGGGCAGCGAATCCTCCGGCGGCCCCGGCGGCAATTTGCCGAAGAAGAAGAACAGCGCGCCCGACACGAAGAGGAGGCCGAGCAGGATGCCGACGATGTTGGTCACGATTTTCATGATGTGGTGTTGCTTGATTGCGTTGCGGTGATTCAGGACGGGAGATGTTTTTTCACTTCCGCCACCATAGCGTGCTGGCGTTGCTCGACAAGCTCACGGGCCTTCGCCGCCTTCGCTTTCGCCGCCGCGGGATCCTTCGCCATCGCGAGCACGGCGGGCACGACACGCGCCAGCTCGTCCTCCTTGTCGAGGTCGAAGAGCCAGTCGCCGAGGCCGATGTCGCGCCACATGAAACCCTTGCTCGTCTGCTCGGCCCAGCGGCAGACGACGGCGGGAATGCCGTTGCCGATGCACATGATCGGCGAGTGCATCTCGTGGCCGAACAGCCCCGCGCTCCGGCGATACGTGCTGATCGCCTCGTCGGTGAGCCAGTAGCGCTCGCGCCACACGACCTTCGTCCGCACGTCGGCGGGCAACTTGTCGAACAGCATCTCCTTGTTCACGGCCATCTGCGTTTCGTCCTCGGGGCAGAGCAGGATTTTCAAATCCGTCGCGCGCGCCACCGCGGCGATCGCGTCGCGCAACGGCCGGCAATCGTGCTCCTTCATCGCCTCGTTGCGCGCGTGTTTCGTCGCGTCGAACGCCGCGTGCTTGCTCGGGATGGTCCAGTAGGGCGTGTAGCGCAGGCGCGGGATGCAGCAGAGAAATTTCCCCTCCTCGAGCCCGTGCTGCTTGAGAAACGCGGTCGCCTTCGCGTCGTCGGCGAGGTCCACGGCAAACGCGCCGTCGGGTCCGAACTCCATCACCGGCGATTTGCAGCCGCGCTTTTTTGCGAGTTCGAGCGACACCGAGTCGCGGAAATAAACAAACTTCGCGCCGCTCAACACCTGGACCGTCTGCGACAGCACGCCCTCGGGCGTGGGCTTGGTCGAGGCGGAGCTTTGCGCCGGCAGCGTGATGCCGAAGACGCCGTAGGGCTTGCCGGTTTCCTTCGCCCAGCGCGCGACCTCCTTCTCACCGACGAGCGACGGCCCCGAGCCGTGCAGCAGGACGTCGCACTCGGCAAACGCAGCGCGCTTCGCCTCGGCGTCCTTGAGGATGACTAGCTTCGGAAAGCGCGCGCGCAGCATTTCCTCCACGCCGTTGTCCACGCTGCTCGGCCACAGGCGCACCTCGGCGTCGGGTAGATATTTTTCCAAAATCGCCAGCACGCCCGGCGTGTGCGCGATGTCGCCGATGTTCACCGTCTGCCACGAGGAGCGGAGCAGAATGCGCGGCGCGCGTTTGCCGGCGGCGCCGCGAATGGAATTCGCGAGCGTCGCGGCGAGCGTGGTCTGGAGAAAGGCGCGGCGGTTCATTTTTTCTTCTGCTCGTGGACGAATTTTTCCGGCTGGCCCGGCAGGAAATCAATCACCTGTTTTTGCGCCCGGAGCCGGGCCTGCAACGCGGCGATGTCGAGCTGCTGCACCGCCCTGCCCTCGCGCGCGGCCATCGCGGCGGCGGTGCCGGCCGCGTGACCGCCCATCATCCACGTGCTCTCCAGCCGGTAGGTGCAGAAGGCGACATGCGTGTAACTCGCGGCACCGGGCACGAGGAGGTTCGCACACTCGCCCGGCTTCGGCGTGAGCGCGCGATACGGAATTTGGTAAGCGAAGCCGTCGAGCCAGATGCGGCCTTCGTTCAAAAATTCCGTCGGCGAAACGGCGAGCCGCTGCACGTGGTGCGAATCCACAAAATGGCTGCCGACCGCGATGGCGTCGGGCTTGCGACGGTCCTCGGTCACGTCCTGCTGCCTGACGACGAACGCGCCGCGCATCCGCCGCGCCTCGCGGACGTAAATTTGGTAAGGCCAGTTGCCGTTGTCGGCGAACTCCTCCTTGTGCAGCCCCCACTGCTGCATCTCGGCGCGCAATTTTTCCGGCACGGACGCGTCGCCCGCGAGGAAGTGCAGCAGGCCAAGCGTGTAGTCCGTGTGGTCGGCCACGATGCGCTCGCGTGTCGCGTAGTCCGCATCGGGGTAATCAAACTGCCCGCCGAAGTGGCCGATGGAAATGATGGCGGCCTGCTTGTTGTTCACTTCCTTGCGGCCCGGGGCGTGATTGTAGAGGTCGAGAATGTCGGTGAGCTTCACGGCCTTGCCGGCGGCGGACATTTCACGCAGCCAGTTTTCCAAAAGACGAAACCGCGCGCGGTCGTAATGCGCCGGCGGCGGGATGGGAGCGCGCGTCTTCGGGTCGTTGCTCAGGCAGAGACGCCAGTTGTAATTCATCACCTTCCGGTCGCCGTCGCCTTCCTTGAAATCGCGCGCCCAGCCGCTGATGCCGGGGAGCAGCTTGCCCTGCTCGTCCACCGTCGCGGCCTTGCGCGGCGGGTCGAAGCTGATGCCGGCCTTGCTCTCGCCAAACTCCGCGCGCGACTCGCGGCCCCACGAGTAGCCCACGCCCGCGCGCGCCATCAGGTCACCCTCGTAGCCCGCGTCCACGAACACCTTCGCCGCCACGGTCGAGCCATCGCTCAGCGAAATGCTGCGGATGCGTGCGCCGTCTTTCGTCACCTTCTCGACGCGCGCGCCGAAACGCACGGGCACCTTCGCCTCGGCGAGCATTTCCGTGAAAACTTTTTCGGCCTCGCCCGATGGGAAGTAATACGCCGGCCCATCCTTGCCGAGGCGTTTGCCGAGCCGCTCGTAAAACTCGCGCGCGATGCCGCCGAAGGTCCACTTGAGCATGTGCTCGGTCTCGGCGGTGTTGAGGCCGCTGGTGTTCAGTCCGCCGACGTGCTTCGTCGGCTCAATGAGCAGCACGCTCGCGCCATCGCGCGCCGCGGCCACCGCCGCCGCAAAGCCGCACGGCACGCCGGAATAAACCACGACATCGAACGATTCCGCCGGCGCCGCCGCAAAGGCGCGGAACGAAAGCAGCGCGACGAGCACGAGCGCGGCGCGGATTTTTCGAAGGAGGGCGAGGCGGTTCACGGCGGGAAGCATTTCAGAAATAGCCCGCCTTCTTGCGGTCCTCCATCGCGGCCTCGGAGGATTTGTCGTCGGCGCGCGAGCCGCGTTCGGTCACGCGCGCGGCGGCGATCTCGGCGAGAATGTCGTCCACGGTGTTCGCCGGACTCTCGACCATGCCGGTGCTGATGATGTCGCCGATGGTGCGGACGCGCACGACGAGTTCCTTCACTTCCTCCTTCGGCTTCGGCGGCAGGAGGTCGGTGACGGGAAGCCATTGGCCGTGGCGGCGGACGCACTTGCGCGTGTGGCTGAAATAAATCGTGGGCACCTCGAGCTTCTCGCGCTTGATGTATTCCCACACGTCCATCTCGGTCCAGTTGGAGAGCGGGAAGACGCGCATGTTTTCGCCGGGGTTTACGCGCGCGTTGTAGAGGTTCCAGATTTCCGGGCGCTGATTTTTCGGATCCCACTGACCGAACGAGTCGCGGAAGCTGAAAAAGCGCTCCTTCGCGCGCGCCTTCTCCTCGTCGCGCCGCGCGCCGCCGATGGCGCAGTCGAAGCGGAACTCCTCGAGGGCCGCGAGCAGCGTGGGAATCTGGAGGCGGTTGCGGCTGATCTCGCCGGGTGAAACGACGGCGATGCCGGCGGCGATGGCGTCCACGACCTTGCGGACGATGAGCTTGCCGCCAAGTTGCGCGGCGCGGTGGTCGCGGAACACGTTCAGCTCGGGGAAATGATGGCCGGTGTCCACGTTGAGGAACGGCATCGGAATGTCGGACGGGCGGAACGCCTTTTCCGCGAGGCGGAGGAGGCAGATGGAATCTTTGCCGCCGGAGAATAACAGCGTGGGCCGCTCAAACTCGGCGGCGACTTCACGCATGATGTGAATCGCTTCCGTTTCGAGATACTGCAAATGGTCTAGGTGATAGGAACTCATCAGAAAAAAGTTTAACCACGAATGGACACCAATGGACACGAATCCATTCTCAGCTTGCGTCGAATCAGGCTATTCATTCGTGTGAATTGGTGTCCATTCGTGGTTGAAATCATTGTTGCGCGACCGCCTTTCCACCCCAGCTCGCGTGTAACCCGCACTCGCGTTTGTCATCGGCTTTGGCCGGGTCGAAGTAATCCCACTCGTTCGGGAGTTGGTGTTGCTTCAAATAATTTTCCATCTCCGCATCGCTCCAGTGGAAGACGGGGCTGACCTTGAGCGAGCCGAAATTTCCGTCGTGCGACACGATGTCGAGGCCGGCGCGGTTCGGGTTCTGCACCTTGCGCAGCGCGGTGAGCCAGACGGTCGGCGCGAGTTCCTTCATGCCGCGCTGGAACGGCTCCAGTTTCATCACGGTGCTGAAGGCCTTGATGTGCTCCTCGTTCTCCGGCGTCGGCTCGGGCATGCCGCCGTGGACCGCGTCGTAGTGCGCGGCGGTGAGCTTCGGCAGGTAGGCTTTGATGTTTAATTTGAGCTGCGCCCTGAGCTGCTCGGCGTGCGTGTAGGTGGCGGGGCGATTGTAGCCGTGGTCCACCCAGAGCACCGGGATGTCCGGCTGCACTTGCGTGACGAGGTGGAGGATAGCGGCCTCGTAGGGACGGAAATTCGTCGAGACGACGGCGCGGCCGTGCGCTTGCGCGATGGCCCACTTCACGATGCCGAGGGCGGACTGGCCGCGCAGCTCGGCGTTGGCGGCGGAGATTTTTTCGGGCGTCCAGGAATTCATGCGTTCAATTCGCGTCGGCTAAATGTTGAAATCATCCCTGCCCTTGACCCGGCCGAAGGACAGGCGGTTCCAAATCCGTTCGTGGACGTAGTAGAGGAAGATCTTCGTGAACAATTCGACGAAGCCGATGGTGAAGGCCCACTTCGCCTGGCCGGTGATCAAGAACGAGATCACGATCGTGTCGAACGTGCCGGTCACGCGCCACGAGACGGCTTTAACGAGGCTGCGGTATGGTTTTTCTTCGGCCATGGAGTTTCGGAAATTGCAGGTTCGACCGTCAGAATCTCAATCTGACGGTGTCGCCGATGCTCGTTACGCCGCGGCGGTTTCCTTCAGCAAAACGCGGTCGCACCAGTCGCCGAACCGCTCGCCCTTGTCCCGTTCCTTCGCGTAACGCGTAAAGATGGGACGCAGTTCGGTTTCGAGATCGGCTTCCTTCAGCACGTCCTTGAAGAGCGTGTTGAGCCGCGTGCCGGGGGCGTTGCCGCCGAGCCAGAGCTGGTAGCGGCCGGGCGCCTTGCCGACAAAACCCATCTCGGCCATGTAGGGGCGCGCGCAGCCGTTCGGGCAGCCGGTCGAGCGGATGACGATCTCCTCGCCCGCAAGGCCGGCCTCAACGCAGAGTTTTTCGATGCGGTCCACGAGGCCGGGCAGCATCCGCTCGGACTCAGCGAGCGCGAGGCCGCAAGTCGGGAGCGCGGGGCACGCCATCGAGGCGGCGTGCAGAGCGGTGGCCTGGTTCTCGGTCTTCAAGCTGTGCTCGGCGAGCAGCGCGTTGATGCCCGCGCGGTCGGACTCAGGGACGTTCGCGAGGATGACGTTCTGATTTGCCGAGAGGCGGAATTCGACGTGGCCGAATTTTTCCGCCACGCGGCGCAGCGCCGTCTTCATCCGCGCATTACCCGCGTCCTTCACGCGGCCGGATTGGACGAAGAGCGTCAAAAACATTTTCCCATCCACCTGCTTCTGCCAACCGTAGATGTCGGAGGTGGTGGTGAACTTGTAAGGCCGCACGGGCGCGAGCGTGAGGCCGGCGCGCTGATTCACCTCGGCGCGGATGAAATCCACGCCCCGCTCCTGCACGACATATTTGAGCCGCGCGTGTTTGCGATCGGTGCGGTCGCCGAAATCGCGGTGGATCGTGAGCACGGCTTTCGCGACGTCCACGAGCTTGTCCGGCGTGAGGAAGCCGATGACGTCCGCGAGGCGCGCGTAGGTCGCGTCGTTGCCGTGACTGCGTCCCATGCCGCCGCCGACGGCGAGATTGTAGCCGACGAGCCGGTCGTTCTCGACGACGGCGATGAAGCCGAGATCGTTGGTGAAGACGTCCACGTCGTTGATCGGCGGGATGGCGAACGCGATTTTGAATTTCCGCGGCAGATAGGTCTTGCCGTAGAGCGGGTCCGCGAACTCCTTATTCGCCGGGTCGTCGAGGTTGAGCTGCACGCCATCAATCCAGATCGCGTGATACGCCTTGGTCTTCGGCGCGAGCGCGATCGCCACGCGGTAGCAGTCCTCGATGACCTGCGCGCGCGCCTTCGTGTAAGCGGGCGTGGGCGGGGCCATCACGTTGCGGTTCACGTCGCCGCACGCGGCGAGCGTGGAGAGGAGGCACTCGTTGATTTTCTTCACGAGCGGCCCGAGGCCGGACATCACGACGCCGTGAAACTGGATGCTCTGCCGCGTGGTGACGCGCAGCGTGTTGTTGCCGTAAGTCGTCGCAAGGTCGTCGAAGGTGATCCACTGCCTCGGCGTCATCACGCCGCCGGGGATGCGCCCGCGGATCATCATGATGAATTTTTTCTGCGTCTTGCGCAGGTCGCGGTCGTCCTGCTGGTAGATGCCGTGGAATTTCGTGAACTGCTGGTCGTCCGCGGAAAACTGGTCGGTGCCGGAAGCCATCGTGGCCGCGAGGTTGCCGGCCAGCGTCGGGATGGCCTCCTTGATGACTTCATTGTGCGTCACCGTTTTGGCGGCGGGCGCGACGGGATTTTCAGTGGCGGTGCTCATTATCAGTCGAGATTCGCCGGACAATCTTCCGGCTCCGCGCAATCGAGCGCGGACGCGTAGATATGCCTACGGCGCAGGTGAAATGCAACCGGCGATTTCCGCCAACACGAGCATTCCAGTTGGGTTTGCGCGCGGATCGGCGAAAAAAATTCCCGCGCGTTGCGTTCTCCCCGTGTTTGCCTAAGCTCCCGCCGTCATGCCGGACCGCAAAGTCATTTACTTCGACAACAACGCCACCACACGCGTCGCGCCGGAGGTCATCGAGGCGATGCAGCCTTACTTCGAGAAGCTGTGGGGCAATCCGTCGAGCGTCTATCGCTTCGGCAACCAGCTTCATCAGGCCATCGAGACCGCACGCGAGCAGTGCGCGGCGATGGTGAACGCCGATCCGCGAGAGATTCTCTTCACAAGCTGCGGCACCGAGAGCAACAACACCGCGCTCCACTCCGCACTCGTCACGAATCCGGGCAAGCGCCACGTCATCACCACCGCCGTCGAGCACTCGGCGAACATGAAGTTCGGCAAGCACCTCAAGCAACTCGGCCACGACGTGACCTTCCTGCCGGTCGAGTCGGACGGCTCGATTGACATCCACCTCGTCGAGAAATCCATCCGCAAGGACACCGCCGTCGTCTCGATCATGTGGGCGAACAACGAGACTGGCGTCCTCTTCCCGATCGAGGAAATCGCCGCCATCTGCCGCGCGCACGACGTGCTCTTTCACACCGACGCCGTGCAGGTGCCGGGCAAGTTGAAGATGGACGTGCGCGAGCTCGACGTGGATTTCCTCTCGCTCAGCGCGCACAAACTTCATGCGCCGAAAGGCATCGGGCTGCTCTACGTGAAGAAGCGCACGAAGTTTTCGCCCTACGTTTTCGGCGGCGGGCAGGAGGGCGGACGCCGTGCCGGCACGGAGAACGTGCCCTACATCATCGGCTTCGGCCGCGCCGCGCAGCTCGCGATGGAATCGTTGGACGACGAACAGACGCGCGTCCGCAAACTCCGCGACCGCCTTGAGGACGGCATTCTGAAAACCATCCCGCGCACCGTGCGCACGGGCGCGAAGGAAGCCCGCCTGCCGAACACGTCGAACATCGCCTTCGAGGGCATCGAGGCCGAGGGCATCCTGCTGATGCTCGACCAGCTCAACGTCTGCGCGTCGAGCGGCTCGGCCTGCACCACCGGTTCGCTCACGCCGTCGCACGTGCTCACGGCGATGGGCCTGAGCGCGGCGCGGGCTAAGAGCTGCCTGAGGCTGAGCCTCGGCCTCTACAACACCGAGGCGGAGGTGGATTTTGTTTTGGAGAAAATGCCGGGCATCATCGCGAAGCTGCGGGGCGAGCACGGGCACAAGCACGCGGGGAAAAGCTGACGTCCGACGAAACTCGCGCGGCTACGACTTCAGCGGCGCCTTCTTCCCCTCCTGCACGTTCACCATCACCGCGAAGGTGCGGAACACTTCCGCGCCGGTGCGCGCATTGACGGCCCACACCTGGATTTTGCAGGAAGTCTCGCCGACACTTTCCACTCCGCTGAAAATTTTGATGATGTCGCCGAGCTGCACCGGCGAGGTGAAGTCGAACTGCCCGAAGCAGCGCGTGACGAACCGCGCGCCGGGGAACGCGAGCGACGCGGCGTTATAGGCCATGTCGTCGGCCCACTGCATCATGTAGCCGCCGAAGACGGTGCCGTAGTGGTTGAGGAACTCGTGCCGGATGAGCAGCGTCTTCTCGTGCCGCGCGGGCGCCGGGAGCGGAATGATTTCGCCAGCCATGCGGCGAGTGTGGCAGGGCAGTGGCCGGCCGGCAAAGCGTTTCCGGCCCCGTTGACACGCCGCGTTCGCGCATTATGATGCCGCCCCTTTTATGAACCGTAATTCTGTAGTGGCCGTGGTCGGTGCGACGGGCGCCGTCGGCATCGAGATGATCAAGACGCTGGAGAAGCGCCAGTTCCCGGTCGGGAAACTGGTGCTGCTCGCTTCCGCCCGCTCGGTGGGCAAGAAGCTCAAGTTCAGGGGCCACGACGTCACCGTCACCGAGCTGACCAAGGAATCGTTCAAGGGCGTGGACATCGCGCTGTTCAGCGCGGGCGGCGGCATCTCGAAGGAGTTCGCGCCGATCGCGGCGAAGGCCGGCTGCGTGGTGGTGGACAACTCGAGCGCGTTCCGCATGGACCCGGACGTGCCGCTCGTCGTGCCCGAGATCAACGCGGCCGACGTGAAGCAGCACAAGGGCATCATCGCCAATCCGAATTGCACCACGGCCATCACGCTTATGGCGCTGTATCCGCTGCACCGGGCGTTTGGCGTGAAGCGCATTTTTGCCTCCAGCTACCAGGCCGTGTCCGGCACGGGCGCGAAGGCGTTGGAGGAACTCGAAAGGCAGGTCGAGCAGATCGTTCACAAGCAGCCCGTGACGAAGGAAGTCTATCCGCACCAGATCGCCTTCAACGTCATCCCGCACGTGGACTCGTTCCTCGACACCGGCTACACGAAGGAGGAGATGAAGATGGAAAACGAGGGCCGCAAGATCATGCACCTGCCGACGTTCAAGGCGAGCGTCACCTGCGTGCGCGTGCCCGTGTATCGCTCGCACTCCATCGCGGTGAGCGCGGAGTTCGAGAAGCCCGTGAGCGTGGCCGCCGCGCGCGCCGTGCTCGCCAAGGCTCCGGGCCTCGATGTCGTGGACGCGCCGGAGAAGAAGGAATATCCGATGCCGCTCCACACCTCCGAGAAATACAACTGCGCCGTGGGCCGCCTGCGCCTCGACTGCGCGATGGAGAATGGCCTGTGCTTCTGGGTTTCGGGTGACCAACTCCTCAAGGGCGCCGCGCTCAACGCGGTGCAGATTGCGGAAGAGTTGCTGAAGTAAACCGGCTACGGAGGTGGTTGCGCGTTTTGCAACCGCTCCTTGAGCCAACGCATGGCGTCGAGTTCACCGTTAACCTTCAGCCGGTCGAAATACAGCGCCTGTTCGCGTTCTGGCAGCTCATACAGGGATATGCTTTGCTTGGTCAGCTCGCCGAACTCGGCTCGTTGAGCTTTCATTTGCGCGAGGCGTTCCTCAACTGAAACCCCAAGCATCTGTGATGCTTGTCCCAGTTCCATCAGCCGCATGAACTGTTGCTCAATGGCAATGCCCACCATTTGATTGATGACGAGGCGTCCTCCCGGACCGCTCTGAAGCTGCCGCGCCATTTCCAAACCCGCCTGCATCATTTTGTCGGCAGAGGCACCATCATTTGCCTGACGGTAGCCGGCGACCAGATTTGTCATTTCGCGGGAAAGGCCGCGCAGTTCAGTGAACATCGGGTTCATCCCGTCTGCCATCGCCATGGTCTTTGCCATTGGCGATGTGAAATCCACCGACACGTAGAGTTCTTCCGCTCGCAACATCCCCTGCATGGTCAGGTCATCAAAGCTGTGTCTTCCGCTTCCAGCTACCAAGTCTTGCAACGCCTCCTCAGTGCGCCCGCTTTGTAAGTGTTCACGAGCGGAGAGATAGGTGGCGAGGGGGTTGTCAGGCGACGACTCTTTGAAACGCTCCAACCACTGGCGACGCTCGCCCTTGAACTCATCCGAGAGAATCACGGCGAGCTGGACGGAGCGGTCCGCTGGAAACTTCTGCGCCGCCTCCTTCAAGTAAGCCGGATCGCGGCGGGCCTTGAAAACAGCGAGCAGGCTCTCGGAGTTGCGGTCCTTCTTGGCAAGATAGGCATCGGCCACTTCGCGTTTCAGCCGGGGAAGACCGTTTTCATCCACCTCCATCAGCTTCCAATAATTTTCGCCAGTAGGGTCGTCTGGTTCGCTCTTCACGCTGCCTTGCGCCGCTTCGGATGATTTAGGAGTTGCACGCGTTCTCCCACTCCTTCGCAATACTTCGAGATCAGGGCCAGAACCTTGATCACCAAGGCGGGAGGGCGTTCCAAAGAAATTCACCCAATGGAGACAAAGGACGATTCCGATCATCAACAAAGTGCCGATGAGAAGAAACCGGCGCGTCGTCATGGCGACTACTTTACGATTGCCCGGCTCACTTCGCCAGTTCCTTGATGCTCACGTTGCGGAAGCTCACGGTGCCGTGGTCGCCTTGGAGGAAGAGCGGGCCCGGCTCGGTCACGTTCTTGTCAATCTCGCTCCCGGTGGCCTGGTTGCACTCGACCTGATCGTGAATCTTTTTCCCGTTGAGGATCACGGTGATCTTGTTGTCCACGATCCTCGCCTCGACGGTCTGCCACTCGCCGGCGGGCTTGGTGGCGAACACATCCGGAGCCTTGAAGTTGTAAATCGCGCCGTTGCCCGTGAGCGATGCCTTGCCGGATTTGTGGTCGCCAAGGATTTGAATCTCGTGCCGGCCGCGGAGGTAGAAGCCGCTGTTGGAATTGTCCGGCGTCATGAACTCGTAGCGCACGGTGAAGTTCCAAAACTTTTTGTCGGTCACGAGATCGGTGCCGTGCTCGCCGGTGTTCACCGTGTTTTTGAGCACGCCACCCGGCTCGATGCTCCAACTATTGTGCCCCTTTTCGCGGCGCAGGTGCCAGCCGGCCGTGTCCTTGCCGTTGAACAGCGGGACGAAGCCGGCGGAGTCGGCGGCGATGAGGTTGAGGGTGAGCGCGAGCGACGTCGCGAGAATGGCGGTGAGTTTTTTCATGGCAATGGTGTGAATTGAAATGTCGGCCGGCTATTTCTCCAAACCCAGCGCCCACTTGATGCCGCCGAGGATGTGCTGCTGGTAGGCCAGCGCGATCGCGGGCGGATTCTTGCGCTCGCCCTTGGCGTCCTTCCACTCGGGATCCCACATGTCCTCGCGATGGCCGAGCGAGGTGTAGAACACGCGGCCCTTGCCGGGCGTGCGATACCACGACATGCCGTTGTAGCCCGGCTCCTTGGTCTGCGGATGCTTGTCCATCGAGAGCAGCTCGTGGACGTTCGTCTGCTCGTGAGTCTTGAACTCGTAAATCTCGTCGAAGACTTCCCACTGCGCGGGCAGGTGCTTCACGGCGGGATGCGTCGGCTCCTTGTTGATCGCGGTCACGCTGACCTGCGCGCCGTGCGTCTTGAACTCACCGCCGAGCATCTCGATGTAGGGCGGGAATTTGTGAAACGTATCGCTCCCGCTGTGCATCGCGCAGAAGCCGTGGCCGGCCTCGACCCACTTGATGAACGCCTCCGGGTCCGGCAGCGGCAGGTCGCCGGTGGTCTCGGCAAAAATCACCGCGTCGTAATTCTTCAGCGCGGCCGGTGACATCTTCTCGGCAAGCACGGCCTTCTGGTCTTCGGCGTATTTCTTGAGCGACGCGTTGCTCTCGTCCTCGACGGCCTTGTATTTCGCCAGGTCGGCGTCGAAGCGTTTCTTGTTCGCCTCGTCCTTTTTCGCGTCGCCGGTGGGCTTGGGCGCGTTCGGCTTGCGCATCACGTCCGGCGGCGTGACGCGCGCGTAGTCCACGGTGAACGCGCCGCTCTTCGCGCCCAGCTCGGCGATGATCTTCTCCGCCGTCTCGATCGAGCTATGACGGAAGCCGGTGGTGGTGGTGACGACGAGCACTTTCTTGGGCGTGGGAGTGGAACAACCCGCGAACACGAGCAGGAGGACGACGCAGCCGATGGCGAAACGGATCGAATATCTTTTCATGTTGGTCAAGTGAGGCGGGATGCTGCTCAGAGCGTCGGCGGAGCGCAAGCTTTCAACCAGCCGGGCGCTACTCGGTGCGAAGGAAATGGCGGAGAGAGAGGGATTCGAACCCTCGGTAGTGTTTAGCTACGCACGCTTTCCAGGCGTGTGCCTTCAACCACTCAGCCATCTCTCCACCGGGCGCGCATAATCTGTCCAAGCACTTCCGGCGAAGCAACGCTTTTGTCGGCGGCGACCGGCACCGGCGTGGCGCGCCGGAATTTTCAATCGCTGGCGAAATAATTTCGATGCCTGAAAATCGAATCGTGGCCGCGAGCGGATACCTGTCGAGCAGGCACGAGCAAACCCCATCAAACTATCGGTAACGCGCGGGCTGGCGCTTCACCCAAGGCGCGGATTGCGATGCCTCGTTCATGGCCCGCAACACCGCGCCTCCCCTTGGCAATCGGGCCGCCGGTCGCTTGATGAATAGGCGGGGGTGGCGCGAGTCGAATCGCCAGATTAGTTTAATTCAGGCGCAACTTGAGCCGGGCCGGCGGAAACCGGCGGCGCGAGCCAGACCTGAAAGAAAGATGACTATGAAAACAAAATTCTCGCGGTTCGGAAAAATTCTCGTTGCCTCGTGCAGCGTCGCCTGGCTCGGTGCCGCGGCCGAGCCTGACTCGCCGATCCCCACCACTGTCGTTCCCGCCACGGCCGACTCAAGCGCCGCCGTGAGGCCCGCGGTGGGCACGTTGCCGGCGAACTTCAAGCCCTCGCCGAAGCTCGACGAAATCATCCGCCTCGCGCAGGCCGGCGTGAGCGAGGACGTGTTGCTCGCCTACATCGCCAAGGCGCAGCGCGATTTCTCGCCGTCGTCGGAGGAAATCATTTTCCTCCACGACCTCGGCGTCACCGACAACGTCATCACCACGCTCATCAAATCCAAGCCGGGCGCAACCGCCAGTGCTCCGGCACCCGCGCCCGCGCCGGCACCGCAAGGCGTGGCCGCAAACGCCGCGCCGCCCGCGCTCAACGGCGTCGTCGCCCAACCCGCGCCGCCCGAGGGCACGGCCACCGTCGTCATTCAGCAACCCGCGCAGCAGGTCACCGTGAATTATTTTTACGAGGAACTTCAGCCGTATGGCAACTGGGTGCAGGTCTCCGACTACGGCTGGTGCTGGCAGCCGACCGTCGTGGTCGCGAACGCGGGCTGGCGTCCCTACGGCGACCGCGGTCGCTGGCTGTGGACGACGAGCGGGTGGTATTGGCAGTCGGACTACTCGTGGGGCTGGGCACCGTTCCACTATGGGCGCTGGTATTGCCATCCGCGCTACAGTTGGGTGTGGGTGCCGGAGACGACGTGGGGACCCTCGTGGGTTTCGTGGCGCTACTCGTCGAGCCACTGCGGCTGGGCACCGCTCCCGCCGGCGGCGCGTTTCAATTCGGGAATCGGCTTCACCTATTTCGGCGGCAACGTGGGCGTGGGCTTCGAGTTCGGCCTGAGTTTCGGCCACTACACCTACGTGCCCGCGAATCGTTTCTGCGATCGCAACCCGTGGGTCCATCGTGTGCCGGAGAGCCACACCAAGGTGCTCTACCAAAACACGACCGTGGTGAACAACTACGTCGTCGGCAACAACAACACGATCATCAACCACGGCGCCGGCCGCGAAACCATCGCCCGCTCCGTGGCCAAACCGATCCCGACCATCGCCGTGCGCGACGTGCCGGAAAATCTCCACGGCCACGCGCGCGCCGACCGCATCACCACCGA
>JACQFS010000163.1 GCA_016199935.1 Verrucomicrobiota bacterium
ATCATGCTCGGCAAGCTGGAGGAAGCCCGCCAGATTCTCGCCGCGAACTGGCGACTGAACGCGCCGCCCCACGCCAATACCACGCCGCGCATCGCCTTCCTCCGCCACCTCATCGCCCTGCTCGAATCGCAACCGGACACTCCCTTCCTCGGCCAGCTCAGAACCCTCCTCACCGGCCCGGAACTTCCCGTGGCTAACGACGTAGCCGTCCCGTGGGACATCGCCTACTTCATCGAGTTTTTGAAACCCAAACTCGGCGAGCACCACGCGGAATTCCTCACCGCCCTCGTCGCCGCGCTCAACGACCACGCCAAAGTTTCCGACCTCGAAAATTTCCCCGAATGGCGCGACCAGCCGCCCGTCCCGCTCGACGCGCCGTGGCCGGGTTGATTGGGGACTCGCGTAGCTCGTCCCTCCGAACGCGGGCTCACCACCCGTTCACCTTCAGCCACTCCGCGAAGCGCTTCGGCCAGTCCGTCGGGCACGGCGCGTCGGCGGGGCGCAGGCCGAAGCCGTGGCCGCCCTTCTGGTAGATATGCATCTCGCACGGCACCTTCGCGGCCTTGAGCTGGGAGAAAAGCATCACGCTGCCCTCCACCTTCCTTCGTCGCGTCCTTCGCGTCCTGGATTTTCCACGGATACACCAGCGCGAGGAAATCGGGACGGCACGAGGCTTTGTCCGCGTCGGCCTTCGGTTCGTAGAGGCGGCGGGCGTGATTGCTCGTGGCGATGAGCGCGGACTGGCCACCGGCGGAAATGCCGAGCATCCCGATGCGGTCGGCGCGCACTCCGAACTCCGCCGCGCGGCTGCGCACGAGGCTCACGGAGCGTTGCGCGTCCATCGCGGGGCCGAGCGCGGGGTTCTCCTGCTTCTCCGGCAGCGTGCGATACTTGAGCACGAACGCGGTGACGCCGAGCGTGTTGAAATGCTCAGCGACCTCCGTGCCTTCGAGGTCCATCGCGAGTTTCGAGAAACCGCCGCCGGGCAGAATGACGACCGCCGTGCCCGTGGCCTTGTCCTTGGGCGCGGGAAAGACGAGCAGCTCCGGCGAACTGACATTCGCGAGCCGCACCACGGGCTTCCCCTTCGGAACCGGCGGCAGCACTTCCTCTTTCGGAAAATTTCCCTCCGGCTTCGGCCCCGCGATGCCGTCGAGCCAGACTTTCAAAACCTTCGCCGGTTCGCCGGCGAGTGACGCGCAGGCGACGGCGCAAAGGAAACTCAGGAGAAAACTTTTCAGCAAAGTGGGCGTGGACATGGCGGCGAGAATTCCCGGCTCGTGCAGTCTTGGCAAGCGTCCACGAGCCATCTAGCCTCGCGCCATGTTCTCCTTCACTGCACGCTGGGTCGCGGTTTCAACCGTCGCCACTTTTCTTTCCCTCACCCTCCGCGCCGCCGAACTGGCCGTGCCGGACAATGTCGCCTTCGAGCGCGGCGTGGAGTTCGCGCGGCCCGGCGGCGAGCCGCTGGAGTTGAATCTCGCGCAGCCGAAGGGCGGCAGCGGCCCGTTTCCCGCCGTAGTGTGCATTCACGGTCCCGTTTCCCGCCGTAGTGTGCATTCACGGTGGCGGCTTTCGCGCGGGCAAGCGCGAGAGCTACGACAAGCTCTGCCTCACGCTCGCGTCGCGCGGCTACGTCGCCGTGACCATCACTTACCGGCTCGCGCCGACGAACCGCTTTCCCGCCGCCGTTTACGATTGCAAGGCCGCCGTCCGCTGGATGCGCGCGAACGCGACGCGACTCCACGTTGACCCGGCGCGCATCGCGGCGCTCGGCGGTTCGGCGGGCGGACATCTCGTGCAATTTCTCGGCGTGACGGCGGGCGTGAAGGAATTCGAAGGCGACGGCGGCAACCTGGATCAATCCAGCGCCATCGCGGGCGTGGTGAATTACTACGGCCCGAGCGATCTCACGAAGTCCTACGGGAAAAGCGTGGACGCCGCGGAGGTGCTGCCGCTCTTTTTCGGCGGCGACCTTTCGACGCATCGCGCCGAGCACGTGCGCGGCAGTCCGCTCAACTGGGCCACGCCGCACGCGGCGCCCACGCTCATCCTGCACGGCACGGAGGACAAATACGTGAACTACGAGCAAGGGCTTTGGATGCGCGACCGCCTCCAGCAATGCGGTGTGGAGGTGGAACTGCTCACGCTCGAAGGCGCGGGCCACGGCTTCAAGGGTGCCGACGCGGAGAAAGCCGAGGCCGCCGCGCTCGCGTGGCTCGACCGGCATTTCAAACGCGCGGTGAAGTAGCCCGCGCACCGCGCACCGAAACTTGCCTCCCGCCCGCGCCCGCCCTTACCTTCACGCGCAATGACTCGCGCGCAACTGGCCGGCTGGTGCCAATGGGCCGTCCTCGGCCTCATTGTCGCCATCCTCCTTTACGGCCCGCTGGCGATGGGCGCGGTGCGCGCGCCGGAATTTCTCGTGATCCAGTTCGCCACGCTCGGCGTGCTCGCGCTGTGGGTGGTGCGGTGCTGGCTGGACCCGGAATGCCGCTTCCACTGGCCGCCGGTGTGCTGGGCGGTGCTCGCGTTCGTGCTCTACGCGGTCGTGCGCTATCTCCAGGCGGACATCGAATACGCCGCGCGGTTTGAACTCGTCCGCGTCCTTGTTTATGCCGTGATTTTTTTCGCGTTGCTCAACAACGCCACGCACCGCGAGGCGCCGCAGGTCGTCAGCTTCGCGCTCCTCGCCGTGGCGATGGGCATCGCGGCTTACGGCATCTACCAGTGGGCGACGGAATCCAACACCGTCTGGGGCTTCGCGCGGCCCGCGGGCTACGCCAAGCGCGGCTCCGGCACCTTCATCTGCCCGAACCACCTCGCCGGCTTCCTCGAACTCCTCGCGCCGCTCGGCCTCGCGTATGTCGTGGGCGGGCGCATCGGGCACCTCGCGAAAATTTTGATCGCCTACGCCACGCTCGTGCTGCTCGCGGGCATCGCCGTGACCGTCTCGCGCGCGGGCTGGATCGCGGCGGGCGCGGGGCTGGTGGTGTTTCTTCTCGCGGCGCTGCGCGAGCCGCGTTACCGGCTGCCCGCACTGCTGCTGACCGTCGCGCTCGCGGCGACGGCGGTGATTTTCTCGATGCGCTCGGATTATCTCCAGCGGCGGCTCGAAAAAATTTCCGACACGGAATGGGAAAGCTCCGGCGGCATCCGGCTCAACATCTGGAAGGCCGCGGTGAAAATGTGGCAGACCAGCCCGTGGGTCGGCGTCGGGCCGGCGCATTTCGACGCGCGCTTCCGCGAGTTCCGGCCCGAGACCGTCCAGCCGCGCCCGCTCTACGTTCACAACGACTACCTCAACACCCTCGCCGACTGGGGCGTGGTGGGCCTCGCGCTCGTGCTCGCCACGGTGGCGCTCACGGGCTGGGGCGTGGTGCGGAGTTGGAAATTTCTCCAGCGCCCGCCGAACCTCGACTTCACCGCCAAGCGCGGCGAACGTAACCGCCAGCACAGCAACCGCGCCGCCTTCGTCCTGGGCGCGAGCGCCGGCGTGTTCGCGCTGCTCGTCCATTCTTTCTTCGACTTCAACATGCAGATTCCCGCCAACGCCATTCTCGCCATCGCGCTGCTCGCGCTGCTCGCGAGCCACCAGCGTTACGCGACTGAGCGCGACTGGTGGCGCGGCGGCATTCTCGCCAAGCTCGCCTTCACGCTCGCGGCGCTCGCGCTCATCGGGCTTGGCGCGTGGGAGGGCCGGCGGCTCGGGCGCGAGGACGCGCTCCTCCGGCAGGCCAATGCCCTCCGCGAAACGGATCCGAACGGCCGACGCGAACTGCTCAAGGCCGCGTTCGCCCTCGAGCCGCAAAACCCCGAGACCGCCCACGAGATCGGCGAGCAGTATCGGCTCGACGCGTGGCAGGGCGGGGACGACTACGCCGCGCTGGCGGTGAAGGCGATGGAGTGGTTTCACTGCTCGCGCGAGCTGAACCCCTACGGCCCGCTCAACAACCTGCGCATCGGCATGTGCCTGCACTGGCTCGGGAAACACGAGGAGGCCAAGCCATTCTTTGATCGCGCCGAACATCTCGACCCCAACGGCTACTTCATGCTCGCGCACCTCGGCTGGCACCAGATGCAGCTCGGGAACTTTGCGCGCGCGCGGCCATACCTCGAACGCTCGCGCCACCTGACTCCCTATCTCACGGAGAACACCCTCGCCGACACCTACCTCGGCATCCTCGAACGCCAGGCCACCGCCCCGCCATTCCCCACGCCGCCGGTGGTGGAGCCGAAGAAGTGAGGGATGGGAAAAGCCGAGGGCCAACGACCCAAGCTCAACGCCGTAGCGCCCGCAGTCCGAGCAGGCCGAAACCGATGGCGGACAGGGCCAGCACGCCTGGCTCGGGCACCGCCTCGGCCACCGGCACCAACTGCCCGCGAATCTCGCCGTCGGGGAAGGCCAGCCAGCCGTAGATGTTCAAATACCACAAGCCCGACTGAAGCTGCGGGAGTTGTTGCGCGACGGTGAAGGTGCTGTCAACCATCGGCAACGTCCCGTGAATCGTCCCGCTTGTTCCCACCCCCATGTAGGTGGGAAAGAGCGCGTAAATCACGCCGGCATTCGTCCCAACCCCTGCCGGGCCCTGAATATAAGCGGCCCGCGAATTGGCGGCCAAGCCCGAGAAACTCAGACCCACGAACGTCAACGTGTTCGCGTTCGTATCCAGCGTGATCGTGCCGCCGCCCGTCGCTGTGCTGAAGGTGGCCGGGACTTCCTGCGACCCGCTCAGAGTCACGGAGAAATTCGTGAAGATCTGCGCCAAGCCTGGCAGCGCGATGGTCAGCAGGACGCAAACGGATGGCATCAGTTTTTTCATTGCCGGGTTCCCACCAGAAATGTAGCGAATATGCGCTGCACCCCGGCCCGTGCAAATTAATATTTGAACACACAGTAATCGCTCGGCCTGTCCGCGGCGCGGTGAGGACACCGCGCCCCACCATCGTTGTCGCCACCGCCGCTCCGGCGCGAGGAGCGCGGCGTTTACGCCGCTTCATCGTTCGGACGCCCGCCGCCACTCTTTTCATCCGCGACCTCGGATGCTGAAGCGGCCTAAAGGCCGCGCTCCGAGGCCGCGCCCGGACGCGGCCGGAAACACCGGAGCATTTCCGGCGCGCTCCCGGCGCGGTTGACCCCGCCGCACTCTTCTGTTAAGTCCACCACGCTCATGCCGAGTCGCCCGCGCTACATTTTTTGATTCATGGACGCCGCCTCCTCCCCGCGTCCGCGCGTCACCGTGGATGGAAAGTTTTTCCGCCTCGGCGGGAAAAAGTTCTACGTCAAGGGCGTCACCTACGGCCCCTTCGGGCCGGAGGCCTCGGGCTTCGCCTCGCCGGCGCAGACGCGGCTGGATTTCGTGCAGCTCCAGGACCTCGGCGCGAACGTGCTGCGCATCTACCATCCGCCCCCGCGCTGGTTCCTCGACCTCGCGGAGGAGCACGGCCTCAAGCTGCTGGTGGACGTGCCGTGGGCCAAGCACCTCTGCTTCCTCGACTCGGAGGATTTCCGCGGCGCCGCGCGGGCCGCGGTGAAGAACGCCGTGACCGCCTGCGCCGGCCATCCCGCCGTGTTCGCCTTCAGCGTGGTGAACGAAATCCCGCCCGATGTCGTCCGCTGGACCGGCGCGGCGAAGGTGGGCGAGTTCATTGACGAGCTGGTGGACCTCGCGAAGTCGGTGGACCCGGAGTGCCTCTGCACCTTCGCCAATTTCCCGCCCACGGAATTCCTCCAGTCGGCGAGCGTGGATTTCCTGACGTTCAACGTTTACCTGCACCAGCAGCGGCCGCTGGAAAATTATCTGGCGCGCCTCCAGATGATCGCGGACACGAAGCCGCTGATGCTCGGCGAATTCGGCATTGATACGATCCGCGAGGGCGAGCCGGCGCAGGGCGAAATCCTCGCGTGGCAGATCGAGGCGGCGTTCCGCGGCGGGCTGGCGGGCACGGTGGTGTATAGCTACACGGACGAGTGGTTCAAGGACGGCATCGCGATCAACGACTGGGCGTTCGGCCTGACGACGCGCAACCGCGTGCCCAAGCCGGCGTTCGCGGTGGTGAAGCAGGCGTTCGCGACGGCGCCGCATTTTCCGCTGCCAAGCACGCCGAAAGTTTCCGTCGTGGTCGCGAGCTACAACGGCGGCAAGACGCTCAAGGCCTGCCTCGATTCGCTCGGGCGGCTCAACTATCCCAACTGCGAAATCATCCTCGTGGACGACGGCTCGACGGACGCCACGCCGCAGATCGCGTCGCTGTATCCGAAGGTGCGCACGATCCGCCAGGTGAACAAGGGCCTCTCCGTCGCGCGCAACACGGGCATCAACGCCGCGACGGGCGAGATCGTGGCCTTCACCGACTCGGACTGCCGCGCGGACGAGGACTGGCTGTATTATCTCGTGGGCGATTTGTTGCGCAGCCGCTTCATCGGCATCGGCGGCCATAATTTTCTCCCGCCCGAGGATTCGCCGATTGCCGCGTGCGTGATGGTTTCTCCAGGCGGCCCGGCGCACGTGATGTTGAACGACCGCGTGGCCGAGCACATCCCCGGCTGCAACATGGCGTTCTGGAAATGGGCGCTCGATGAGATCGGCGGCTTCGACGCGATCTTCCGCAAGGCCGGCGACGACGTGGACGTGTGCTGGCGCTTGCAGCAGCACGGCTACCGCATCGGCTTCAGCGCGGCGGGATTCGTGTGGCACTACCGGCGTTCGACGGCGCGCGCGTATCTGAAACAGCAGGCCGGTTACGGCGAGGCCGAGGCGCTGCTCGTGCGCAAGCACCCGGAGTATTTCAACAGCTTCGGCGCGAGCATCTGGCGCGGGCGCATCTACACCGCGGCGAAGCTCGGCGTGACGCTGCGGCGCGACATGATCTACCACGGAATTTTCGGCAGCGGATTGTTCCAGTCCATCTACGCGGGCCAGCCGAACTACGCGCTGATGTTCATGACGAGCCTCGAATACCACGTGCTCGTCACGCTGCCGCTGCTCGTGTTGAGCGTGGTGTGGGAGCGCCTGCTGCCGCTGGGGCTGGCGAGCTTCGTGGCGTCCATCGTGCTCTGCATCATCGCGGCGGCGCAGGCAAATCTGCCGAAGCGCAAAAAACATTTCTGGTCGCGGCCGCTGGTGGCGCTGCTCTTTTTCCTCCAACCCATCGAGCGCGGCTGGGCCCGCTACAAGGGCCGCCTCAAGCTCAACCAGACGCCGCTCGCCACGCACGCTTCGCTTGACGCGGTGCATTTGAAACAGGGCAACGTCCCGTGCGACGCGGCGCTCTATTGGGCGGAGACGTGGATCGAGCGCTTCGACTTTCTCAACGCCGTGCTCAAGCGCCTCGACAAGGAGGGCTGGCAGAACAAAACCGACGAGGGCTGGAGCGAATACGACGTGGAAATTTCCGGCAGCCGCTGGTGCGACCTCCAGCTCACGACCGTCGCCGAGTCGCACGGGCGCGGGCGGCAGCTCTTCCGCTGCCGGCTCGCGACGCAGTGGAGCCTCCTGGCAAAGCTGGCGTTCTGGTCGTCGCTGGGCTTCGAGCTGCTCCTCAGCCGCGCGCTGCCGTGGTGGGCGAGCGTGCCGCTCATCGCGCTGACCGTGCTGACGCTGTGGTTTTTCTTCCACAGCGAAGAGCAGTCGCTCAAACGCCTGGTCGTGCTGCTGCTCGACGGCGTCGGCAAACAGCTCAAGCTCGTGAAGATCGAAACCGGGGGAACGAAGCCGGCGGTGGCGGCGACGAAGACCGAAGCGAAAGCGGAAACCAAACCCGCGCCGAAACCGGAAGTGCGATTGCACAAACCGGAAGCGAAGACCGAAGCCCAGCCCGCCGCCCCGAAGCCAGATGCCGCGAAGGCGTAGCCGGCGTGCCGCGTGGATTCGCCGTTGCGCGCGCCGCGCCGCTTCCGCTAAGACAAGCGCGCCCGATGCGATTCCCAAAAATAATTTCCGCCACCCTGCTGCTCGCGCTGCTCGTCACCGGCTGCCGTCCGCGCCAAGAGCCGTCGAGCGAGCTGTGGCTGCGGTGGCAGTTCGCCGGCACCGCCACGCTCGCCGGGCAGACGAACGCCCCGACCTGGCGCGAGCTGGCCGCGCTCCCGGCCTCGGTGCAGTTGCGCGAGGCGCTCACCAAGCGCGCGCTGGCCACGCTCCTGCCCGCGCTTCAGCCCGCGACAAATCCGCCGCCCGACTGCGCCGACCTGCTCCGGCCGCTGCTCGACCTCGCCGCGCTGCGCGAGCACGTGTTTGAAATCCACGGCCACGACGGCGCGCCCGCCACGTGGCTGCTCGCCGTCCACATCGAGAAGGAGCAGAACGAGTCCGTGCTCCAGGACCGCAGCCACTTGAAGGACGAGGCGCGCGTTTGGGAAAAAAATTTCCGCGAGCTGGTCCAGCGGCTGCATTTGCCCGCGCCGAAAAAATTCAACATCCGCTACGGCGGCGGCTGGTATGTCACGAAGCCGGACAAGTCGTTCGTGGATTTTCTGGAGATCGGCAAATGGGTCATCGTCGGCACCGGGACGAACCGCGCGCCGATGCTCGCCGCCTTCGAGCGCATCGAGAAAACCGGCCGGCCCGCGCCCGAACTCGCGAGCAACGCGTGGCTGCGCGTCGAGGCCGCGCCGGCCGCGCTCGCGCCGTGGCTGCCGATCCCGCGCAACGTCGGCTGGCAACTGCTCGACGTCACCGCCACCGCGCGCGGCGAAAATCTCGTGCTCAACGGCCGCCTCACGCTGGCCGCCGACTTCACCGCCGCGCTGCCCGCGTGGCGCGTGCCCACGAACCTCGTGCATGACCCGCTCATCAGCTTCACCGCGCTGCGCGGCTTCGGCGGCTGGCTTGGCGCCCAACCGGAGTTTAAGAAGCTGGGCCTCGCCACCGCGCCGGAGCAGGCGTTCGTCTGGGCGCAGACGCAGATTCCTTTTCTCACGCACTGGGCCGCGCCGGTGGCGGACGCGAGCAACGCGCTCGAAAAAATTTCCGCGAACCTTCCCGCCGTGCTCGACACGAACGTCCTCGCCGCCGTGCGCCCGCAGCTCGCGTGGTCGAGCAACCACACGGACCTTTTCTGGCGCGGACTCCCGATCCTGGTGCCGCACCTCACGGCCACCACGAACGCCGGCGGCGAGTTTCTCCACGGCGGATTGTTTCCGTCCGGGCCGAGCACGTCGCCCGCGCCGCCGGAATTGCTGGCGCAACTGGCGCGGCCGTCGCTCGTCTATTACGACTGGGAAATCACCGAGGGCCGGCTCGGGCAGTGGCGGCAGTTGATGCAGTTCTGGCAGATGGTCAACCTCGCGCCGCTGCGCAGCCCGCCGCTCGCGCAGCAGCAATGGCTCGACGCCCTCGCGCCGAAGCTCGGCAACACGATCACGGAAATTTCCCTCACCGGCCCGCGCGAGCTGACGTTCACCCGCAAATCGCACGCGGGCCTCACCGGCTTCGAGCTGGTGCAACTCGCGCGCGCGCTGGATGAATTTCTCGCCGCCGGCCAGCCGCCGTTGCCGCGCGGACCCGCCTTTCCGATTCCCGCCGCACCGTGACCCAAGCGGCGCGCGACGAGGCTCGCCGGGAATTTCGACGCGAATCAAAAACTGCGGAAAGGGAAGCTCGAAATCAGAAACCCGAAATTCGAAACAAATTCAAAATCCGAAGTTGGACAATTATCCAACCGCCCGAGTGAGGCAGAGGAATGGAGGCAGAGGAATTTATTTCCAAAGAATTTATTCCTCTGCCTCCATTCCTCTACCCTCCGCTCCGGGATTTCGAACTTCGGATTTCCGCGACCTCCGCGCCGACCGCTTTTCCGGTTGAATTCAGCGGCGGTTTGTCCGCTTATTCGCGGCGTGCTCAAACTCGGCGTCAACATTGACCACGTGGCCACGCTCCGCGAGGCGCGCTACCGCGGGCGCGGGCGCGGCGAGCCGGACCCCGTGGCCGCCGCGATGCAGTGCGAGGCCGCCGGCGCCCTCGGCATCACCGCGCACCTGCGCGAGGACCGCCGGCACATCCAGGACCGCGACGTGTGGCAGCTCCGCGAGGTGGTGCAGACGCGCCTGAATCTGGAGATGGCCAACCTGCCGGAGATGGTGACGCTCGCGCTGAAGTTGAAGCCGGAGATCGTCTGCCTCGTGCCCGAACGGCGGCGCGAGGTGACGACCGAGGGCGGGTTGAACGCGGCGCGCGCCATCCGCACGCTGACGGAGACGCGCAAAAAGCTGAACGGCGCCGGCATTGAGGTGAGCCTGTTCATCGCGCCGGACGCGCGGCAGGTGAAGGCGGCGGCGCGCATCGGCGCGCAGTTCGTGGAGCTGCACACGGGCGCGTTCGCGGAAAATTATTTCGCGAAGGCGGCGCGCAACGAGGAGCTCGAACGCCTCATCGCCGCCGCGCGGCTCGCGCACGACACCGGCCTGAAGGTCAACGCGGGCCACGGGTTGAACTACACGAACCTTCCGCTGCTGCACCTCGTCCCGCACCTCGTCGAACTGAACATCGGCCACGCCATCGTCAGCCGCGCCGTGACCGCCGGGCTGGGCCACGCGGTGAAGGAGATGCTGGTGTTGATGAGGAAGTATCCGGGATGAACAACGGCCCGTTACGGATTACTCCTTACTCATTGCGCGCGGAGACGAGTAAGGAGTAATGCGTAATCCGAATCACCGTCATGATCTTGGGCACCGGCATTGACATCATCGAGGTCGAGCGCATCCGCGGCTCGCACGAGCGCTTTGGCGAGCGGTTCCTCAACCGCATTCTGCACCCGGCCGAGATCGCCTACTGCCTGTCCAACCGCGACCCCGCGCCATTTCTAGCGGCGCGCTTCGCGGCGAAGGAGGCGATCTCGAAGGCATTCGGCACCGGCATCGGCGCCCAGCTCGGCTGGCTCGATCTCGAGGTGCAGCGCAAGCCGAGCGGCGAGCCATTCGTGGTGCTGCACGAGGGCGGACAGAAACTGCTGGCGGCGCGCGGCGGCACGAAGGTGCATCTCACACTGAGTCACACGGCGAATTACGCGGCGGCGATGGCGGTGCTGGAGAGTTGAGGGAGCAGGGGGACCGGGAGAGTTCGTGGGGAAATCCGAAGCTCGAAATCCGAAACCCGAAACGAATCCAAATCCGGAAATCTCAAATGCTCCAAACCCTCAGGCCCGCGCCGTTTTGAAAATTTCGGCAGTTCGGATTTTGAAATTGTTTCGGGTTTCGGATTTCGGATTTCGAGCTTGCGCCCGCCCCCGGCTCACTTCTTCGGTTCGAGCGCCGCGAGTGCGGAGCGCAGGCGGGCCTGGATGTGGTGAAGACGTTCGTGCGCGACAATCTTTCCGCCTTCCTCCTCGGTGACGTAGAAGGTGTCCACGGCCGCACCTTTTTCCGTCGAGATTTTCGCGAGCACGATGTCCACGCCGAGTTCAGCCAGCGCGACGGAGACGCCGTAGAGCAGGCCGACGCGGTCCTCGGTTTCAAGATCAATGATTGTGTTCGCCTCGGAGGTCGCGTTGTCGAAGCGGATGCTGGTCGGAATGCGCTCGAGGTCCATCGCCTGATAAAGCGGCGCGGCGGATTTGCGCCGGGCGATGAGTTCGCCGAGATCGGCCTCGCCGGTGAGCGCGGCGCTGACGATCTTCTCGAAGCGCTCGCGTTCCGCCCGCTCCGGCACCGTGCCGGTGTGCGCGTCCACCACGCTGAAGGTGTCGAGGATGATGCCGTCGGTGCGGGAAAAAATATCGGCGCTGAGGATGTTCAGCCCGGCGGCGGTGAGGGAGCCGGCGATCTTGCTGAACAGCCCCGCGCGGTCCCACGTGCAGAGGTGGACGAGGGCGTAGCCGCGGTCGGGCTCGTTGTGCCACGTGACCACCGGCACGAGCGACTTGTCCTCCTCGGTGATCTGGTGGTGCATGAACAGGTGCGAACGGGAGAGGTCGGCGGCGATCTCCGGCGCGGTGTGGACGGCGAAGTAGCGCGGCGGGAGGCCGTGAAAGTGTGCGTCCAGCTCCTCGGCTTGAAAGGTCTTCGGCACGAGGCGGCGGACTTCCTCGGCGAGGAGTTCACGTTGTTTCTCCTCGGCGCGGATGAAGGCGGTGCCGCCGGCGAGATAGTCGGCGGTCTTGGCGTGCAGCTCCCAAAGCAACGAGTCCTTGAAGCCGTTCCACAGCGTGTTCGAGGTGCCCTGCGCGTCCGCGTAGGAATGCAGCGTGAGCATGTCGAGATGGTCGCGCGTCTGCATCAACTCGGCGAAGGTGCGGATGATCGACTTGTCATCGAGATCGCGGCGCTGGGAAGTCTGCGCCATGACGAGGTGGTTCTCGATGAGCAGCCGAAGGGCGTGAATGGTCGAGCTGTCGAGGCCGAGGCGCTTGCCCACGTTTTGCGCGATGTTGCCGCCCGCGTCCTCGTGGTGGCCGGTGTGCAGCGCCTTGCCGGTGTCGTGCAACAGCAGCGCGAGGTAGAGCACGTTCGGGCGCGGGAGATTTTGCAACAGCTCGGCGTAGCGCAGGCCCGGCGGTTTCTCGGCCGCCCACACCGCGTCGAGTTTTTCCAGGCAGACCAGCGTGTGCTCGTCGGCGGCGTATTGGTGATAAAACTCGTGCTGCACGAGGCAGGTGAGCTTGCCGAACTCGGGCAGGTATTTGCCGAGCAGATCCACCTCGTGCATCGCGCGCAGGATGCGGGCGACGTTCCCGCGCTGGTTGAGGATCTCGAGGAACGTCTCGTGCACGTGGTCGTCGCGCAGGAACGTGCGGTCCACCTGCGGCAGTGAATTGCGGATCATCTGCGCGAGATCCGGGTGCAGCGCGAGCCCGCGCTGCTGCGCGATGAGGAACACGCGCATCAACCGGCGCGGCGCGTCGCGAAACACGCGGGGCGAGGCGGCCTCGATGAGTCCGTTCGCGAGCTTGAAGCCGTCCACCGTCTGCTCCGGCGCGCGGCGGAGCGGCAGGAGGTCGCGGAAGGACGGCAGCAGGTTTTTGTTTTGCGGCAGCAACGCCAGCCGCTGCTCGGCGTTGCGGGTGATGAGGTAGGCGTTTCGGAAATGCGTGTAGAGGTCGCGCATGAACGCCTCGATGCGCGTCGAGGTCGAGCGGTCGGTGTAGCCAAGATTGAACGCCACGGCGGCCTGGTGCGTGCGTGAAAGCATGTCCACCGCCTTGCCGGTGAGGTAGTGCAGTTCGTTGCGCACGCGCAGCAGATAATCGTAGGCCGCCTCCAGGTCGCGCCGCTCGGGCCGGGTGATGGCCCCGCGCTGCTCGATCTCGGCGAGCGAGCGGCAGCGGTATTTGAAGAACGCCATCCAGATGAGGTTCTGAATGTCGCGCAACCCGCCGCAGCCGTTTTTCAAGTTCGGCTCCTGCATGCAGGCGGAGTCGCCGTGCTTGCTCCGGCGCGTGTCCTGGTCGGCGATGCGCAGGGCAATGTATTCGTCCTCGTGGCCGCGCACCGTCTTGGCCACCAGCACGGCCTGCATCCGCTTGAAGAGCGGCTCGTCGCCGACGACCAGCCGCGCCTCGATCAGCGAGGTCTTCGTCTGCATATCGCCGTTGGCCACATCCACGCAGTCGTCAACGCTGCGCACGGTGCTGCCCACCTTCAGGCCCAGGTCCCAGAACGTGTAGAGCACCGCGTCCATGATCGCGGCGAGGTAGGGTGCCGCCTTGCCGCCGGCGACGAGTCCGCCGTCGTGCAGGAACATGATGTCCACGTCGCTGCACGGATTCAGTTCGCCGCGGCCATAGCCGCCATACGCGACGAGGGCGAGCGCCCGCGGGGCCGGGTCGGGCGATCCGGCGAGTGCGTTCTGCGCCGCGCGGACAATGTGCCGGATGAGTTCGTCGAGCACGAGCGCGCGCGCACGGCAGACCTCGAGGCCGCCCGCGCCGGCGCGATGGAGGATGCGGAGCCGGTTCGTTTCGATCTTGAGGAAGCCCTTGTAGCGCGTGAGTTCCTCGGATGGCTTGCGGCCGGGCGGCAGCGTGAGACGCTCCGCCGCGCTCGCTTCGATTTTCTCACGCAACGTCGGCATCGGGGCGGGACGTTACGCGGCAGGGATGGGTCAGGCAAGCGCCACGCTTCAACGCGGCGCGGGAGCGTTGGTGGCCGGCGCCTCGAAGCGGAAGATGGTCTCGTTGGTCCGGGCGTAGCCGAGTTTTTCGCGCGCCAGGCGCTCGACGGCGCGCGGGTCGCTGCCGAGGGACTGAAGCTGCGCGCGGAACTGGCGGGAGCTTTCCTCCTCCTGTTTGATCTGCGCCTGCAACCGCTCGATCTCGCGGCGCATCCGTTCGTTTTGCCGGATGAGGGGCAGATACCAGAAGCCGATCGCGACGCACACGCCGATGACCACGAGCAAGAGCACCGCTTTGGTGAGCTTGTCCCAGATGCCGAGGTCAACGTTCATCGCGCGGAGTGAAACATCGCCGCCAAACGGGCGGAAGGGGAAAGTGGAAACCCCGGCCCCGGCGAACTTTCACTTCGTGAACCGCTGCCACGCCGTGAGCCGCCCGTCCGCGCTGAACGTGAGGCGCACGTAATTCTCGTAGCTCGGGGCGGGCTCCACATACGTCGGCGCGGCGCCGTAGCCGGCATGGCCGCCGACATAGACCCGGCTCATGCCCTGCGTGCGCGAGGTCATCCACTCGGCGACGACC
Source organism: Verrucomicrobiota bacterium (assembly GCA_016199935.1). GTDB lineage: Bacteria > Verrucomicrobiota > Verrucomicrobiia > Limisphaerales > JACQFS01 > JACQFS01. The sequence continues at coordinate 14,632 of JACQFS010000163.1, forward strand.
GTGCCGTCGGAGAGCTTGGCCTGCTTCTCGGGCGGGCCGAGCTCCACGACGGCCTGGTCAAGCGTGTAGGTGCCGACGCGCGAGTTCCAATCAACGCGGCCGGTGGCGCAGCCGGCCAGCAACAGCGCGGTGGCCAAGGCGGTGAGCAAAGGGCGGAAGAGCAAACGTGTTTTCATGCGCGGAGCTTAGGCAGAAAACCCGAAATCCGAAACTCGAAATCCGAAACAAATCCAAAGGCGGAAATTTTCAAAATGATCGAAACGCTGGCGCACAAGTTTTGGGCTTTGCTCATTCGGTCTTTGAACTTGTTTCGGATTTCGGATTTCGGATTTCGGATTTCTCCCGAGCCCTTGGGTGCGCGTCCTCATACGCGCGCTTGAGCCGCTCGGTCGTCACGTGCGTATAGACCTGCGTGGTGACGAGGTGCTGGTGGCCGAGCAACTCCTGCACGCTGCGCAGGTCCGCGCCCGCGTCGAGCAGGTGCGTGGCGAAACTGTGCCGCAGCTTGTGCGGCGTGAGCTTCGGGTCGAGACCCGCGGCCGCGAGGTAGCGCTTGAAATGCGTCTGCACGAGCTGCGGCTGGACACCGCCGGGAACGTTCGGGGCGGCGCGAAAAACCGGCTGACCGTTCAGCGGCGGCTTCAGGAGCCGGTCCCAATAATTCCGGATCGCGCGCAACGCCGCACCGCCGATCGGCACCACGCGCTCCTTCTTCCCCTTGCCGCGCACGCGCACGAGCTGCTCGCTCCAGTCAATGTTCTCCGCGACCAGGCCGCACACCTCGCTGATGCGCAGGCCGCAGGAGTAGATCGTTTCCAAAATCGCCACGTCGCGCAGTGGCGTGGTCGGATCAAGACGGCGTCCGCGGCGTTTCTTTTCGTCAGCGGCGGGCGGCGGAACTTTCAGCGGGGCCTGGAGCAGCTCGTTCAACTGCGCCACGGACAGAAAGCGCGGGAGCCGCTTCTCCGGTTTGGGCAGCGCGAGGTTGCGGATGGGCGTCTGCTCCAGCACTCCGCGGCGGATGAGGAATTTGTAGAACGTCCGCATGGCCGAGAAGCGGAGATGAATCGCGGCGCGGCCGAGCTGGTTGCGCCCGAGAAAGCGGAGGTAGGCGCGGAAATCATCGCGCCCGAGCGTCGCCCACGGCGGCGGCGACTTGCGCTCGTCCGCGTGCCATTTGGAAAACTCCACGAGTGCCTGCCGGTAATTGCGCTGCGTGTAAATCGAAGCACCGCGATCCGTCGCGAGGTGCTGAAGGAACTCGCGCACGCGCGGATCGCGATCAGCGGACTCGGGCAGCGGTGCGTCAGGCATGACGCGGTGAAGTTAGGGCAAGCGGGTGAAAAGCCAAGCCGCGCGCGGTCAGCCTTCGCGCTCGGGAAACTCGAACTCGATTTTTCCCCGGCCCACGATCTTCAGCCACGCGGTGAAGGGCTTGCCGGCCTTGGAGATGAACTTGTCGAGCGTGTCGGTCTTGCCGTCGGTCACCAGCTTCTGCAACTGCTCCACGCTGATGGGCTGGCCGTTCTTCATCTTCTCCAGCTTGAACGTGCAGCGTTTCACATCAAGCTGGCTGCGCTCGCACAGGTAGGTGTCGGGACTTTGGAAAATCTGGCCGCCGCACTTCGGGCATTTGCCGAGCGAGGTCTGGCCGGTGAAATCAAGCTTCGGCGGCGGCGGCCCATCGGCCTTCGCCTTCGCGCCGGCCTTCTTCTCGCGCGGGACGAACTCAAAGCTCACCTTGCCTTCCTTCACCACGAGGAACGCTTCGAATTTCCGGTTCGTCCGGTTGGACACGAAATTTTTCAGCAGCTCCGTCTTGCCCTCGGCGAGCAGTTTCACCACCTGCGCCTTCTCGATGGGCTGCTGCAAAATCACCGCGCCGGTGCGGAAGTCGCACGTGCGCGCCGCGCCGGTCGCCTTCTCGCAAATGTAGTTCATGCCGTTCTCGAACACCTGCGCGCCGCACTTGGGGCATTTGCCGAGCGGTTCCTTGCCGGTGAAATCCACCGGGGCCGCGTCCGCACCCTCGGCGGAGTCGTTGCCGAAATCGAACTCGGCCTTGAACTCCGCCGTGAGCTTGATGACCGCCGCAAACGGCCGGCCCATTTTCGAGCGGAAGCCCTGGAGCGGGCCGATCTGCTTCTTCGTAATCAGTTCCTCGATCTCGACCGCCTCGAACGCGCGCCCGCCGAGGATTTTCCAAATCGCGAAATCGCACGACTGGTTCTGGCACTGGAATTTTTTGTAGTTCTCATGCACCTCGGCGCCGCACTTCGGGCACGGCACCGTGAGCTTGCCGAAGTCGCCGGGAATCGTGTCGTGCTCGTAGGCCTTCGTCTGCCCGACCATGCGCTCGGTCAGCGCGCGGATCTCGGCCATGAACTGCTCGCGCTTGAGCTGCCCACGCTCCATCTGGCGCAACTGGAATTCCCAGTTGCCCGTCAGCTCCGGCTTGGTGAGTTCCTGAATCCCGAGGCCGTTGAGCAGCACCATCAGGCCGAAGGCCTTTGCGTTCGGCACCAACTCGCGGCCGTTGCGGTGGATGTATTGCTCGTAGATGAGTCCTTCGATGGTCGCGGCGCGCGTCGCCGGCGTGCCGAGGCCGCGCTCGCTCATCGCCTCGCGCAATTCCTCGTCGTCCACCAGTTTGCCCGCGCCTTCCATCGCGCCGAGCAGCGTCGCTTCCGTGTAGCGCGGGGGCGGCTTGGTCACGCTCGCCTTCACCTCGATGGCGCTGGTCTGCACTTTTTCGTTCTGTTGCACGGGCGCGAGCGTCGGCGCGTCGTCCTCGGTCTGCGCCTCCTTGCCGTAAACTTCCATCCAGCCGGCCTTGACGAGCACCTTGCCCGCGCTCTTGAACGGTTCGCCCTCGACGCGCGTGATGCGCGTGGTCTCCAGAAATTCCGCCGCCGGATAAAAAATCGCGAGGAACCGCTTCGTCACCAAATCGTAGAGCTTCTGCTCCGGCTCGCTCAAATTTTTCGGCAGCACGCCGGTCGGGATGATCGCGAAGTGATCGCTGACCTTGGCGTTGTTGAAAATGCGCTTGGTGGGCTTTACCCAATCGCTCTCGGCGATCTTTGCGGCGAAGACGCTATAGCCCGCCATGTCTTGCAGCGAATCAAGCGTCTTCTTTACCGTTGCGAGATAGTCTTCCGGCAAATGGCGCGAATCGGTGCGCGGATAAGTCAGCGCTTTGTGCTTTTCGTAGAGCGCCTGCGCGACGCCGAGCGTGTTCTTCGCGCTGAAACCGAAGCGCCCGTTCGCCTCACGTTGCAGCGAGGTAAGGTCATAGAGCAGCGGAGAAATCGAGGTAGTCGGCTTACTGTCTTCCGTCACTATGCCTGGCTTGCCGAGGCATTTACTCCGAATAGCTTCAGCTATTTCAGAATCCCAAAGGCGCATTGCGGAACGGTGCTCTTCCTCCAGAATGGAGACACTCTTTGAAACGGTGCCTCCCGCATCCGAAGTGTTCAAATGCAGGCGAAGACATATCCGATTGGCTCGATCCGCCTCAGTCTCCTCCTTTTTTAGCCCTTCATCGAACCACCGCCCCGGATACTGCCCGCCCGCCGCGTCGAACGTCCCGATGACCTCCCAGTAATCGCGCGACACGAACTTGCGGATCTTCTCCTCGCGCTCGACCACGATCGCGAGCGTCGGCGTCTGCACGCGGCCGACGGTCGTGAGTTGGAAGCCGCCGGTCTTGTTGTTGAACGCCGTCATCGCCCGCGTGCCGTTGATGCCCACGAGCCAGTCGGCCTCGCTGCGGCACGTCGCGGAGTCCGCGAGCGGCCGCATCTGCTCGTCGGTGCGCAACTTCGTGAAGCCATCGCGGATCGCCCCGGCCGTCATGGACTGGAGCCAGAGCCGCTGGATCGGCTGCTTGGCGCCGGTGAAGGAGATGATGTTGCGGAAAATCAGCTCGCCCTCGCGGCCGGCGTCGCAGGCGTTGACGAGGGCATCCACGTCTTTCCGCTTGAGAAGTTTCTGGATGACCTTTAGCCGGCTTTCGCTCCGCTCGATGGGCTTGAGGCCGAAGCGCGGCGGGATGTGCGGCAGGTGCGCGAAGGACCACTTGCCCTTCTTGATCTCGAATTCCTCCGGCACCGTCAGCTCGAGCAAATGGCCGACCGCCGACGAGATCACGAGCTTTTCGCTCTCGTAGAACTCGCCGGACTTGTCCTTCGTGAAGCCGCCGAGCGCCTTCGCGAGGTCGGCCGCCACGGACGGTTTTTCCGCGATGATGAGCGATTTGCTCATTGGTGTTATTGCGACTGCTACCAGTGTTTCAGGCCGTTGTGCAACAGATTTGTCAGTCCCTTCGCCACAACTTAGCACGCGACGACCCAGATTTGAGAATGATTTCTCCGCCGAAATTTCATCCGTGCGCGCGCCAGCGCCCGCGTTCGCTTACCGACAACTCCAAAGACTCAGCCTCCGCCGCGCGGACGGTTCCGGGACAAATCCGTTGCAACCCCACCGCCGCTTCCTATCATCCGCGCAGGTCATCATGCCGAAAAAACGCTCCCCGCTCCGCGCGCTGACGCGGACCCAGAACAGCATCGCCAAGCGCCTCCTCTGGCGCGACCACCTCGCCGAGGCCATCGCCGAACTCGCGCGCCTCAAGCGCGAGCTGCCCACGACCGAGATGATGATGACCATCCCCTACCTCTTCCAAGGCAAGGGACATTTCCGCACGCTCGAACTGAAGCAGAACATGACCGAGCTGCTCGGCCTGGTGAACCTGCTGCGGAAACAGAAACTTCAGCGTGTCTGCGAAATCGGCACCTTCAAGGGCGGAACGCTTTTCATCTGGTGCCAACTCGCCGCGCCGGATGCGCAGATCATCAGCCTCGATCTGCCCGGCCCTTACAACGAGAAGCACCGCGAGTTCTTCGACTCGTTTCGGCAGCCCGGCCAGCGGCTCGACCAGTTGCTCGGCAGCTCGCACGAGGCGGACGTGCGCGAGCGTTTCAAGCAGACGCTCGGCAACGCGGAGCTGGATTTCCTGTTCATCGACGGCGACCACTCCTACGACGGCGTGCGCAAGGACTACGAGTTCTACTCGCGGTTTGTCCGGCGCGGCGGCGTCATCGGCTTCCACGACATCGTGCGCCGCGACGAGCAGCCGTGGCTCGAGGTCCACAAGTTCTGGGCCGAGCTGAAAACCAAGCACCGCCACGAGGAATTCATCGAGACCACGAGCGACCGCCGCAAAATCGGCATCGGCGTCCTGTTCAAGGACTGAGTGGAATGCGGTCATTCTTTCAGAAAGCCTGCTTCTACCTTCCGCTCTACGCGACGTATTGGGGCTGGCGGCGGCGGCCCTTCCGTGAAATTCCCAAGGAGCCATTCCTGCAAAGCGGTGCGCCGCGTTCGCTGAAAATTTTCTTCTGGGCACCCACGCTCACGCCGGGCGTCGAGCTCATCATCCACGACATCCTGCCCGACCTGCGCCGCGAAATCGCCGCCGCCGGACTTAATTGGGACGTGCGCGTTGGCGAGGAGTTGCCGACGGACGCGGTGGACTGGCTCATCAGCTTCAAGGCCGTGCCCGACGCCGCGCGTGTCGTCGGCCAGCCGCGGCAGGTGCTGCTCATCTGCGACATCGTCGCGTATTTCTGGGAGCACCGCGTCGAGTTCGACGCCATCGTCTGCACTTCGTCGCGCACGCTCGCCGCGTTCTTCGCCAACGGCCATCGCAACGTGACCTTCATCGGCGAGGCGGAGGCGCCGGAGTTCGTCGAGCCGGGCCGCGCGAACCTCGCCCGCACGCCCGGCGAACGCGGCCCCGTGCTCATGTGGCACGGCGGGCCTTACAGCATGGACGCGCTGCTCGAAATCCGTCCGCAACTCGAACGCCTCGCCGCCACGCGCGAGATGGAGTTGCACCTCGTGAGCGGACAGAAGCCCGCGAGCGAAGAAAACTGGGGCCGGCTCAAGGTCAAACGTTTGCCGTGGTCGAAGGAGCAACTCGTCCGCACCGCCGCCATCGCACGACTCGGCCTCGCCCCCGCGCGCGCGAGCTTGCGCGCGAGTTGGGTGAAGCCGGGCTCGCGTATCCGCCGCCTCTACGCGCTCGGCGTGCCGGCCATCGGCGACGCGCGCGTGCCGGATGCCGCGCAGTTCCTCGGCGAGTTCGGTGGCCCGGTCGCGTGCAACTCCGCGGAGTGGGAGAAGCTGCTCGGTGAACTTTGGGATGCGCCGGAGAAATTGCGCGCACTCGCCGCGGCCGGCCAGCGCGCCGTGACCGAACGCCACTCGACACACCAGACCGCGTGGCAGTGGATGAGATACTTTGCGGAAGGAGTAAGGAGTAATCCGTAATCGGCCGCGCGACTTCTCTTTACGAATCACTCCTTACTCGTTACTCACCCCGCATGAGCCTCGCGAAAAAGCTGCGCAAAGTCGCCGACCGCCTCGACAACCCCGTGGCCGTCGAGGCGCGCCGGCTGAAACTGCCGCTCGATCTCTTCGAGCTGTTCGAGCGCATCAAGGCGCTCACGCCCGTGCGCACCGTGTTCGACGTCGGCGCGAACTCCGGGCAATTTTCCCGCGCCTGCGCACTGCGTCTGCCCGGCGCGGTGATTCACGCATTCGAGCCACTCGCGGTCTGTCAGGAGGGTTTGCGCAAAGTCGCCGTCGAGTTTTCGCAAATCAAAGTCCACCAGCTCGCGCTCGGCGAATCGGCCGGCACCGTGGAGATGTTTCAAAACGATTTCAACGCCGCGAGCAGCCTGCTGCCGATGGGCGACCGCCATCGCGAACTGTGGCCGCACACGGTCAACACGACGAAAATCTCCGTGCCGCTCGACACGCTCGACGCCGCCGCCGCGCGGCTCGGCGCCCAGGGCCCCGCGTTCCTCAAGCTCGACGTGCAGGGCTTCGAGTTGCACGTGCTCCGCGGCGCGACGAACACACTGCGCGACACCGCGGTGGTGATGATGGAAGTGCTGTTCGAAAATCTTTACGAAGGCCAGGCCGACTTCCGCACGCTCCTGAATTTCATGGCCGAGCACGGCTTCCGTTTCCTCGAGTTCGCCGATGAACGCCGCTGGCAGCCGCTCAACCAGGTGGTTTACGCCGACGCGGTGTTCGTGAAGCAGGACTTGAAGTTCACGTAGGCGCAGGAGTTTCCCCGCTCAACGCGCCGTGCCCAGGTGCCGCTCGTAAAGCGCGTCCAGCTTGTCGAGCATCACTTCGAGGCTGTGCTCGGCGCGAACCTTCGCGAGCGCCTGCCCGGCCAGCGCGGCGGTCTCCGCTTTGTTTCCGAGCGTCTCGCGAATGCGCGCGGCGAGTTGCTTCGCGTCACCCGCCGCGAACAGCCGGCCGGTCTCGCCCGGCCGCACGATGTCGGGAATGCCACCCACGTCACTGCCAATCACGGGCGTCCTCACGGCCATCGCTTGCAATCCGATCTGCGGCACGCCCTCGTGCTTCGTCGAGGGGATCACCAGCACGTCGAGCGCGCGCAGCACCGCCGGCACGTCCTCACGATGGCCGAGCAAGGTGACGTTCGCCTGAAGTCCGTCGCGCTCCAGCCAGCCCTCGATCCACGACTGGATCGGCCCCTCGCCAGCGATGACGAAGTGCGCGGGAAATTTTTCGTCGCGCAAAATCTTGGCCGCCCCGACGAACGTCTCGTAGCCCTTCCATGAGCGCAGGACCGAGATCATCCCAATGCGCGGCCCGCCGGGCGGGACGCTCGCGGGCAGTTCCGCTTTCGGCCCGTCTGGCGTGAAGCGCGCGAGGTCAATGCCCGTCGGCAGCGTGGTGATCCGATCCGCGGGCAGGCGGAACATTTCTTGAAAATGCTCCGTGATGCGCGAACTCGTCGTCAGCACGTGATCGGCAAACGTGGTGAACGCGTGGCGGCTGAGCCAGCGGTTCGGGTAATCCACGTCAATGTGCCGCGAGCGGATCAGCAGCGGCGTCTTCGCCAATCGCGACGCGACGCCCACGAGCCAGCCATCGCGCGAGCTGTGCGTGTTGACGATCTCGACGCGCTCGCGCCGCAGCCACGACGCGAGCCGCAGCGCGGTGAAGGGAAACATCCACTTCGGCGCATCGAGCGGCACGACTGGAACTTTCGCGGCCTGCGCGCGCGAAAAAACTTTCGCCCGCGACGGCGCGAGCAGCCACACGGCGGAGCCGCGCTGCTGAAAGCCGGCGAGTTCCGCGAGCACGCGGTGCTCCTGGCCGCCCCAGCCGGTCGAGGCTTCGGAGTGGACGATGCGCCAGGGGCGATGTTGTGGAGCGGCCATGTTTGCGCGGCGAGAGTAGCGGCGGCGCGGCGGCGAAGGAAATCACGAAGTCGCGGAGGGGCGACAAGAGTGTCGCCGCTCCGAGCAACTTCATCGTTGCCCGCTACGCGCCCCTCGCTAACGTCACGCGCAACACATGGACGCCAAAGTCCCATACATTGACCTCGCCGCGCAAATCCGCCCCATTCGCGCGGAAGTGGACGCGGCCATCGCGCGCGCGATTGACCACACCACGTTCTGCCTCGGGCCGGACGTGGCGGAGTTTGAAAAAAACTTCGCGGCCTACTGCGGCGCGAAGCATTGCCTCGCGATGAACAGCGGCACCTCCGCGCTGCACATCGCGATGCGCCTGCTCAACGTCGGCCCCGGCGATGAGGTCATCACCACGCCCTACACGTTCGTGGCGACGAGCTGGGCGATCTCCTACGTCGGCGCGCGGCCGGTGTATGTGGACATTGACGAGGCGACGTTCAATCTCGACCCGCGCCTCGTCGAGCGCGCGATCACGCCGCGCACGAAGGCCGTGCTGCCCGTGCATCTCTACGGGCATCCGTTCGACGTGGACTCGCTCGCCGTGATCTGCCGCAAGCACAACCTCCCGCTCGTCGAAGACGCCGCGCAGGCGCACGGCGCGACGTATCACGGAAAAGTGGTCGGCACCTTCGGCGACATTTCGTGCTTCAGCTTTTATCCGGCGAAAAATCTCGGCGCGTTCGGCGAGGGCGGCGCGCTCGTGACGAACAACGACGAGTTCGCCGCGCGCGCCCGCTCGCTGCGCGAACACGGCTCGCGCGTCCGCTACCACCACGACGAGGTCGGCTACAACTACCGCATGGAAGGTCTCCAGGGCGCGGTGCTCGGCGTGGAGTTGAAGCACCTGCCCGCGTGGATCGCCGCGCGCCGCCGGCTCGCGCAGCGCTACCACGAACTGCTCGCCGACACGCCGCTCGTGCTCCCGCGCGAAGCCGACTACGCGCAGAGCGCGTGGCACCTTTACACCGTGCGGCATCCGCGCCGTGACGAGTTGAAGAAGCACCTCGACGAGCACGGCGTCGGCAACGCGATACACTACCCGCTGCCGTTGCACCTGCAAAAATGCTACGCGGATCTCGGTTACAAGGCGGGCGATTTCCCCGTGGCCGAGCGCGCGTGCCGCGAGGTGCTCTGCCTGCCGTTTTTCCCGGCGCTCACCGAGGCGCATCAGCAGCGCGTCGCCGAAGTGGTCCGGCAATTTTTCGCGCGATGATCGAACGGACACGCTGCCCCATTTCCGGCGAGCCGGGTGAAGTGATCTTTTCCCGGCCCTACTCGCTGCCGGCACTGCACGCGTTTGCGGGCCGCGCCGGGGTTGCCGAAAAACTCACCGGCAAATCCTACGAGGTCCGGTTCTGCCCCGCGAGCGGGCTGCATTTCCAAACTTGGGTGATGGACGAGACCGAACTCGCCGGTCTCTACTCGCCACCCGTGGACGAATTTTTTTTTCTCGGCGAAATCGGCACGCAGAAGCTCCACTGGTTCGCGCACATGACCGAGGAAATCCTAGTGATGCGGCAGATGGTCGCCGGGAAGATCCCCGTGGTGCTCGACTTCGGCTGCAACTGGGGCAAGTGGGCGAGCATGGCGCTGGCGCACGGCTGCGAGGTTTACGGCGTGGACGTGAATCGTGACGCCGCGGCGTTCTGTGCGGCGCGCGGCATCAAGATGATTTCCTTCGAGCAGATGCGCGCGATGCGTTTCGACTTCATCAACGTGGACCAGGTGATGGAGCACTTGAGCGATCCGCTCGGCGTCGCTCAGGCGCTCGCGGGCGCGCTCAAGCCCGGCGGCTTCATGAAGCTCGGCACGCCGGACAATCCGAGGCTGCCGCGCCTCCTCCGCGCCGCGCAGGCGAGCGGCGACCGCGCGGTGCTGGACGTGAAGACGATTGATTCGCTCGCGCCGCTCGAGCACGTGAACCTCTTCAACCACGCCGCGCTCCGTCTGCTCGGCGAGCGCGTCGGACTTCGCGCGGTGCGGCTGCCGTTCTTCAAATGGATGGGCGCGGGCCAGCTCTGGAACCTTCCGCGGCAATTCAACCGCAACCTCACCACGCCGTGGAAACGCTGGCGGATGCGCGGCCCGTATCTCTGGCTCCAGAAGTCGTCGCACTGAACCGCCGCGCATGAAACCGCCGATCAAACTCAATCCGCGCGCCGGGTGGCAGGGCTGGTGTCCGGGCTGGGTTGGCATGATGGATCCGGAGAACGGGCGCATCGCCGCGTTTCTTCAGGAGGAGGCCGCGCGGCTCGCCGGCGGCGCGCGTGTGCTCGATGCGGGCGCGGGCACGCGGCCTTACGCGGAATATTTTTCGCGGCAGAAATACGAGTCGTGCGACATGCCCGGCGGTTTCTACAAACAGCAGCACGACTTCGAGTGTTTCCTCCACGCGATCCCGCAGCCGGACAATTCCTACGACGCCATCATCAACACGCAGGTGCTCGAACACGTCCCCGATCCGCTCGCGGTGATGCGCGAGTTGAACCGCGTGCTCAAGCCCGGCGGGCGTCTGCTGCTGACGGTTCCGTTCACCGCGCCGCTGCACGCGGAGCCGTGGAATTTTTTCCAGTTCACGCACTACGGCATCGCCGAACTGGCGCGGCAGTCGAACTTCGAGGTCGCCGCGTGCGAGAAGATGGGCGGCGCGTTCTGGGCGCTCGGCAAGCGGCTGCCGGAGGCCTTCCGCAAGTGGCTCAAGCAATACGACCCGACGCGCGCGAAGAAGCGCGGCCAGAGCCTCACGCGTTCCATCGTGATGACGCTGCTCCTCTTCGTGCCGTGGCTGATCTGTTATCCGATCAGCGGCTACGTTTTCCGTCCGCTGTGCTACTGGCTCGACCGGCTCGACATCGAAAAGAGTTTCACGCTCGGCTACACGATTGTGCTCGTGAAAAAATCGGCGGCGTGACGCGACTCACTTTTTCTTCAACACCGCCCAGAGGGTGTGCGCGTAGCGGTTGAGGTATTGGCCCTGCGATCCGGCGGTGAGCTGGCGTAACATTTTCAGCGGCCCGAAGCGCGGCTTCACCATCGCGAACATTTCCACGATCTCAAACGGCACCTTCGCCTGCTGGCCCTTGATGAACGCCTCCGCCTCGGTCAGCGAGAAAAACCACTTGTGCCGGTCCTCGGGTGGGTTCACCGGCAGGCCGTAGTGGCCGATGGCGCCCTTGCCGCGCGCGACGGGGCGGCGGGCGTTGGTCCAGTTGTTCGGCAGCGAGAGGACGACGTGGCCGCGCGTGACGCGGATCAGCTCGGCGAAAATGTGGTGGATGTTGTTGAGGTGCTCGAGCACGTCGGAGCAGACGATGCAGTCGTAGCTGTTGTCGGGAAACGGCACGGCGTTTTCCTTTTCCAAATCCACCACGCGGTCGGGTGTGCCGCCGATGTCGATGCCAAAGTAATCGAGGCCGGGCACGAGCTGCTTGAGCAGCGCGCGGTCGCAGCCGACATCAAGCACCTTGCCCTTGAGCAACGGGCGGAAGCGCGCGGCGATGTATTCGGAGCGGAGGCGGCGTTCGGGAAACGAGCCGGTTTCGACGTTCATAGGTCACGGCCAGTCTTGGCGACGCGCAGCACCGGCTCAAGCGAAACTTCCGCCGGAGCGCCGCCGTTTGGTGTCCACCCTTCAGGGTGTCGGTGCGCTCGGACACGCTAAAGCGTGGACACCAACCGCGTGCCGGAGCCGTCGAGCAGTTCGCGGCAGGCCGCGAGGACTTCGGCGGGCTCGATCCGGATCATCGCATCGTCGGCCGCCGTCTCGCCGGGCTTGAGCACCGCGCCCACGAGCCGGTGCGGCACGCGCCACGGACGCCAGTGCACCGCCACCGATGACGCAAAGAGCGCGACCGTCGGGCATTGGCACGCGGCCGCGAGATGCATCGCCGCGGTGTCCACGCCGACGAACAGGCGCGCGCCGTGGAGCAACCCGGCGAGCTGCGCCCAGGAAAGTTTTCCGCGCGTCGTCACGGCCCGCGGACCGAGCGCGGCGGCGAGCGCATCGCCGAGTTGAACTTCTTCCGCGTCCGGGCCGACGCTGATGACGAGTTGCGGCGTGAGCTGGAGCAACTCGCGCCCGGCCGCGATCCATTTCTCCAGCGGCCAGCGTTTCCGCTGCCAGCGCGTGCCGGGATGAATCACCGCGTAGTCATTCAGCTTCACGCCGAGGTCGCACGGCGCGGTGCGCGCGCGGTCGAACACGAGCGGCGGCGGCTCGCTCACGCCGAGCGGAAGGAATTCGTTCACGAGTCGGAATCCGGCTTCGGCCTGATGCTCGTTGCGCCAGTCGTGCTTCGAGAGGCGGTTGAACCACGCGCGCCAGAACCACGGCACGCGATACACGCCATCGTTCGCGCAGCGCACGCGCGCACCGCTCCACGCGGCGAGCAGCCGGCCGCGGTCGCCGTGCGTCAGCTCGAACGCGTAATCAAAATGCTGGCGACGGAGTTCGCGGACGAGCGCGAGGCTGCCGCGCAGACCCGGGCCGCGTTCGCCTTTCTCCGGCGCGTTCGTCGTGAGCACGCGGTCAATCGCCGGGCAGCCGGCGAGGATTCCCTCGCTGCCCTTGCGCACGACGACCCAGATGGTCGCGTCCGGGTGCGCGGCCTTGGCGGCGGCGAGCGTCGGCGTGAGCAGCAGCGCGTCGCCGATATGCTTGAGTTTGATGAAGAGGAGCCGCACTGCGCGGATGATGCGAAGAAGCGCGCTACGATGCAAAGCGCGAAAGCAGGCGCGGCTCGGAATTCGTTTGGCTCGCCGCGGGCGTTGCGTTAAGCACTGGGCCGCGACGACCCGCACGAACCCGCATGAGCACTGAACGCATCTACGAAGCCACCCTTCGCGAAGCCGCCGTGCTGCACCGCGCGCGGCCCTTTCGCGACCACCTCGACATCGGCGCGGGCTCGGGGCGGCTGCTGAAGCTCGCGTGCGAACGCTTCGGCACGGCCCCGCGCGCGTGCGATTACACCGACAAGTTTCTTCAACTCGATGGCGTGAAAACGGACGTGGCCGATCTGAACCGCCAGCCGCTGCCTTACGCCGATGGCTCGTTCGACCTCGTTACGGCGACGGAAGTCTTCGAGCACCTCGAACGCGACCGCGACGTGGCGCGGGAAATTTTCCGCGTCCTCCGTCCCGGCGGCGCGTGCATCCTGAGCACGCCGAACATTCTCAACCTCAACTCGCGCCTGCGCTTCCTCTGGTTCGGCTTTTGGCGGCTGTTCGGTCCGCTGCCGATGGAGGGCGCGAAGATCCACACGACCGGCGGCCACATCAATCCCGTCTCCAGTTTTTACCTCGGGCACATGCTGCTCGACGCGGGCTTCGGCTCCGCGACGTTCTCGGTGGACAAATACCAGCGCTCGGCGATGCCGAAGCTCGTGCTCCTTTGGCCGCTGATCAAAATTTTCGGCGCGCTCGCGTGGCGCGCGGAGGCGCACAAATACAAGACGCTCGACCCGCGCAACGCGCCGCTCGTGCGCGCGATGAACACCGTGCCGATGCTGCTGGGCCGCACGGTCATCGTCACCGCCGTCAAACCGCCCGCGCGCGCCTGAGCCATGCCTGAGAGCGTCTCCCAGTTTGGCGAGGACGTGCTGGTGCTGGAATACTTTCAGCAGAAGCGCGACTGCTATTTCATCGAGGTGGGCGCGAATGATCCCGTGAAGTTCAGCCAGACGTGGCTGCTTGAACAGCATGGCTGGCGCGGCGCGCTCGTCGAACCACTCGCTGCCAAGTGCGAGCGATTGCGCGCGGCGCGACCGGGCAGCCGCGTGATTCAGGCTGCCGTCGCCGCGCCGGAAGACCGGGGCGAGACCACGCTGACCGTCACGGCGGACGACATGTTTTCCACGATGGACACGCGCACGAAAGGCTCGACGAAGACAGCCGCCGAGACCGTGCGCGTCGTCACGCTGGACGACGTGCTGGCGGAACTCGGCTCGCCCGCGGTGGATTTCATTTCGATCGACATCGAAGGACTCGAACTGCCCGCACTCCGCGGCTTCAGCCTCGAACGCGTCCGGCCGAAGCTGCTGCTCCTCGAAGATCATCTGAAAGACCTCCGGCTGCACCGGCACGTCTGCGCGCGCGGCTACCGGCTCGTGAAACGCACCGGCTGCAACAGTTGGTATATGCCCGCCGGCCAGCCGCCGCCGCGCACCACTGCGGGCGAACGCTTCGCGTTGTGGCAGCGCATCTGGCTGCGCACGCCGCTGGCCGTGGTGCGCGGAAAACTCCGCGCGATCCGCAAACGGCGTGCCACCCCATGATCCTTCGCCGGAAACTTTTTCTTCAGGAATACATCGGCCTCGCGAACCGGCTGGAGTCGCTCACGCTCGCGTTCGCGATCCGTTGCGCGCACGGGCATCAGGTGTTCCTCGACTGGCCGGAGCTGGACGCGCTCGTGATCGAGGGTGTGCCCACGCGCGCGCCCGGCCCGCTCGGGCGGCTCGGCGCGCTGCGGTTGCGTGAGTGCCCGCCGGAAGTCTTCGCGCGGCTCGGCGAGCATCGGAAAATTTTGCTCCGCACCTACCTTGGCCCGGACGACCTGCTCAATCCGCTGTATCTGCCGACGCTCGAACGCATCCGCATCCGGCCGCACATCGCGGAGGAAATCCGTGGGGTGTTTGCGCCGGTGGCGAACCGGCCCGTCGTCGGTGTCCACATCCGGCGCGGCGATTATCCGCTCGGTGACCCGGACGAATACGACACCAACTCGACGAAGCATCCGGCCGTGCCGTTGTGGTGGTATGAGCAGGCGATGGCCGCGCTCGTGAAGCGCCACGGGGACGCCGTTTTTTACCTCAGCTTCTCGGGCCAGGGCGCGGAGTTCGAATCGTTGCGAAAAAACTTCGACCTCATCCAGGCGCGCACGCGCAGCCCCTACGGCCGCGTGGGCACGGGGCATCACGCGGAGCTGCATCCGGTGGTAGACCTGTTCGCGCTGGCGTGCTGTCCGGTCGTGCTCGGAACGCCGCTGTCGAGCTTCTCGCACTACGCGGCGCATCTGCTCGGGCCGGCGTCCGCGTGCCTGCTGCCGCCGGTGCAGGTGAAGCGAAACGCGTGGGCCGCGAGCCGGCTCGACCTGCGCGGGCAACGGCTGCCGGTCTGGAGTGCGGCGTGCCGTTCCGGAAAACTGCACGAACTGCTCTCGGCCGACTTGCGCGAGGTGCCGGCCGCGCCGGCGCGGACGAGTTGGCTGCCGGTGGCGGGGTGAATTTTCTTCGGGCACTCGGCCGGCGGTTCAAACCCAGCGTGCCGCCCGCTGGCTTCGACCGAAGCGACGACTTCGATCACGCGCGCGAAACGACGCTCACTCCTCGCCGCCGCCACCGCCGTTGTTGCGCTTCTCCCATTTGCGCGGGGTGCGCTCGGGCGGCGTGGGGTCCACTTTCACGTAGTAGGTTTCCTCGCCGAACAAATCGTCCGCGGCCTTTTGCAGCGCGAGCGAGGGCGTCACGTTGAAGCGCTCGTGCGTCTGGAGGAAAATGACCGCGCCGCCGGGCCGCATGAAGCAGAGGAACAGCGGCACGCGCCCGGCGTGCGCCTGCGCGAGCTGCGACACCGAGGCGAGCTGGTCGGGCTTGAGGTGCGCCGTGTGCAGGCGGAAGTGGACCTGCTTGGTGAACTTTTTCGGCGCGTCCTCGAGCGGCATGAGTTCCTGCGGAAAAATCTTCGGCTTGTCCTCGCCGTTGTTCACCTCACCGAGGACGAGCAGCGGCTTGTTGACCACGAGCAGCTCGCGGAACTTGTCGTAGTTCTCGTTCATCACCAGCACCTGCACGGTGCCGTGCAAATCCTCGAGCGTCACGAGCGCGTAGGGCTTGCCGCTCTTCTTCGAGAAGCCCTGCTGGATCGCAGAAATCATCCCGCCGATGCGCGTGGTGCCGCGGTCGGGCAGCGCGGACAGCGTCGAAGTGTTCGCGAGCGAATATTTTTCCAGCACGTCGGCAAATGGCGTCAGCGGATGGCCGGTGACGTAGAAGCCGAGCAGTTCCTTCTCGTAACCGAGCAGTTCGCTCTGCGGCAGCTCGGGCAGGCGCGCGAACTTTTCGTCTTTGCCCTTCGGTCCTTCGTCGAGCACGCCGAAGAGCGAGCTCTGGCCCCTGGCCTTGTCGGACGCGAGGCTCGCGGCGCGGCCCAAGGCGCGCTCGATGTTCGCGAGCAGGGTGGCGCGCGTCTCGCCGAGCGAATCGAACGCCCCGCATTTCGCGAGCGCCTCGAGCATCTTGCGGTTCACCGCGCGACCGTCCACGCGCTCGCACAGGTCGGAGAGCGAGGCGAATTTTCCGCCCTCGCGCCGCGCCTTGAGGATGCTCTCGACCGCGCCTTCGCCGACGCCCTTGATGGCCGCAAGGCCGAAGCGGATCGCCTTGCCGTCGGGCGACGGGAAGAAATGCACGCCGGACTCGTTGAGGTCGGGCGAGAGCACCTCGATGCCGAACTGCTTCGCCTCGTTGACGAGGATCGTCACCTTCGCGGTGTCGCCCATGTCGTTCGTCAGCATCGCGCTGAGGAACTCGACCGGGTGGTTCGCCTTCAGCCACGCGGTCTGATACGCGACGATGGCGTAGGCGGCGGCGTGCGATTTGTTGAAGCCGTAGCCGGCGAATTTTTCCAGCAAATCGAAAATCTGGTTCGCCTTCGCGGCGGGGATTTGGTTTTTCTCCGCGCATCCCTTCACGAAAATCTCGCGATGCACCGCCATTTCCTCCGCCTTCTTTTTTCCCATCGCGCGCCGCAAGAGGTCCGC
>JACQFS010000169.1 GCA_016199935.1 Verrucomicrobiota bacterium
CAAGACCTCATCGCCAAAGCCGCGACGCCGCTCGACGCGTTGCCTTACATCCAGCAGTTCAGCCATGCCACGTTCGTGGTGAAATACGGCGGCAGTTTCATGGACTCGCCCGATCCCGCCGTGCGCAACGGCGTCGCCCGCGACATCGTTTTCCTCGAAGCCGTCGAGATCAACCCGGTCGTCGTCCACGGCGGCGGCAAGGCCATCACGCGCGCGATGGACGCCGCGGGGCTCAAGGCGAACTTCATCCAAGGCATGCGCGTCACAGACGAGGCGGCGGTCGGCGTCGTGGACCGCGTGCTGTCGCGCGAAATCAATCCCGAGATCGTGAGGACCATCGAATCGCTCGGCGGCAAGGCGCGCGGGTTTTCCGGCGCGGACATTTTCAAGTGCCGCAAGCTCTGGCTCGACGACCAGGACCGGCCCGGCGCGAAACTCGACATCGGTTACGTGGGCGAGGTGATCGAGGTGAACACCGACCCGCTCCGCCAGTGCATCCGGCGCGGCGTGACGCCGGTCATCAGCCCCGTGGCACTCGGCGAGGACGGCCTGATTTACAACTGCAACGCCGACGTGGCCGCCGCGCAGGTCGCGCTCGCGCTCAAGGCGAAGCGCCTCGTCTTCCTGAGCGACGTGCCCGGCCTGCTGCGTGACCCGAAGGATCCGGCGACGCTCATCAAGCATTTGCAAACGAGCGAAGTGCCCGGCCTGAAGCAGGCGGGCATCGTGGACAAGGGCATGATTCCCAAAGTGGACAGCGCCGTCGCCGCGATCAAGGCCGGCGTGGAAAAGGTCTCGTTCGTGGACGGCCGCGTGCCGCACTCGGTGTTGATGGAAATTTTCACCGACGAAGGCGTGGGCACGGAAGTCGTGCTGTAGTCGGTCTCGCCGGTGCGCGCGAATAATTCTTTGCCGCCGCGGGTCTGGTGTTGCATACACAAGACCTCGATGAACCTCGTCCCGCGAATCTGCGCGTTGCTGATCGGTGCCGTGGCCGCTGCGTTTGGGGCCGGGGTGGAGGTTTCCCGGCTTCCGTCCCCGGCGTCGCGGTCGGTGGATTTCGCCCGTGACATCCGGCCGATCTTCGCGAAGTCGTGTTACTCCTGCCACGGTCCGGACAAGCAGAAGGGCGATCTGCGCCTCGACCGCAAGGCCGACGCGCTCAAGGGCGGGGACTCGCACGCGCCGGACATCG
Source organism: Verrucomicrobiota bacterium (assembly GCA_016199935.1). Taxonomy (GTDB): domain Bacteria; phylum Verrucomicrobiota; class Verrucomicrobiia; order Limisphaerales; family JACQFS01; genus JACQFS01. Next base: position 1,196 of record JACQFS010000169.1, read on the forward strand.
TTCCGGGCAAGAGCGCGGAGAGTCCGCTGATTCATTTTGTCGCCGGCCTGGTGCCCGACCTGAAAATGCCGGCAAAGGGTGACGCGCTCACGGTGGAGCAGATCGGCCTGCTGCGTGCGTGGATTGACCAAGGGGCGCAGTGGCCGGAGGCCAGCGTCGCCGCGAACTCCACGAAGAGCCACTGGTCGTTTCGGCCGGTGAGGCGGACGGTTGTTCCAGCGGCCCCGCGTTCCGCACCGCGCGTCACGCAGCCCATTGATGCCTTCGTTCTCGCAAAACTCTCGGAGAAAAAACTCGCGCTCTCGCCCGAAGCCGATCGGCGCACGTTGATCCGGCGGGTCTCCTTCGATGTCATCGGTCTGCCGCCGACGCCGGAGGAAGTGGAGGCGTTTGTCGCGGACAAGGACCCGAAGGCTTACGAAAAGCTCGTGGATCGGCTGCTCTCGTCGCCGCGCTTCGGCGAGCGGTGGGCGCGGCACTGGCTCGATGTCGTGCGCTTCGCCGAGAGCGATGGCTTTGAGAAAAACAACATGAGAGCCAACGCCTGGCCCTATCGCGATTACGTCATCCAGTCGTTCAACGAGGACAAGCCCTACGACCAGTTCATCCGCGAGCACCTCGCCGGCGACGCGCTCGGAGCCGATGTGGCCACCTCGTTTCTCGTCGCGGGCGCGGTGGACCGTGTGAAGAGCAAGGACCCCGTGCTCACCGCCAACCAGCGTGCCGACGAGCTGCACGACATGGTCGGCGTGACCGGCGCGACCTTCCTCAGCCTCACCGTCAACTGCGCTCGCTGTCACGATCACAAGTTCGATCCCATCTCCGCGAACGACTACTACGCGATGACCGCGATGCTCGCCGGTGTGCAGCACGGTGAACGCGCGATGCGACCCGCCGACGAGACGGCGCGCGCGAAAAAATCCGAGTCGTTGCGAAAGGAACTCACGCCCATCGAGGCGCAGCTCGCGAAGTTCCAGCCGCGCGCGCAACTCGGCCGCGTGGTCCTCATTGACGATTCCGCCCCGCAATCCACGGACACGAAACCGGGCGTCACCCAAATCGAGCAGCCGAAGAACGGCCAGCCCATCGCCTATTCGCCGGGCAAGGAACGCGGGCAGGCCGAAGACGCGGGCGATCTGTCGCGTCTGCCGAATCTCGGCGAGAGCTACCGCTACTGGGCCGCGGAGCCGGGCAAGCGCGAGGATTTTTTCACGTGGGATCCGAAACTCGCGGGCCGTTTCCGCATCTGGCTTTCGTGGGGCGCGTGGACCACGCACGCCAAGGACGCGCGCTACGTGCTCGACCGCGACGGCGACCTCGGCACGACGAACGATCAGACGGAAATCGCGAATGTGAACCAGAGCGTGTTCGCCGATGGCACGCCCGCGATTCCGAATCAGAAACGCTGGAGCGGCTTCCGCCTCGCGGGCGTGCATGAGTTGAAACCGGAGAGCCGCCTCGTTCTCCAGAGTGGCGAAAAGGGCGGGCCGACGGTGGCCGACGTTGTCCTCTTTGAGGAAGTCACCGGTGCCGCAAATGCGACGGAGAAACCCGTGGCGCCGAGACTGCGCGCGCCCGTTTCGCATCGCGCCAACGAGGAGACGTTCGATGCAGTCGAGGCGAAGTTCGTCCGCTTCACGACCACCGCTTCGAGCACCATCGAGCCCTGCATAGATGAATTGGAAGTTTTCTCCACCGGGCCAAATTCGCGCAACGTGGCGCTCGCCAAGCTCGGGACGAAGGCAACGGCCTCGGGCACCTACGGCAATGGCAGGGGCACGAAACACAAACTGGAGCACATCAACGACGGCCGCTACGGCAACGACTTCAGCTGGATTTCCAACGAGAAGGGCGCGGGCTGGGTGCAACTGGAATTCGCGAAACCCGAGCGCATCAGCCGCATCGTGTGGAGCCGCGACCGCGGTGATTCGAAGAAGGGTCGCGTGTATGACGACCGCCTCGCCATTGGCTATCGCATCGAAGTTTCGGCGGATGGCAAAGCGTGGCGCGCGGTCGCCTCGTCGTCCGATCGGCTCGCGGCAGATTACCGGAAGCGCGTGCCCACCATCCCGACCATCGGTGATGTTCCCGCCTCCGAGGCCGCCGAGGTCGCGCGGCTGACAACCCGGCGGGCGAAATTGCAGAATGAGTTGCAGGAGTTGTCCACGTTCCCGCTCGTCTATGCCGGCAAGTTCGAGCGGCCCGGCGCGACGCACCGGATGCATCGCGGCGACCCGATGCAGCCGCGCGAGGAAATCGCGCCGGGCGCGCTCGCGCAGTTCGGCGCGAAGCTCACGTTGCCGCCCGACACGCCCGAGCAGGAGCGCCGGCTTGCGCTCGCGAACTGGATTGCCGATCCGCAGCATCCGCTCACCGCGCGCGTCATCGTGAACCGCCTGTGGCATTATCATTTCGGCACCGGCCTCGTGGACACACCGAGCGATTTTGGCATCAACGGCGGCCGGCCCACGCACCCCGAGTTGCTCGACTGGCTCGCGAGCGAACTCGTCGCGAACGGCTGGCGGCTCAAGCACATTCACCGGCTCATCCTCACGAGCGCGACGTATCGGCAATCCTCCTCGGTGGCAGCCGACGTGAGGAGGCTCACTTTGAATTCGGAACGCGGAACACGGAGCGCGGAAAATAGTCAGAGCCTCCTTACGTCGGCTGCTACCGAGGCGATGAAAGTGGACGCCTCCTCCCGCCTCCTCTGGCGTTTCCCCCCGCGTCGTCTCGAAGCCGAGGCGTTGCGCGATGCCATGCTCGCCATCAGCGGCAAACTCGATCTCCGCATGGGCGGCGCCGGCTTCGACCTGTTCGAGCCGAATGACAACTACGTGAAAATCTTCGCCACCAAAGCCGAGTATGGCCCCGCCGAATTCCGCCGCATGGTCTATCAAAGCAAACCGCGCACGATGCTCGACGACGTCTTCGGCGCGTTCGATTGCCCCGACGCCGGCCAGAGCGCGCCCAAGCGCACGAGTTCGACCACGCCGCTCCAAGCCTTGAATCTGTTGAACAGCCCCTTCGCCACACAGCAAGCCGGTTTCTTCGCCGAGCGATTGGAGAGGGAATCCGGCAAGGATCCAAATGCGCAAGTTCGCCGCGCTTTCCAACTTGTCTTCGGCCGCGCACCCTCCGCCGATGAAGCCGCCGCCGCGACCAAACTCATCGCGGAGCATGGCCTGAAAGTTTTCTGCCGCGCACTTTTCAACTCCAATGAATTCATCAATGTCTTTTAAGTCCCGCGCGCTGCTCGTCTTCGTTGCGTTGCTCGCACTGACTGTGGCGAATGTGGAGGCCGCCGCCGCAAAGCCCATCCGCGCCGGCGCAGTCTCCATTGACATCACGCCGACCAGCTTCCCGGTCATCGTCAACGGCGGCTTTTTGGAAAAGCAGGCGACGAAGGCGAATGACCAGCTTCACGCCCGCGCGGTCGTGCTGGACGACGGCCAGACGCGCGTTGCGATCTGTGTCGTGGACACGTGCATGATGATGCGCGAATTGATTGATGACGCAAAGGCGATGGCGAGCAAGGCCACGGGCATTCCGACGGAGCGCATGCTCGTCTCGGCGACGCACACGCACTCGGCACCGTCGGCGATGTCGTGTCTCGGCACGCGGCTCGACACGAACTACGCGGCGTATCTGCCCGGCAAGATTGCCGAAGCCATCGCGGGCGCGGCGAAAAATCTCCAACCCGCGCGCGTCGGCTGGGCCGTGGTGCCCGCGTGGGAATACACGAACTGCCGTCGCTGGATTCGCCGGCCGGACAAGCTGATCACCGATCCGTTCGGCGTCGTCTCCGCGCGCGCGAACATGCACCCCGGCAACCTCAACCCCGACGCCATCGGGCCAAGCGGGCCGATTGATCCCGACCTCTCGATCCTCTCCGTGCAGACGCGCGACGGCCGGCCGCTGGCGTTGCTCGCGAATTTTTCCATGCACTACTTCGGCGCCGGGCCGCTCTCGGCGGATTACTTCGGCGCGTTCGCCAACGGCATCGGCAAGCTCATCGGCGCGCGCGAGGGCGAGCCGTTCGTCGGCATCATGTCGCAGGGCACCAGCGGCGACTCGCAATGGCGCGATTACGCCGACCGCGTCAAGACCGTCACGACGGAGCAATACTCCGGCGGCCTGATGCAACTCGCCGCCGCCGCTTACAAGAAGATTGAGCACCACGACTCGGCTCCGATCGCGATGGCCGAGGCGAAGCTCAAGCTGGGCCGCCGCGTGGCCGACGAGTCGCGCCTCGCGTGGGCGCGCAAGATCGCCGGCCCGATGGGCGACCGCGTGGCGACGAATCAGGTCGAGGTCTATGCGCGCGAGCAGTTGTATATTGCGGCCGCGCCGGAGCGGGAATTGAAGCTGCAGGCGCTGCGCATCGGCGAGCTTGGCATCACGGCGATCCCCAATGAGGTCTATGCGATCACCGGTCTCAAGCTGAAGGCGCAAAGTCCGCTGCGCCCGACGTTCAACATCGAACTCGCCAATGGCAGCGAGGGCTACATCCCGCCGCCGGAGCAGCACAAGCTCGGCGGCTACACCACGTGGGCCGCGCGCACCGCCGGGCTCGTCCCCGAAGCCGAGCCGCGCATCGTCGAGACGGTGCTCGGGCTGTTGGAAAAAGTTTCTGGCGAAAAGCGCCGCAAGGTCGTGGATGAAAACGGTCCTTACGCGCAGGCCGTGCTCGCCGCGAAACCGCTCGCCTACTGGCGCATGAGCGAGTTCGTGCCACCGACCGCTTACGACGCGAGCGGGAACAAAAACCACGCGACCTACGATTGGGAACACGGCGTCGCGTTTCACCTGCTCGGCGCTGGCAACGGCATGGGCGCATCGTCGCAGCCCTCGCTCGCGACCACGACGTTCTCCGGACCGAATCAATTGAATCGCTCGCCACACTTCGCCGGCGGCTCGATGAAGGCGGAATTGAAGAAGCTCGGCGCGGACTACACGTGCACGTTCTGGCTTTGGAACGGACTCGATCCGAAAGCCCGCGCGACGACGGGCATCGCTTTCACGCGCGGCAGCGAGCGACTCGGCATCACGGGAACGTCCAGCCAGCCCGGGCGCCTCTTCTTCGCCGCGAGCACCAACGCCGCGCCGCTCGTCGGCAAAACCGAACTGCTCTGGAAAGACTGGCACCACATCGCGCTCGTGCGCGAGGGCAGGCGCGTGACCGCCTATCTCGACGGCCAGCCGGGGTTGTCGGGCGAGGCGGAGGACAAGGCCGGCGGCGTTACTTTGTTCTTCGGTGGCCGGGTCGGAGATGGCTCCACGCTGGAAGGGAAAATTGACGAGGCCGCCGTCTTCAACCGCGTCCTGACTCCGGTGGACATCGCCGCACAGTATCAGGTCAGCGGGCCACCACCGCGCGCGACGGTCGTGACTCCGCCACCGTCAGCTCCAAAGACGGCGCATGTGGACATGGCTGCACCGAAGTTTCCGGCGGCCTACGACGCGGTGCTCAAGGATTTGAAACCCGCAGTGCACCAGCCCTTGCGCACACCTAAGAAAGAGTTCGCGGGCCAGCGCGTGTCCCTGGAGGGCGCGAAGATTTCCGGCGGCACCTACTCGGCGTCGTTCTGCTTTCGGAACAATCTCGGCAACAGCGAGCGCGCGGTGACGGCGTATCTGTTCTCGCGCGGGCCGGATGGAAACCTGCAGGCGCCCGGCGATCACCTCGGTATCGGCGGCAGCTTCCGCTCCGGCTACGAGGGGAAACTGCTTTTCTACAATGGCAATGAGAGCCACCAGACGGCGCTCGGTCGCACCGCGATTGCGCCGGGTTCGTGGAACCACGTCGTGCTCGTGCGCGATGGCGCGCGCGTCACCGCCTATCTGAACGGCCAGCTCGAAACGTCCGGCGACATTGAGGTGACCGCACCGAGCGCCCGTGAATTTTTCCTCGGCGCGCGCAGCGACAACTTCGCGCCGCTGCAAGGCGGCCTCGCGGAGTTCGCAATGTTCGACCGCGCGTTGAAGGCCGAAGAGGTCACGCAACTTTTCAAAGCGGTTGAAGTTCCCGTTGCACGACCCGTCGTCACGAGCGCGCCGCCTGCGCCCGCGTCGCCACCGAAGCTCGAGGTTCCACCCACCTCGCCGCAGGACTCGCTCAAGAAAATCCACGTGCCCGAAGGCTTCACCGTCGAACTTGTCGCCGCCGAGTCGCTCGTGAAGGACCCGGTGGCGATTGATTGGGATGAGCGCGGTCGCCTCTGGGTCGTCGAGATGGCGGACTATCCGCTCGGCATGGACAACAACGGCAAGCCCGGCGGCCGTCTGCGTGTGCTCGAAGACACCGACGGCGACGGTCGCTACGACAAGTCCACGCTGGTCGCGGACGGTCTGAGTTTTCCCAACGGCCTGCTCACGTGGCGCGATGGCGTGCTCGTCACCGCCGCGCCGGACATTTTGTTCGTGAAGGATTCCACCGGCGACGGCATCGCGGACATTCGCGAGCCGCTGTTCCAGGGATTCTTCGAGGGCAACCAGCAGTTGCGGGTGAACGGCCTGCGCTGGGGCCTCGACAACTGGGTCTATTGCGCGATCGGTGCGCACCACGGCAACTACGGGAAAAATCTGCTGCGCTCGAAACTCACCGGCGCGGAGTTCGATCTCGGCGCGCGCGATTTCCGCATCCGGCCCGACACGGGTGCGCTCGAACCGCAGTCCGGCCCGACGCAGTTCGGCCGCAATCGCGACGCGTGGGGGCACTGGTTCGGCACGCAGAACAGTTGGCCGCTCTGGCACTACGTGCTCGCCGACCAATACCTGCGCCGCAATCCGCACGTCGCCGCGCCCGACCCGGTGCGGCAGATCGTCACGCCCGCGAACCCGCAGGTTTATCCCGCGAGCCGGCTGGAGAAACGCTTTCACAGCTTCAGCCAGTCGGGCCACTTCACCTCGGCGTGCGCGGGGATGATTTACAATGACGACCTGCTGTTCGGCGGCGGCAGCGAGGAGCACGCGTTCACGTGCGAGCCGTTCCACAATCTCGTCCAGCACAATGTCCTCACCGACGACGGCGTGAGCTTCGCATTTCACCGCGCGAAGGGCGAGGAGACGGTGGATTTCTTCGCCAGCGAGGACCGCTGGTGCCGCCCCGTGATGACGCGCACCGGTCCCGACGGCGCGTTGTGGGTCGTGGACATGTATCGCTACATGATCGAGCACCCGCAGTTCCTGCCGCCGGAGGGGAAGGCCGAACTGCTCCCGCACTATCGCGCCGGTGACGACCGGGGCCGCATCTACCGCGTGTTTCCGAAAAACCAGCCGCCGCGCAAACCGGTGCGCTTCGAGAAACTCGGTGCTGCTGAACTCGTCGCCGCACTCAACACGCCGAACGGTTGGCAACGCGACAAAGCCCAGCAGTTGCTCGTGTGGCGTAATGACAAGTCCGCGTCGCCGCACTTGGAGAAACTCGCTCGCGACGCGAAGGATGCCCGCGTGCGCTTGCAGGCGCTCTGCACGCTCGATGGCCTCGGTGCGCTGAAGCCCGAACTCGTCGAGCGCGCGCTTGGGGATACGCATCCTGGCGTGCGCGAGAATGCGCTGCGCCTCGGTGAAACACGCGGCACGCCCGGCGTCATCGCGGCGGCAGTCAAACTCACCGGCGATTCAAATCTGAAAGTGCGGCTGCAACTCGCCTTCTCGCTCGGCGAATGGAAAGACCCGCGCGCGGGCGAGGCGCTGGGCCGCCTCGCCGTTGCGAATCACGCCGACCGTTTCATCACCGCCGCCGTGATGAGTTCCGCCGCTCCGCACGCCGAAGCGCTCGTGGGCGCCGTGATGAAGGCCGGCGGTTCCGCGCGTGACGCGCTCGCGGATTCATTGCTGAGCCTGGCCTTCGGCCTGAACCAGCGCGCGGCCATCGCCCGTCTGTTGGAGCCGACGCTCGCTTCACGCGACGGACGCTTTAGCGACGAGCAGATGGAGGGCTTCGGCCGTTTTCTCGACTTGCTCGCCCAGCGCAAGATGACGCTCGCCAGCCTGAGCGAGTCGGGCGGTGGTGACGAACTGGCCAAACGATTGCATGAGGCTGAAGCGATGTTCGCTTTCGCCAGGCAATCTGCCTCCGATGAATCCAAACCCGCCGGCCAGCGCGCGACCGCCGCCGCCTTGCTCGCCCGCGCCCCGTCGCAGCGCGCTGAGGCGATGAGTCTGCTCACGGGCTGGCTCACGCCGCGCACCGCCGGCGAATTGCAGCGCGCCGCCGTGCGCTCGCTCGCCGCGACGGGCGACGACTCCGTGCCCGCGAAGCTGATGAGCGGCTGGGCCTCGCACGCACCCGCGACGCGCAACGCCATCCTCGACGCGCTCATGGGCCGCGAGCCGTGGGCGTTTGCGCTGGTGCAGCGGCTGGAGAAGGGCGAATTGACTCCGAGCGATTTCGACCCGACGCGGCGTGCGCAGTTGCTTCGTCACGCTTCTGCACGAGTTCGCGGCAAGGCGGGGAAATTTCTCAACGCCGCCGGCACCTCGAACCGTGCGAAGGTCGTCGAGGAATTCCGTCCCGCGCTTGCACTCAAGGGCAACGGTGTGCATGGCCGCGAGGTTTACCTCAAGCTCTGCGTGAACTGCCACAAGCTCGGCGACACCGGCAACGAAATCGGCCCCGACCTCCGCTCGGTCGTCGAGCATCCGCCGGAGAAACTGCTGTTCAACATCCTCGACCCGAGCGGCGATGTGCAACCCGGCTTCAACGCCTACAGTTGCACGCTCGCGAATGGCGAAGAACTCTACGGCCTTATCACTGTCGAGACCGGCAACAGCCTCACCTTCAAGCTCGCCGACGGCACCGTGCGCAACATCCCGCGCCGCGACGTCGCGTCGTTGCGCGGTTCCAATCTCTCGCTGATGCCCGAGGGATTGGAGAATGGTCTGACCAAACAGGACGTCGCGGACCTGATTCAGTTCCTCCGCACGCCGCGCGCAGACACGGGCACATCTGGTGGCAAACAATGATTTCACTTCGCGTATGATCGGCGCATCGCGCAACACACACAACGCCCTCTCCCACGCCGGCCGCCGGATGCTTTCGCGTCGGGACTTTCTGCAATGGGGCGGCACCGGCTTGAGCGGCATCGCGCTCGCGGCGCTGCTGGCCGAACAGAAGTTGCTCGCGGCGGGAAAACCGATCCGGCCGGAGATTGACCCTTCGCATCCCTATGCGGCGCGCGCCGCGCACCTCACGCCGAAGGCGAAGCGCGTGCTGATGATTTTCTGTTCGGGTGCTCTGAGCCACGTGGACACGTTCGACTACAAGCCCGAGCTGGTGAAGCGCCACGACACGCCGATGCCGGGCGCGGCGGAAAACTTCATCACGTTCCAGGGCGAGAACGGAAATCTCATCAAGCCTCTGTGGGAGTTCAAGCCGCGCGGGCAATCGGGCAAAATGGCGAGCGACCTTCTGCCGCACCTCGCCGAGATGGCCGACGAGATGTGCTTCATCCACTCGATGACCGCGAAGTCGAACACGCACGGTCCCGCCGAAAACCAGATGAGCACCGGCTTCACGCTCGACGGTTTCCCCGGCGCGGGCGCGTGGGTGACCTACGCGCTCGGGTCGGAGAACCGGGACCTGCCGGCATTTGTCGCGATTCCCGATCCGCGCGGCACGCCGCAGATTGGGCCGCGGCATTGGGGCTCGGCGTTTCTGCCATCGGTGTTTCAAGGCACGCCGTTCAATGCCGACAAGGGCATTCCGAACCTCGCGCGCCCGGCGTCCATCAGCGAGGCCGCGGAACTCGGCACGCGCGACTTTCTGAAAGTGCTGAACGACCGCCACCTCGCGCAGCATCCCGGCGACAGCGACCTCGCCGCGCGCATCGCCGCCTACGAACTCGCCGCGAAGATGCAACTCGCCGCGGCCGAGATCAGCGACCTCGCGCGCGAGTCGGCCGCGACGTGCGAACTCTACGGCGTCAACGACACCAACGCGACGAAGGCCGGCTTCGCGAAGAACTGCCTGCTTGCCCGCCGCCTCATCGAGCGCGGCGTGCGTTTCGTGCAGCTCTTCAACGGCTCCTACGCCATGGGCGAAGGCGTGGGCAATTGGGACGGCCACAAGAAAATCGCCGACCAGTATCCCGGCCACGCGCAGGTGCTCGACCAGCCGTGCGCCGCTTTGCTGCGCGACTTGAAGGGCAGGGGATTGCTCGCCGACACGCTCGTCGTGTTCGTCACCGAGTTCGGACGGATGCCGACGTTTCAGAAAGGCGCGAACGGCCGCGACCACAATCCCAAGGGCTTCACCGTCTGGCTCGCCGGCGCGGGCGTGAAGCGCGGACTCAGCTACGGCGCGACCGACGAGTTCGGCTACCAGGCTGTCGAGAACGTCACGAGCATCTATGACCTCCACGCGACGATGCTCCAAATTCTCGGCCTCGACCATGAGCGGCTGAGTTTTTACAACAATGGCGTCGAGCGCCGCCTGACCGACGTGCACGGGCATGTATTGCAGGACGTGCTGGCGTAAAGGAGAGGCGACAAGAGAGTTGCCGCAGCGAAACTTCGCCGTGTTCATCCGCTGCGGCCCGTGCCAATCTCTCCGCCCATGAAGCCCGTGGTTTCGGCCGTCGCAGCCGGCTGCCTTGCCGTCCTCGCCTTCGCGCGCGCGGAGGCGGCGATGAAGGCGGCTTCGCCCGACCTCGCGCGCACCCACTGGTCGTTCCAGTCCATCTCGAATCCCGTCCCGCCCAAGGTCAGCAAGTCCTCGTGGCCGCGCAATGACCTCGATCGCTTCGTGCTCGCGCGATTGGAGCACGAGGGGTTGAAGCCAAATACGGCGGCGGAACCGGGCGCGCTCATTCGCCGGGTTTACTTCGATCTCATCGGCCTGCCGCCCTCGTTCGAGGAAATGGAGAAGTTCGCGGCGAAGCCGACGCGGGAGAATTTCGCGCGCATCGTGGACGACCTGCTCGCGCGTCCCGAATACGGCCAGCGCTGGGCGCGGCACTGGCTCGATGTCGCGCGCTATGCCGACACCATCGAGCAATCCGTGGACGGCGAGCGGCGCATTCCCTTCGCCCACACGTATCGCGACTACGTCGTGGACGCGTTCAATGCGGACAGGCCGTTCGACCGGTTTGTGCTGGAGCAGATCGCCGCGGATCGTCTGCCGGATGCCTCGCCGGCGGATTTGCGCGCGCTTGGGCTGTTCGGCGTGGGCCGGAGTTTTTTCGCCAGTGCCGACGGCCCGGCGCTGCGCGTGGATGATCGCATCGACACGATCTCGCGCGGTTTTCTCGGGCTGACCGTCGCGTGTGCGCGCTGCCACGATCACAAGTTCGATCCCATCCCCACGGCGGATTACTACTCGCTCTACGGCATCCTCGACAGTTTCGAAGAGCCGATTGACCTGCCCGAAGTGCGGCGCGGCGGCGACGCAAAGGCGCTGGCCGAATACGAAACGAAACGCGCGAAGGCCATCGCCGATTACGAGGCGCACGTGGATGCGACCTTCGCCTCGTCGAGCAAGCATCTGCGCGATTTCGCCACGGAGTATCTCCAATACCTCGTGCGCGCTTCGCCGAACCACCGCACGACCGGCGGCGACATCCCGCTCGACACGCCGCGCGGCTGGCTCGTCTATCACGCACCGGATCGTTGGGCGGAGTTGCTGAAGCAATGCAAGGAGCGCGACGAACCGTTCTTCCGTCTGTGGCATCAGCTCATGCCGCTGCCGAAAGAAAACTTTGCGGACAACGCGAAGGCGATCATCGCGAAGGTGGGGCGAGACTCCGTCGAGCCGAGTTCGGGGCCGGGCGGAAACTCGGCTCGACGGAGTCTCGCCCCACCACAGAGCGGTCACCATCCCGCTGTTGTAGCCGCGTTTCAAAAGTCGCCACCGCAGACCATGCTTGAGGCCGCCACGACCTACGGCGCCGTCATCGCGCAGGCGCTCAAATCGGACACGGACGAGTCGCGGGCGATCGTGGAATTGATTTTCGGCAAAGGCTCACCCGTGCCGCCGGCGAGTCGCGACGAGATTCGCACGGACCTGCATCGCTTCCTCAACGAGAAGGAACTCGTCAACCGCAGCGACGGGGAGAAGGCCGGGAAACTTCTGACCGACCTCCACCTGATCGACATCAGCGGACCGGTGGATCGGGCGATGATGGTGAAGCCGACCCCGAAGCCGGTTGATCCGCGCGTGTTCATCCGCGGCGACATGAGGCAACCTGGTGCCGCCGTGCCGCGCAAGTTTCTGACCGTGCTCGGCGGCGTGGACCGCCGCACTTACGCCGATGACGGCCGGCTCCAACTCGCGCAGGCCATCGCCAGCCCGCAGAATCCGCTCACGGCGCGCGTGATCGTGAATCGCGTGTGGCAGCAGCACTTCGGTTCGGGCCTCGTCGCCACGCCCGACGACTTCGGCACGATGGGCCAGAAGCCGTCGCATCCCGAACTGCTCGACCATCTGGCGACGTGGTTCATGCAGCACGGCTGGTCGCTCAAGGCCCTGCATCGTTACATCCTCACCTCGGCGACGTGGCAGCAGAGCAGTGCGGTTCAGTCCCGTGCGCAGACCAAGGACCCGGCGAACCGTCTCCTCTGGCGTGCCGCGCCGCGGCGCCTGGAGTTCGAGCCGCTGCGCGATTCGATGTTGCACGTCGCGGGCCGCCTCGACACGAGCCTCGGCGGACGCGGCGCGATGCTCGATGACAAGAACACCCGCCGTGCGCTCTACGGCTACACCGACCGCTTCCGCATTCCCGCATTGCTCCGCAATTTCGACGTCGCGAATCCCGACACGTCCATTTCGCGCCGCGCCGAGACGCTCGTGCCGTTGCAGGCACTCTACTTGATGAACAGCTCCTTCGTCCGTCAACAGGCCGCCGTGATCCTCCACCGCGCCGAAATTGAAAGGGCGAAGACGGCGCGCGAACGAATCTCGGCCGCATTCCGAATCGTGCTCTCCCGCCAGCCGTCGAAGGACGAGTTGAAGCTCGCAATGAATTATGTCGGCGACGCGCCGCTCGATGAGCCGGGCGCGCAGCACTGGGCGAATTTTGTGCAAAGCCTGCTCGTGTCGAACGAGTTTGTTTTTGTGGATTGAAGCCGCGCACATGAATCCGTTTTTGAACCAACCCATGCCCGTAACCCGTCGCGAGATGCTCTCGCGCTGCGGTGCGGGCTTCGGCTGGCTCGGACTCGCAGCGGTGATGGGCGAGGCGCGGTTGCTGGCCGAGACGCCGAACGTGGACCCGCTCGCGCCGCGCCCGCCGCATTTTCCCGCGCGGGCGAAGCGCGTCATCCAGTTGCTCGCCAACGGCGGGCCGGGGCAGATGGACACGTTCGATCCCAAGCCGATGCTCACGAAGTATCACGGCCAGCGGCTGCCGATTCATTTCGCGACCGAACGGCCGACGGGTGCGGCGCTGGGGACGCCGTTCAAGTTCGCGCGCTACGGGCAGAGCGGGTTGGAAGTTAGCGAACTGTTCGCCCAACTCGCCGCAAAGCACGCGGACGATTTGTGCGTCATCCGCTCGATGCACACCGACACGCCGATCCACGAGAACTCGCTGCGGCTGATGAATTGCGGCGCGGGCACCATGACCCGGCCCAGCATCGGCGCGTGGATCACTTACGGCCTCGGCACGGAGAACCAAAATCTGCCGGGCTTCGTCGTGCTCGTGCCGAAGGGGATGCCCGTTGCGGGCGCGGACAACTGGCAATCATCATTCCTGCCCGGCGCGTATCAGGGCACCTACGTCGAGACGGAGGGGAAGAAGCCGGAGGAGTTGATTGAGAACCTGCGCAATCCGTTCCTCAACGCGACCGCGCAGCGCGCACAGCTTGATTTCATCGAGCAACTCAACCGCCGCCATCTCGCCGCGCGCAAGGAGGCGGCGCTGGAGGCGCGCATCCACACGTTCGAACTCGCCTTCCGCATGCAGACCGCGGCGACGGACGCCTTCGACATCGGCCGCGAGCCGGAGCACATCCGCAATCTTTACGGCGACACGCCGCAGGCGAAGCAGATGCTCATCGCGCGGCGGCTCGTCGAACGCGGCGTGCGTTACGTGCAGGTCTGGCACGGCACGCTCCAGCCGTGGGACAGCCACAACAACATCGCCGAGGATCATCGCAACCTCGCGCGCGCGAGTTGCCAGGGCATCACCGCGTTGCTCACCGATCTGAAATCGCGCGGCTTGCTCGACGACACGCTGGTCATCTGGGGCGGAGAATTCGGCCGCACGCCGACGGTCGAGTTGACGCAAAACAACGATCTCAAACCCACCGCCGGTCGCGACCACAACAACCACGGCTTCTCGATGTGGCTCGCCGGCGGCGGTGTGAAAGGCGGGCTCGCCTACGGCGCGACGGACGATTTCGGATTCCACGCGGTGGACCAGCGCGTCCACGTCCACGATCTGCAGGCGACCATCCTGCATCTGCTCGGCTTCGATCACGAGCGGCTCATCTACCGCCACTCCGGCCGCGACTTCCGGCTCACGGATGTCCATGGCCGGGTGGTCAAAGATCTTCTCGCATGAAATCAGCGGCGTTCGGCAGTTTGCTTTTGTCAGCGATGACGGTCGTGGGGGCGGAGGTTTTCCAACTGCCCCCTCCCGCGGTCAAGCCGGTGGATTTCGTCCGCGACATCCAGCCGCTGCTGAACGCGCACTGCGTTTCGTGCCACGGGCCGGAGAAGACAAAGAACAGTTTCCGCGTGGATGTGCGGGAGATTTTTTTCAAAGGCGGCGACGTTCACGGCGTCGCGGTGGTGCCGGGCAAAAGTGCGGAGAGCCGGCTGATCCATTTCGTCGCGGGCGCGGACGCGGAAATTGTCATGCCCGCCAAAGGCGAGCGGTTGACGGCGACGGAGGTTGGATTGCTGCGCGCGTGGATTGATCAGGGTGCGAAGTGGCCGGACAGCGCGACGGTGAAGTTTGAGAACAAGGCGGACTGGTGGTCGTTCAAACCGCTCGTGCGGCCGGCGGTGCCGGAAGTTTCGGAGGGACGAGCTCCGCGAGTCCCTGATCAATCTTCCCTGGCAAAAGTTGGGGACTCGCGTAGCTCGTCCCTCCGAAGTGTGATCCGAAATCCAATTGATGCGTTCATCGCCGCGAAGCTCGCCGAGAAGGGGATGGCCCAATCGCCCGAGGCCGACGCGCGCACGTTGATCCGCCGGCTTTACTTCGACTTGCTCGGTCTGCCGCCGACACCTGAAGAGGTCGAGGCGTTCGTTGCAGACAAGGACGCGAAGGCCTACGAGCGGCTCGTGGACCGACTGCTCGCCTCGCCGCGCTACGGCGAGCGCTGGGCGCGGCACTGGCTCGACGTCGTGCATTACGGCGACACGCACGGTTACGACAAGGACAAGCCGCGCCCGAACGCGTGGCCTTACCGCAATTACGTCATCCGCGCGTTCAACGAGGACAAACCCTACGCGCGCTTCGTGCAGGAGCAGCTTGCCGGCGATGTGTTGTTTCCCGGCACACGTGACGGCATCGAGGCGCTCGGCTTCGTCGCGGCGGGGCCGTGGGATTACATCGGCCACGCCGAGGTGCCGGAGACGAAGACCGATGGAAAAATCGCGCGCCACCTCGACCGCGACGACATGGTGCAGAGCACGATGCAGACCTTCAACTCGCTCACCGTCGGCTGCGCGCAGTGCCACAACCACAAGTTCGATCCGATTTCGCAGGAGGATTACTACTCGTTGCAGGCTGTGTTCGCCGCGCTGGACCGAACGGACGTGAGCTACTACACCGACGAAGCGGCGATGCGCCGCAGCCGTGAGTTGGAAAAGCAGCGCACGGAAATCACGAACGCCATCACCGCGCTCGAAGCACCGTTGAAAAAGGCCGCGGGCGAAAAGCTCGCCGCACTCGACCGCCGCATCCGGGGCGCCTCGGAGAAGGCGGCGCAGAAACAGGGCAATACGAGTCCCGACTTCGGCTACCATAGCGCCGTCTCGCCGACGCCGAACGTAACGAAATGGGTGCAGGTGGACCTCGGTGCGCGCGCGACGATTGACCACGTCGCGCTGCGCCCGTGCTACGACGACTTCAACGGCATCGGCGCGGGGTTTGGCTTCCCGGTGCGGTTCAAGGTCGAGGCGAGTGATGATCCGGAATTCAAGTCCGGCGTGACGCTCCTGTGGAAACAGCACGACCAGACGTTCATGAACGACTTCCGCAATCCCGGCCTCAAGCCGTTCACGACCGGCGGCGCGAAGGACGACGGCATTCAAGGCCGCTACGTGCGCGTGACTGCCGTGAAGCTCGCGCCCCGCAAGAACGATTTCATTTTCGCCCTCGCCGAACTCGAGGTGTTCGACCAGCGCACGAACAACCTCGCCTTGGGCAGGCCTGTGACCGCGCTCGACTCGATCGAGGCGCCGCCGCGCTGGCGTAAAGTGAACCTTACCGACGGCATCGCGCCCGAGGCGCAGTCGGCGGAGGACCGGCATCAACTCGTCCAGGAACGCGAGGCACTCCTGCTTTCGTTTACGGACGAGACAACCCGCGCGAAGCTGTCGGATTTGAAACGTCGGTCGCATCAGTTGAAGGCCGAGGCGGCAAAATTGCCCGTGCCCAGCAAGGTGTATGCGGGCGCGGTGCACACGGGCACTGGCTCGTTCCGCGGCACGGGTGCCGATGGCGGGAAGCCGCGGCCGATTTTTGTTCTCCAACGCGGCAGCGTGCTCAAGCCCGGCAAGGAAGTCGGTCCCGGCGCGCTCGAGGCCATCGCCGCGCTGCCAGCGCGCTTCGAACTCAAGCCCGCTCACCCGGAGGGCGAGGGCCGCGCCGCGCTCGCGCACTGGCTCACCAGTCCGCAGCATCCGCTCACGTGGCGGAGCATGGTGAACCGCGTTTGGTATCACCATTTCGGCAAAGGGTTGGTGGAGACGCTGAACGATTTCGGCCGGAACGGCGCGCGCCCAACGCATCCCGAATTGCTCGACTGGCTCGCGAGCGAGTTTCGCGACGGCGGCGGGTCGCTGAAGAAACTGCACAAGCTCATCGTGACGAGCGCGACGTATCGGCAGACCTCGGTAGCAGCCGACGTAAGGAGGCTCACTTCAAACCCGAAACCCGAAACCCGAAACTCGAAACCAAGCCAGAGCCTCCTCACGTCGGCTGCTACCATCGATGGCGACAACCGCCTCCTCTGGCGCATGAACCGCCGCAAGCTCGACGCGGAGGCGATTCGCGACAGCGTGCTCTTTGTCAGCGGCAAGCTGGATTTGAAAATGGGCGGGCCGGCGTTTCAGGATTTCGTGGTCACGCACCCCGAGCACTCGCCGCACTACGAGTATCAACTCCACGATCCCGAGGACCCGAAGTCGCACCGGCGCTCGATCTACCGCTTCATCGTGCGCTCGCAGCTCCAGCCGTTCATGACCACGCTCGACTGCGCGGATCCCTCGATGCTCGTGGACCGCCGCAACGAAAGCCTCTCGCCGCTCCAGGCGCTCGCGCTGCTCAACAACGGCCTGATGGTCGTGATGCCCAAACATTTCGCCGCGAAGCTCGACGCGCGTGGCGGTGAACTCGGGACGAAAGTGGAGCGCGCCTTTTACGAAGCCACCGGGCGCAATCCGGCCGCCGACGAGAAGCAATCACTCACCGCCTACGCGCAACAGCACGGCCTCGCGAATGCCTGCCGCGTGATTTTGAACCTGAACGAATTTGCCTTCGTGGATTGAGTCATGAAAAACGATTCGCCCTTTCATCGCCTTTCAAAGGAGTCGCGCTCGACGACGCGCCGCGAGTTTCTGTGGCAGAGCGGCGGCGGGCTCGGTGGCATTGCGCTCGCGAGTCTGCTGGGGCGGCAGGGTCTGCTCGCTGCGGAGGCTCCACCGGCTTCCGCGAGGCCGCCGGTGGGGAGCGCGCATTTCCCGCCGAAGGCGAAGCGCGTGGTGCATCTCTTCATGGCTGGCGCCGCGAGCCACCTCGACCTGTGGGATTTCAAACCCGAGCTCGTGAAGCACGACGGGCAGGCGAGTGATTTCGGCGAGCACGTCGAGGCGTTTCAGAACGGACTCGGGCCGTGGAAGAAGCCGGTGTGGGATTTCAAGCCGCACGGGCAGTGCGGGAAAATGATTTCCGAACCCGTCGCGGCGCTCGGCTCGTGCGTGGACGACATGGCGTTCATTCACAACGTCGTCGGCAAGACCGGCGTGCACAGCTCGGCGACGCTGCTGCAGGCGACGGGCTTCAACCTGCCCGGCTTTCCCGGCATGGGCTGTTGGGTCAGCTACGGGCTCGGCAGCGAGAGCGACAACCTGCCGGCGTTCGTGGTGCTGCCCGACCATCGCGGGCTGGCGTCCAACGGCGTGAAGAATTGGGACGCCGCGTTCCTGCCCTCGCAGCACAGCGGCACGGTGATCTATCCGGGGCGCGAGAACCCGATCTCGGATTTGTTTCCGCACCGGCAGGGCGACTTCATCACGCGCGACAGCGAGTCGGCGGCGCACGAGTTGATGATGCGGCTCAACCAGCAGCACGCCGCGACGCGCGCGGGCGACGCGCGGCTCGACGCGCGCATTCGCAGCTACGAACTCGCCGCACGGATGCAGCTCGCCGCGCCGGAGGCGCTGGACATTTCGCGCGAGCCGGACTCCATCCTCGCGATGTATGGCGTGGACCGTGCGACGAAGGAGTGGCCGAAGGAAATCAACCCGCGCGAGGAGGCGGATTATTTCTGGAGGAAATGCCTCGTCGCGCGCCGGTTGCTGGAGCGCGGCGTGCGCTTCGTGCAAATCTGGAGCGGCAACGACAACGGTTTCCCCCGCCGCAACTGGGACTCGCACGAGGATGTCGAGCGCGACCACGGCCCGTTGGCGATGGGCATGGCGCGCGGCGCCTCGGCGCTCATCCACGACCTGAAGCAGCGCGGCCTGCTCGACGACACGATCATTTTGTGGACCACCGAGTTTGGCCGGATGCCCAGCACGCAGGGCGGCAAGGGCCGCGACCACAATCCTTTCGTCTTCACGAACTGGCTCTGCGGTGGTGGCATCAAGGGCGGCCTCACGCACGGCGAGAGCGACCAGTGGGGCTACAAGCCGCTCGACCGCACGAACCCGACGACGGTTTACGACATTCACGCGACCGTGCTGCACCAACTCGGCCTGGACCACACGCGGCTGACCATCCGGCACAACGGCATTGATCGCCGCCTGACGGATGTCCACGGGCACGTGATCCCGGACCTGCTCGCGTGAATTGAAACCCGGACGTGCCCACTCGCTCCGATTGTGTCAGTCGCGCGGCGGCGGCGCAGCCGGACCCGCGGCCCTCGCGTTGCTCACGGCTCGCGGTGCCGCACCTTGAGGTGAGCGAGGTAAAGGTTCGCGGGGTTGAAGCCCGCGCCCTTGGCCGTCGGAAATTCGTGCGAGGAGTAATAGCACAGCAGCACCTCGTCGTCCTTCGCGCCGTCGGCGAAACTTTGATACGCGTTGTCGCCGCCGCTCGGGATGATCCACGGGTTTTCCACGCCGCTCTCCGTGACGGTCCACACTTTGCAGACGGCGGGGTAGCCATCAGGCCGCGGCTCGCGCACATCGCGTGCGGCCAGGAGGAGGCCGCCCTTCTTCGTCATGTGCAGTGCGGGGCCGCCGAAATTATTCGCGCCGGTGGAAAAAGATTTCCACGGCCCGTTCGGCGCGGCGCCGAAGACGATCACGCCGGGCGAGGAATTGCGGATCGCCGAGACGAGCGTGCCGTCGGGCGTCCACGCCACGTCGGCCTCGTGACCCCAGCCGCTGCCGGGGCCGCCCTTGGCCATCGCGCGCGTCGGGCCTTCGCCGTAGGTGTGCTGCGCCTTGAACTTCACGCCGTCCTCGGAGCGGTAAAGAATCAGGCCGAAGATGCCGGGCGTCTTGTCCTTCTTGATGCCGCAGCGCGCGAGGCTGTAGAACGCGCCGTCCGGGCCTTTGCGAATGCGGAAAAGCCAGCGGCGCTGCGAGGTGAACACGAGCCCGCTGTCCGGCTTCGGCTCGACAAACTCCGTCTCCAGCTCGCGCGGCTCGCTCCAGGTCACGCCGTCGGCGGATTGCGAAAAGAAATCCTCCTTCGAGTGGAAGACGACCTGCACCTTGCCGTGATTGTCGAACACGAGTGGGTCGCGGCAGTCGTGGTCGCGCGTCCACTCGGCGACCTTGCCCCACTTTTTCAAATCATCGGCCTTTGCGCGGATGACGACGATCTTCGACGACGGCGCCTGGTGCGAATCCGAGTTGCGAAACGTGACGTAGTAGTAATCGCCGATGCGCGCGATGCCGGGGAAGCCGTTGTGCCGCCCGTCGGACCAGATGGTCTGCGTGTAGAGGCCGGCGATGGAGGCGCGCGGGAACGGTTTCACTTCGAGCGAAAGATTCGGCGCACCCGCGGCGCGGGCCGGCAACGCGTGGCTGGCGCCGGCGATGATGGAAGCTTGGATGGCGGTTTGGAGGAATTTGCGCCGGGAAGTTTTCATGGGACGGCGCAAAGATTGGTTTGCCTCGCGCCCCGCGGCAAACAAAAATGTCCGCGACCCGGCCATCAATGCGAACATCCCCGCTCATTCTCGCCGCGCTGCTCGGCGCGGCCCTCCTCGCGCACGCCGCCGAATTCAACATCGTGAAGTTCGGCGCGATGCCGGACGACGCCACCGACGACACGCCGGCCATCCGCGCCGCGCTCAAGGCGTGCGCCGACGCGGGCGGCGGCACGGTGCTCGTGCCGGCGGGGACGTTCATCGTTGCGCGGAAGGGCATCGAGTCGCCGGTGCTGAACCTGCCGTCGAACACCACGCTGCGCGGCGGGGGCGCGGCTTCGATTTTGAAATTCGCCGCCAAGGTGAACGATTCAAACTTCTGGCGGATGCTCGGCGCGTCGAACGATTGCCACGACATCATCATCCGCGACCTCCACCTCGACGGCGCGAACACGCACACGAACTACGTGAAAGGGAAAACGCCGGAGCAGAACCACGGCATTTTCTTTTATCGCAAGGGCGGGCGCATCGAGAACGTCACGGTGCGCGACTGCCTCGTCGAAAATTTCAGCGGCGATTGCGTGAGCTTCTCGCAGGGCTGCCGCCACTTCACCATCCGCGACGTGACGGTGCGCAACTTCATCCGCCAGGGCATCCAGATGGGCGGCGGCCCCGGCGACGGCGGGCATCTCGTCACGGGCTGCCGCGACTTGGAGCACACGGTGAAGCCGGGCGGCTCCACGATCCACGTGGAGCACGCCGAGGGCGCGCGCGATTTTCAAATCATCAGCAATCGTTGCCGCAACAGCCTTCTCGCCGGCGGCGGCGCGACCGACCTGATCGTGCGCGACAACGTCGTGGACGGACGCATCGAGGGGAACCGCATCAAGCACGGCGTCTTTGAGAACAACCGCCTCACCGGCGGCGAGGACAAGCGCGCGCTGATGCAGTTCGGCTACGCGAGCAACCTCGTCATCCGCGGCAACACGATCCTCGCACCGAACTCCGAGGCAAATGGCATCTACGTCTGGGGCGCGTCGCGCTACAACGCCGAACCGTCGAAGCAGATCGTCATCGAGAACAACACCCTTGAACTCCGCGGCCAGCCCATCGCGCTCAACGGCGTGCGCGGCGCCGTCGTGCGCGGCAACACCGTCAAAGGCAGCACGGCGAAAACGGTGGTCGATACGAAGCGGAGCGAGGGGGTTGTGATCAGTGACGGCGCGAAGGAGGCGAGGTGAGCAGTTTCATGAAGTGCCGTCGTGAGTGGATTCACTCCTCTCGTAGCAGTCGAGGTAACGAGACTCCATCTGATCAAACAGGAGAGGATGGCTATCGCAGCTCGATTAGAATGAGTCTCGTTACCTCGACTGCTACGGCCCGATGGCGCATCCGCGCTGGCGCGCTGTTGCTCGCGGCCGTCACTCTGCCGCTCCACGCGGCGAACGCTCCGCTACGGCTCACGCTTCCACCCACGATCTACGCGGTGCCGGGCGTCGAGATGAGTTTGTATTTCTCCAACGCCGTGCTCGCGGCGGCGACGGACCGGCTTTCTTTCTCCGTCACCTGTGCCGTTGGGCAAAGTGATTCCGTCCGTTGGAAACTCAACGCGACGGCGAAGCAGGTCGGCGAACATCCGCTGACGATCAAGGTGAGCGACCAGTCCGGCCGCGCGCTGGGGCAGGCGGCAACCAAAGTCCGAGTGGTGCCCGCGGACGCGGGGCGCGACCAGGACATCGCGTTGCTCATCGTGGGCGACAGTCTCACGGCAGCGTCGGCTTATCCGACGGAAGTGGCGCGCCTCTTTGCGCTGCCTGACAATCCGAAGCTCCAGATGCTCGGTTCGCAAAAACCGGCGACCACCGTGAAGGGCGTCGCGCACGAAGGCTACGGCGGCTGGACGTGGCGAGCGTTCAACTCGCGCTTCGAGCCGACGCGCCCCATGCCGGGCAAGACCAACAGCAGCCCCTTCGTTTTCGCGACCGGCGAGAAGCAGACGCCCACGCTCGATGTTGCGCGCTTCATCTCGGAGCGCTGCGGTGGGCGCGCGCCGGATTTCGTCGCCTTCCTGCTCGGCATCAACGACTGCTTCCGTCTCAAGGCCGACAACCCGCCGGCGCTCGATGCCGGCATCACCGACATGTTCAAGGAGGCGGACAAACTCCTCGCCGAGTTCCGCCGCGCCGCGCCGCGCGCGCAACTCGGCGTCTGCTTCACCACGCCGCCGAACGATCGCGATGTCGCGTTCGTCGCGAACTACCAGACCAACTACCCGCGCTGGAACTGGCGTCAGGTCCAGCACCGCCTCGTCGAGCGGCAACTCGAACACTTCGGCGGCCGCGAGCGCGAAAAAATTTTCATCGTGCCGACGGAACTGAACCTCGACACCTTCGGCGGTTATCCGGACAACAACGCCGTGCATCCGAACGCCGCTGGTTACCAGCAGATCGGCGCGAGCATTCATTCGTGGCTCAAGTCGCGTCTGGCGGTCGAAAAGTGAAGCCAACGTGAGCACGCCTCGCCTGCTTGCCTTCGCCGTCACGCGCTTGGCGCCCTCCCGGAACGCGCGTCCGGAGTTGATGGGTGTCGGCAGTGATCAATCGCTCGTTCATTCGCCCGATGCTGGTGTGAAGAGAGGAAGCCGAGAAACTTACATTACCCGGGCAACTTTCCTCCATGGCGGGCGCGGCGGTCGGCGTCTATTCTCACGTCGAACATGAAAGCCCGCGCCGTCCTTGCCGTCCTGCTTGCGTCGCCGTTCGTCTCCCTTGCGGGGCCGGAACTCGCGGCGAAGATCGAGAACGCGCCCATCCGGGCGAAGATTGATTTCAGCCGCGACATCCTGCCGGTCATCTCCTCAAAGTGTTTTCATTGCCACGGGCCGGATGAGAAGCATCGCGAGGCGAAACTGCGGCTCGATGTGCGTGAGGAAGCGGTGAAGGACCGCAAGGGCTCCTTCGCCATCAAGCCGGGCGATCTGAAGAAGAGCGAGCTGATCACGCGCATCACGACCAAGGACGAGGACGACGTGATGCCACCGGTAAAGGAAAAGAAGCCCCTCACGCCGCGCGAGATCGAACTGTTCAAGAAGTGGATCCAACAGGGCGCGCCCTACGCGGAGCACTGGGCGTTCATCAAACCGAAGCTGCCTGTGGTGCCGAAGGTGAGCGGCGTGCGCGTGACGAACCCGATTGATGGTTTCATCGCGGCGAAGTTGAAGGAGGTGAAGCTCAAGCAATCGCCTGCCGCCGACCGCCACACACTCATCCGCCGCGTCTCGCTCGATCTCACTGGCCTCCCACCGACACCCGCGGAAGTGGATGCCTTCGTGAATGACAAATCGGCGAACGCCTTCGAGAAGGTCGTGGATCGCTTGCTCGCATCGTCCGCATACGGCGAGCGCATGGCGCGCATGTGGCTCGACATTGCGCGCTACGCCGACAGCGCGGGCTACGGCTCCGATCCGCTGCGGCTGAACATCTGGCCGTATCGCGACTGGGTCATCAACGCCTTCAATCGCAACCTGCCTTACGACCTGTTCACGCTCGAACAGCTCGCGGGCGATCTGCTACCGAACGCGACCGAGGAGCAGCAGGTCGCCACCGCGTTTCATCGCAACACCATGACGAACACCGAGGGCGGCACCGACGACGAGGAGTTCCGCGTCGCCGCCGTGAAGGACCGCATCGCCGTGACGGTGCAGGCGTGGATGGGTCTCACGATGGGCTGCGCGCAATGCCACACGCATAAGTTCGACCCGATCTCGAACCAGGAATACTACCAGTTCTTCGCGCTGTTCAACCAGACCGAGGACTCCGACAAGCCGACAGAAGAGCCGACAATGCCGTTGCTGACGAAAGAGCAGCGGGAGAAACAGGAACAGCTCAAGCAACAAATCTACTCACTCGAAAAGCAGATCAACTCGCCGACCCCCGAACAGCTCACGCGCCTCGCCGCGTGGGAAAAGGATCAGGGCAAACCGATTTCGTGGACGACCCTGGAGCCGGTCGAACTGCACGGCGGAAAGAATGCGAAGCTCGTGAAGCAGGACGCTCACTCCGTGCTCGTCACCGGCTCGGTGAAGAGCACGGACCCGCTCGTGGTGAAGGCGAGAACGGATTTGAAAAACATTACGGCGGTGCGGCTGGAAATTTTGCCGGAGGAAAGAACGGGCAAGCCCGTGGCCGGGTTGACGGTAAACGAATTCAAGGTGCAAACGCTGCCGATGAAAGAAGGCGCGAAGAAGGCGCGGTTCGTGCGCGTCGAGTTGCCGGGACCGGGGCGGATGCTGTCGCTCGCGGAGGTGCAGGTGTTCAGTGGCGGAGAGAATGTCGCGACCAAGGGCAAGGCGTCGCAATCAAGCACTGACTTCGGCGGCGATGCGAAGCTGGCGATTGATGGCAACACCGACGGTGATTACTTCAAGGCCAAATCCACCACGCACACGACGGCTTTCGACGACCCGTGGTGGGAAGTGGACCTCGGCGGGGAGTTCGCGGTGGACAACGTCGCGATTTGGAATCGCACCGATGGCGGCACCGGCACGCGGCTCGTGCGCTTCAAGGTGCTCGCGCTCGATGCCGCACGCGCGACCGTCGGCGAGCAGATGGTGAACGACTCTCCCGCGCCGGATGCAACTGTGAGTTTCGGCGGCGGTCGCGCGGTGAAGCTCGCGAACGCCACCGCCGACGCCGCGCGCGCCGGCAGTGAGGCGGACAAGGCGATTGATGGCGACGCGAAAACCGGCTGGGCCCCCGGCGTGGACAAGGCGCACGAGGCTGTGTTCGAGACGACCGGCAAAGTCGGCGAGGACGGCGGCACTTTGCTGACGTTCAACCTTACCCCCGGCGGCGCGGGCAAGGCGGGCGAAGCGCCGGTCGGCCGTTTCCGCATTTCCGTCACCACGCAGGCGAAGCCCGTGCGGGTGCTGCCGGAAAACATTCGCGCCATCGTCGCCGTCGCGCCGGAGAAGCGTAGCGAGAAGCAGCGCGCCGAGTTGTTCGCGCACTACCGGCAGTTCGAGCCGTCGCTGACGAAGCCGCTCGCGGAGCTGGCGAAGTTGAAGAAGGAACTCGCCGATGTGAAGCCGGTGCTCGTGCCGGTGATGAAAGAGTTCGCGAAGGACAAGCAGCGCGAGACGCACATTTTGACAAAGGGCAACTTCCTCGCGCCGGGCGACAAGGTGGAACCGGGTTTCCTCAAAGCCTTCAACGCGCCGCCGAAAGACGCGCCGCTGAACCGCATCGGCGTGGCGCGTTATCTCACGAGCCCCGACAACCCGCTCACGGCGCGCGTGGCGGTGAACCGTTTCTGGGCGCAACTTTTCGGCATCGGCCTCGTCGAGACGGAGGAGGATTTCGGCACGCAGGGGCAGGCGCCGTCGCATCCCGAACTGCTCGACTGGCTCGCGGTGACGTTCATGTCGGGAAATGACGAAGCACGAATGACGAATGACGAAAGAAGCCCGAATGTCCGAAGCACGAAGGATTCACCGTCGGGCGCGGTTCGGAATTCGGGCTTGGACATTCCTTCGTCATTGGACATTCGTCATTCGTCATTTGCGCCCCGGCGCGCCTGGGACATGAAAGCGCTCGTGAAACTCATCGTGATGAGCGCGACGTATCAGCAGTTGTCGCTCGCGAGTGCGGACGCCGCGGCGCGCGACCCGCGGAACCTGCTGCTCTCGCATTACCCGCGTCGCCGGCTCGACGCCGAGGCCGTGCGCGACCAGGCGCTCGCGCTGAGCGGATTGTTGAGCAAAAAAATCGGCGGGCCGTCGGTCTATCCGCCGCAGCCGGATGGCTTGTGGCGCGCGGCGTTCAACGGCCAGCGCGCCTACCCGACGAGCACGGGCGAGGACCGCTATCGACGCGCGCTCTACACGTTCTGGCGCCGGACGATTCCGTATCCGAGCATGGCGACGTTCGACGCGCCGAGCCGCGAGAACTGCACCGTGCGCCGCCTGCCTACAAACACGCCGCTACAGGCGTTCGTGACGCTCAACGACCCGGCATTCGTCGAGATGGCGCAGTCGCTGGGTCGCCGC
Organism: Verrucomicrobiota bacterium; assembly: GCA_016199935.1. Taxonomy (GTDB): domain Bacteria; phylum Verrucomicrobiota; class Verrucomicrobiia; order Limisphaerales; family JACQFS01; genus JACQFS01. The sequence goes on from JACQFS010000169.1 coordinate 27,684, forward strand.
GTCGTGCGCGAAGGCGGCGCGAGCGTGGCCGACCGGGTGCGTTACGGATTGAAACTGGCGCTGTCGCGTCCGCCAACCGACGCGCAGGTGCAGACGCTCGTGTCGCTCTACGAAAAGGAACTCGCGCACTTCCGCGCCGACGCCGCCGCCGCGAAGAAAATGTCCACCGACCCGCTCGGCCCGCTCCCCGCCGGTCTCGACGCCGCCGAAGCCGCCGCGTGGACGGTGGTGGGGAATGTGTTGTTGAATCTGGACGGGGTGCTGACGAAAGGGTGAAGCGAGCAGCGCCGTAGGCGCGACATGTTTATAGAAACAACCACCGAAACCACCAAAGCTCCGTAGGAGCGACACGAAACCATGGCCAACACCTACACCCAGATTTACATCCAAATCGTGTTTGCTGTTGAAGGGCGACAAAATCTTATCCAGCCCGAGAGGAAGGAAGAACTCCACCGCTACATCACGGGCATCATCACGAAACAGAAGCAGAAGCTCCTTGCCATTCACTGCATGCCGGACCACACGCACATCCTCATCGGCATGAAGCCGGATTGCTGCCTTTCTGATTTGGTCGGTGACATCAAGACCGGCTCGACGAACCACATCAACCGGAACCGTTGGGTGATGGGGCGGTTTTCGTGGCAGGAAGGATTTGGTGCGTTCTCCTACGGGCATTCGCAGTTGGGGACCATCATCCGATACATTCAGAATCAGGAAAGGCACCACGCGCGGCGGACATTTCGAGAGGAGTATGTGGAGTTCCTCGACAAGTTCGAGGTGCCTCACGATGAGCGTTACATTTTTAAACCGATCGAATGAATCCAGCGCTCCCCAACACAATCAGCCCCGTTAGGGGCTGAAATGTTTATAGCGATGACACGAACCGATAACACAAGCTCCGTCAGGAGCGGCATGAAATGTGAGCTTGCCGCGATTTTGGTGCCGCTCCTACGGAGCTGTCGATTTGCTGGGTGCGATTTTTATAAACATGACGCCCCTAGCGGGGCTCACGCGGGACGCGCCGCTGCCGGTGCGCGGCTTGTGTCCATTTTGTCTCCAACTTTTGAATCGCCATGAACAACAACCTCCGACTCTCCCACACCCGCGCCGTGACCCGCCGCACATTCTTCGGCCATAGCGGCCTTGGCCTCGGCTCCATCGCGCTCGGCTCGTTGCTGGGCCGCGATGGTTTCGCCGCGGATTCCGCACTCCGCACTCCGCACTCCGCATTGCCCCCGAGCCCGCTCGTGCCCAAGGCGCCGCCGCTGCCCGCGCGCGCGAAGAACGTCATTTACCTCCACATGTCCGGTGCGCCGCCGTCGCTCGACCTGTTCGATTGGAAGCCCAAGCTCGTCGAGATGAACCTCCAGCCGTGCCCGGAGAGCCTGTTCAAGGGCGAGCGCTTCGCGTTCATCAAGGGCGTGCCCAAGATGCTCGGCACGCCCCACAAGTTCGCTCGTTACGGCAAAGGCGGCGCGTGGGTCAGTGAACTCCTCCCGCATTTCCAGACCATCGCGGACGACGCGTGCATCGTGAAGTCCATGAACACCTCCGAGTTCAATCACGCGCCCGCCGAGCTGTTCGTCCACACCGGCAACCGACTCGCCGGCAGCGCGGCCATCGGGTCGTGGGTCACCTACGGACTCGGCACGGAGAATCAGGACCTGCCCGGCTTCATCGTGCTGCTCTCTGGCGGCACTGATCCGACGGGCGGCAAGAGCCTGTGGAGTTCGGGATTTTTGCCGAGTGTTTATCAGGGCGTGCAATGCCGCACGTCCGGCGAGCCGATTCTTTTTTCGAACAACCCGCCCGGCATGGGCCGCGACACACGCCGCCGCAGCCTCGATGCGTTGAACGCGTTGAACCAGCTTGAGGCGAAACAATTCGGCGACCCCGAGACCGTCACGCGCATCGCGCAATACGAACTCGCCTACCGCATGCAGCTCGCGGTGCCCGAGGCCTTCGACATCGGCAAGGAACCCGCGCACGTGCTCGCCGCCTACGGCGCGAAACCGGGCGAGGGCAGCTTCGCCAACAACTGCCTGCTCGCGCGCCGGCTCATCGAGAAGGGCGTGCGCTACGTGCAGCTCTACGATTGGGGCTGGGACATGCACGGCACCGGCCCCGACAACGACCTCGTCACCGGCCTGCCGAAAAAATGCCGCGACGTGGACCGGGCGAGCACCGCGCTGGTGAAGGACCTCAAGCAACGCGGCCTGCTCGACGACACGCTGGTGATTTGGGGTGGCGAATTCGGCCGCACGCCGCTCAACGAGGAACGCAACGGCAGCAAGTTCCTCGGTCGCGACCATCACCCGCACTGCTTCTCGTTGTGGATGGCCGGCGGCGGCATCAAAGGTGGCATCACTTACGGCGAGACGGACGACTTCGGCTATCACGTCGCCGAGAACAAAGTCACCGTGCGCGACCTGCAGGCCACGCTGCTCCACCTCCTCGGCCTCGACCCGTATCATTTCAGCTTCCGCACGCAGGGCCTCAACAACCGCCTCATCGGCCCGACGGATGAGGGGAAGGTGGTGAGGGCGTTGCTGGCGTGAGCGTGGAGCGCCGGTCTCCGACCCGGCGTGTTCGAGGGCAGGCGCCTGATGGCCGCTTGCATCCCACTTGCGGCCTGTTACCCTGATTCCATGACAAACGGCACGATCGAAATCCCCGTGGCGGTGCTCTCGTCGGTTGAAACGCTCGACGAGCTTCAGGACTGGCTCACGGCCCGCAATCCCGGCATCGTGGCCGAACTGCGCGACGCGCGCCGGGAGGATTTGGCCGGCGAGTTCAAGGAGTGGAAGCCGCGCCACGCGCAATGGCCTACCGGGTCGAAATAGGCTCCAAGGCCGACGCACAACTCGCGGCGCTCGACTCCGCGATCGGCGCGGGTGTGGAGCGCAAAATCATGTGGCTCGCGGACAACGCGCCGGTGATGGTGCATCGCCGCTTGGTGGGAATGCCGGAGGATCTGGCCGGATTGTGCAAGCTGCGCATCGGGGACTGGCGCATCCTCTATTGGGTTCACCATCCGCAGGAGGTCGTCCGCGTCTATCGCATTCAGCATCGCTCCGAAGTCTATCGGGATTTCTGAGTCACTCAACGCAAAGGCGTAAAGGCATTGTTGGCGTGAGGAGCGCGGGCGGCCCGCGTTGAAGACGAATTCGCGGTTGCTCAACTGAGCAAGACGGTTAGAGTTCTGACCAACGTCTGAAAACTCCAATGCGAGTGAATACAGAAATGAGAGGCAATGATGAGCGATCCAGTAATTGAACCGAGACAAACGACTGTGAAAGTCGAGAGCAACGGAGGAGATGGCCATCAGAAGAAGAAGAAGCGTCGAAAGGGTGCGTCGAAGCATAAGTTTGCTGGTTCTTCCCAAGCCAACTACCCGCGGCATCCCCTTGAACGCGCCCTGCGCATTCCCGCAGCAATTCTTGAACAGAATGCAGGGAAAGAGTGCTCTGAAGCCGAGTCAGCGAAGTTTTCGGGTGTTGGATACAACGGACCGTTTCGTCTGGAAATCAGCTCCAGTCTGAAATTTGGGCTGTTGGAGCGCCCGGCCCCAGGCCGACTACAGATCACCGAACTCGGCCGGAAAATTCTCCGTCCGAAGCAACCGCAAGACGAACTTGCTGGAAAGCGCGAGTCTGCCATCAAGGCACCCTACATTGGTGAGGTCTACAACCACTATCGGGGCGAGAATCTGCCGGACAAACGGTTTTTTGAGAACGCTTTGACCGACAGCTTTCACATACCGCAAGACAAGATTGATGACTTCACCGCCGTTTTTCATTCCACTCTGGAATTTGCACAACTCAGTGAGAAAAACGGTGATAAGATTCGGATCTTGGACGTCTCCCATGAACCTGGAGCAGCCGCGTCAGACTCAAATCGCATCGAACGCCTTGGTAAAGAGGTCGCGGTGTCGGCAACGGATACGTGTTTTGTGATGATGCCGTTTGCAGGACCGCTGGGTTCCTATTACGAAAAAATTTACGACCCAGCGATTCGGAAGGCTGGACTCACCCCCGTGCGCGCTGACGCCGAAATTTTTGGAACTGGAAAAATCATTGACCAGATTTGGCGAGGCATTACGGCAGCCAAGGTTTTGGTCACGGAGTTGACGAGCCGAAATCCCAACGTCTTCTACGAACTCGGTTTGGCGCACGCTCTCGGTAAACCCGTGGTGCTAGTTTCTTCAAACGAGTTGGACGTGCCGTTTGACCTGAAGCACATCCGGGTCATCTACTACGACGTCAATGATCCATTCTGGGGCAACAAACTCATGGAGAAGGTGGCTGAAAACATTCTCTCAGCTATCAGGAATCCGGAGGAAACTCTGTTCAGGCGGGTCGTCGAAGGCAACACGAAGGCGTAGTCGAGGGGGAAGAACGAGGACTCGCGCCGCTAGTCCTTTCGATGCAGGATGCTCTCGTGAGCGGCATCATCGGCCATTCCATGTATGCCGTGCTCGGCGCGAAGGCCGCCGCGCAACGCAAGCTGCACGTCGCGCCGATTGCCACGCGCAATTTCGCGAGCTATCTCGCCGGTGCCTACCTCGGCAGCGACATCCAGACGATGCCCGAGGCCATCTGCGTGGACACCGGGCGCGAAGTCGGCTACGGCACGGTGCCGTTGGAGAAGAGTCCCATCACCGGCGGCGCGGTGCGCCCGTGGAAGCTCAAGCACGACGGCCGCGAATACACGCCGCGCGAGATTCACGAACTCTTCTACGGCCGCGCGCACCTCGTCTTCGGCTGGAGCAAGGCCGACCGCGAACACACCGTGCCGTGGGATCATCTGCCGGATTATTTCGCCGACGTGGTGGAGGACACGTTCGAGTTCTTCGGCCCGAGCGAGCGCACGCTCGCCTACGTCTTCGGCTGGATCGTCCACGTCGTCAGCGACAGCCTCATCAAATCCGTCCACGAGGGCATTGACCTGCATCTGCTCGACGGCAAATACACCCCGCGCAACCGCCCCCTCCAGGACCTCGTCACCTTCCACGAAATCGGCGTGAAGGAACTGCGCCTCGACTGGCCCGCGCTCCTCGCCGATCTTGCCGCGACGCCCGTCGAGCCGGCGCAACTCCACTACATGCGCATCGCCGAGCCGCGTGGCCGGCTCGCGAAAGAATTTCAAAATGGCTGGGAGCCAGCGAAGCAATCGTTGCTCAACGCCGTGCTCACCGAGAACCGCCGCTGGGTTCGCTTCCACTCGCAGGACGTGTTGAAAGACATGCAACTCATCCGCACCGCCGACGGCCGACTCGATTGCAACGACTCCATCCTCAAGAACGTCGGCCTGAACTACGCCGCCATGCTCGACCTCGCCGAGAAGGCGAACTTCCGCCACGCCCTTTGGCAAATGGGCGAAGCCATTGCACAGATGTTCGAGGCCACGGTTCATCGCTCGCCTCGCCTCGCGAAACTGCCCGTAGGCGACAGCGCAGGTTGGGATGATTTGACCCGCAGCTGGAAGCGTTGAGCCGGGGCCGGCGGGCTTGCAGTATCCTCCATCCGCAGGGCGCGAATCCTTCATGGACGGGCGGCGTCAAATGCCGGACTCTCTGCGGGTCTTCCAATGATGCAGAAACTGCTGAAAATTTCGTGCGCCACGGTGCTCGCCGTCGTGGCTTCCGGCCCCGTGCGCGCCGCGTCCGTGGACTTTGCCAAGGACGTCTTCCCCATCCTCCAGCGCTCCTGCTTTGAATGCCACGATGCAAAGCTTCAGAAGGGCAAGCTTCGCCTTGACACGCGCGAACTCGCGTTCAAAAACCCGGAGGTCGTCGTCAAGGGCGACGCCGCGAAGAGTGAACTTTACCGCCGAATCATTTTGCCCAAAGGCCACGATGACGTGATGCCCAATCGCGGCGAGCCGCTCTCGAAGGCCGAGGTCGCGCGCATCAAGGCGTGGATTGACGCGGGCGCAGTGTGGCCCGACGACGTGAAGGCGGGGAAACATTGGGCGTATGTGCAACCGAGCCGGCCAGCGGCACGCCAGGTTCAAGGCTCAAAGCTCAAATCTCAAAACCCAATTGACGCCTTCATCCTCGCGCGCTTGCAGAAGGAAGGGCTGAAGCCATCGCCCGAAGCCGAACGCGCCACGCTCATCCGCCGCGTGTCGCTTGATCTCATCGGACTTCCGCCTTCGCCGTCGGAGACGGACGCGTTTGTGAACGACAAAGACCCGCGCGCTTACGAGAAGCTTGTGGACCGACTGCTCGCGTCGGACCAGTTCGGTGTCCGCTGGGCGCGGCCGTGGCTCGATTACGCGCGCTACGCCGACTCGCACGGCTTTCAGCGCGACGACATCCGCGACCTCTGGCCGTATCGCGACTGGGTGGTGAACGCGCTCAATGCCGACATGCCGTTCACGCAATTCACCATCGAGCAACTTGCGGGCGACCTGTTGCCGAATGCCACCGAAGCGCAGAAGATTGCCACTGGTTTCAACCGCAGCGCGCCCACGAACGTTGAGGCTGGCACCGACCCGGAGGAGACGCGCGTGAATCAAATCCATGACCGCGTGAACACGCTCGGCATGGTGTGGCTCGGCTCCACGCTGGAGTGCTGCCAGTGTCACGACCACAAATACGACCCGTTCTCGCAGCGCGACTACTACGGAATCTTTGCCTTCTTCAACAACACCGCGCTGGAAGCGGACCGCACCAATCCGAAGACGCCCGGCTCAATCCAGTTCAAAGGCCCGACGATGGAACTCGCGGATGCCGCGATTCAAAGCGGGCGTCAGCAAATCCAGTCGCAGCTCGCGGAGGTGAACAAGCAGCTCGCCGCACGGGAGAACGCCGCGACGGCCGGTCAATCGGACTGGGAGGCGGCGCTCGGAAAGAAAGTCGCCGAGTCGCCGAAGGAGCACGTGCTCGAAATCGCCGACTTCGATTCCACCGGAGGAGCGACGCACGAAATCCTCCCCGACAAGTCCGTGCTCATCAGCGGCGAGCCTGCGCCAGACAAGGACACCTACGTGTTCGAAGTGCGCACGAAGTTGACCGGCATCCGAGCCATCAAGCTCGAAACGCTGGTGGATGATTCGTTGCCGGGCAAAGGCCCCGGCCGCGGCGACGAGAAGCGACCGAACTTTGTGCTGAACAATTTCATTGTGACTGCCGCGTCAGCCGGCAAGCCGGAGCAGGCAAAGCTGGTAAAGTTCGCTTCGGCCCGGGCCTCGTTCTCGCAGGGGAATTTCCCGGTGGCAAATCTGTTGAACACGGATAACACAGCGAAGGGCGGTTGGGCCATCAATCCGAAGTTCCATGAGTCGCATTGGGCCGTGCTGGAGACCACGGAGCCGTTGGGTTTTGCGGAGGGCACGGTGCTGAAGTTCAAGCTGGAGCAGGACTTTGGCGCGAGTCGCACGATTGGCCGGCTGCGCCTGAGCGCCATCACGGGCAACGTGAGCGGGCAGGCGCTGCCGGCGGAATTGACCGACGCGCTTGCACGTCCCGACGCCAAGCGCACCGCGAAGCAGAAGAAGACGCTCACGGATTACCGGCTCAGGCAAAGCCCCGAGTTCGCAAAACTCGAAAAGGAAAAAACGCGGCTGGAGGCGCAACTGCGGAAGCTGGCCGCGCCCACCACGCTCGTGATGCAGGAAACCACGCCGCGCATGAGCACGATTTTCCAACGCGGCGAATTCCGCACGCCGGGCGACAAAGTGGGGCCGACGGTGCCGGTGGTGCTGCATTCGTTGAAGAGCGCTGCGAAGGAAACGCCCACGCGCCTCGACCTCGCGCAGTGGCTCGTGAGCCGAGAGAACCCGCTCGTCGCGCGCGTCGTGGTGAATCGCTGGTGGGCGGAGTTGTTCGGCCACGGGCTCGTCGCAACGCCGGAGGATTTCGGCATCAAGGGCGAGACGCCCACGCATCCCGAGTTGCTCGACTGGCTCGCGGTCGAGTTCATGGACAACGGGTGGTCCATGAAGAAGCTGCTCAAGACCATCGTGATGAGCGCGACCTACCGGCAATCGTCGCGCGTCACGCCGGAGTCCTTCGCGCGCGACGATCAGAATCTCCTTTACGCGCGGGGCCCGCGGCACCGCCTCGACGCCGAGACCATTCGCGACAACGCGCTCGCCATCGCCGGCCTGTTGAGCCTCAAGCAGGGCGGGGCACCCATCAAACCGTATCAGCCCGATGGCCTGTGGGTGAAAGTAGGCGGGCAGCGTTACGACTACGAGGTCAGCCCCGGCGAGGAGAAATACCGGCGCGGCATCTACGTCGTGTGGAAACGCGGCGCGCCGTATCCGAGCTTCGTGAACTTCGACGCCAACGCCCGCCTCGCCTGCCGCGTGAAGCGCCCGCGCTCGAACACCCCGCTCCAGGCGCTCACGCTGATGAACGACCCGGTCTATGTCGAAGCCGCGATGGCCTTCGCCAAGCGCGTGCTGACGGAGAAGCCGGCGGCGAACACGGACGAGCGCATCGCCCACGCCTTCCGCCTCGCCACCGGCCGCGCGCCGACCTCGGCTGAAATCGCGACGCTGTCCTATCTGCTCTCCGCCGAGCGCATGGCGCGCACCGCCGATGCGAAAACAGCGAAAGATTTTGTCGGCAAGTTCGCACTGCCACCCGGCGTGACTGCGGAGGAATTTGCGGCGTGGTATGCGATTGCGACGGCGTTGCTGAATCTCGACGAAACGATTTCCAAGGGTTGACGCCATGATGACCACCACTCAACGCTGTTTCTTTGTGATGCTCGTCGGCCTTTCGCTGGCTCTTGCCGCGACCGCGGCGGACAAACCCAAACCCAAGTTCCAATACGAGTCTGGCAACATCCGCGTGAGCCTGCCCAGTGCCGACGAGCCGCGCGTGAAAATTTTTGGCCCCGCGTCGTTGATGGCGGCGGCGAAATATCTCGATGATGGTGCGGTGTGCTGGGTGCGCGAAAAATCGTGCGTCAACTGCCACACGACCGGCCCCTACATGACCGAGCGCACGGCCTGGACGCGCCAGTTCGGCAAGCCGAGCGACGAAGTGCTCGCGGACTTCGTGAAGTCGGTGCCGGCGGAAATCAAGCCGGTGAAGGAGTCGGATAAGAACGGCCACAAGTTTTACGCCGGCACGTTCAGCAGTGTGTGGCGCGCGCTCGGCCTGGCCGAGTGGGACCGCCACCTCAACGGCAAGACTTCCGAGCCGACCGAGCGGGCGCTGCACGACATGTTCGCGCGCCAGTCCGCGAACGGGGCGTTTGTCAGCCACGGCGAGGTGGAAATTCCGCACATCACCACCGACTTCGAACTCACCCTCCAGGCCGCGCGCGCCATCACCGCCGCGCCGGGCTGGCTCGCGGGGTTGAAGGATGAATCGCTGCTGGCCGGCGTCGCGAAGATGAAGGACTGGCTGCGCACGTCCACGCCGAAGAACGACTTCGACCGCATCCTGAAACTCCAGCTTGCGCACTATCTTCCCGAACTCGTTTCGCAAAGGGAGCGCGACGCCGTGCTGGCGCTGCTGTCCTCGAAGCAGCACGCCGACGGCGGCTGGTGCATCCGCGACATGTCCGCGCTCGACGACTGGCATTTTGAAATCAGCGACTTCGTGCGCAACCTCGTCACGAACCTCCCCGACGCCGCCAAGCCCCAGAGCGACGCCTACATGACTTCGCTCGCCATCGTGCTCCTGCGCCAGAGCAACGTCCCCGTGTCCGACCCGCGCATCCAGCGCGGCCTCGCGTGGCTCAAGGGCGAGCAGCGCGAGAGCGGCCGTTGGTGGATGCACTCGCTGTATCGCGGCAACTACCACTACATCACCTACATCGCCACCGTGGAGGCGATGAAGGCGCTGGATTTGTGCGGCGAGTTGGCCGCCGTTTCAGCGGATAAGTGATTGGATGAGCGATGATGAAAGCCCGCCGCACTGAAGGTGCGGGCGAAGGTAGCCACGGGTGAGCGAAGCGAACCCGTGGAGCGATGCGAGAGAATAGAACCCGCCCCGAAGGGGCGGACGAAACGAAGATGAACGGCATGCGGAACAACAATCGTGCGCCCCTCCGGGGCGCGGGTGGATTTGGAACGACGAAACCACGGGTTCGCGTTGCTCACCCGTGGCTACCATCGTGCGCCCCGTTGGTGCGCGCTCGCGCCGCGACGTCTGTGCCATTCTTCATTCGGGCTTCGACATTCTTTTCGTCGTTCGTCATTGGTCATTCGACATTCACCCCGCCATGAACATCACTCACCTCAACCTCCTCAAGCGCCGCGAATTCTTCCGCCGCGCCGGCTTCAGCCTCGGCTCGATGGCGCTCGCGTCGTTGTTGCGCGAGCAGACTTTCGCCGCGCCGAAGAATCCGCTCGCGTCAAAACACCCGATGTTCGCGCCGCGGGCCAAGCGGGTGATTTTCCTGCACATGATTGGCGCGCCGTCGCAGCTCGACCTGTTTGAGAACAAGCCGGAGCTGAACAAGCTCGACGGTCAAGATTGTCCCGAGTCGCTGCTCAAGGGGCGGCGCTTCGCGTTCATCGGCGGCAAGATGCAGCTCGCGGGGACGAAGTTTAAGTTCGCGCGGCACGGACGCAGCGGGCAGGAACTTTCGCAGTTGTTGCCGCACCTCAGCACCGTGGCGGACGACATCGCCATTGTGAAGACGTTGCACACGGAGGAGATTAACCACGCGCCGGCGCAGATGTTTTTGCACACGGGCTTCGGGCGCGGCGGGCGGCCGAGCTTTGGCTCGTGGGTGACTTACGGGCTGGGCACGGAGAATCAGGATTTGCCCGCCTACACGGTGCTGCTCTCCGGCCCGCTCGGCGGCGCGGGCACGTCGCTTTGGGCGAACGGTTTTTTGCCCAGCGTCTATCAGGGCATCCAGTTCCGCTCCAGCGGCGACCCGGTATTGTTTCTCAGCAATCCCAAGGGCCAGTCGCAGGAAGACCGCCGCCGCGTTTTCGACGCGGTGAAGGATTTGAATGAGCGCCAGCTCGCCGACGTGGGCGACCCCGAAATCGCCACGCGCATCAGCCAATACGAGATGGCGTTCAAGATGCAGACGAGCGTGCCGGAGTTGATGGACATCGCGCGCGAGCCGAAGTCCGTGCTCGACCTCTACGGCGCGAAGCCCGGCGCGTCGTCGTTCGCGAACAACTGCCTGCTCGCCCGCCGGCTCATCGAACGCGGCGTGCGTGTGGTGGAGCTTTACGACGCCGATTGGGACCATCACTCGGGGATCGCCACGCGCCTGCCCGCCAAGTGCCGCGACGTGGATCAGGCGATGGCCGGCCTCATCACCGACCTCAAGACGCGCGGTCTGCTCGACGACACGCTGGTCATCTGGGGCGCGGAGTTCGGGCGCACGCCGTTGCGGCAGGGTATTGACGGCGACGGCAAGAGCACGAACCCCGGCCGCGACCATCACAAGGACGCCTACACGATGTGGCTCGCTGGCGGCGGCATCAAGGGCGGCATCACCTACGGCCGCACCGACGACTTCGGCTTCAGTCCGGTGGAGAATCCCGTCCACGTCCACGACCTCAACGCGACCGTGCTCCACCTTCTCGGCCTCGACCACGAGCGGCTCACCTTCAAGTATCAGGGCCGCGAGTTCCGCCTGACGGACATTCACGGCAATGTGGTGAAGGGGCTGCTCGCGTAGGCGTCGAGGTGACGAGACTCTGACTTCTTCATCCTGTTGCCCCCGGATTTGAAATGAGACTCCTCACGTCGTCTGCTACGAATGAACGCAACGCCTGCGTGAAGTTTGTCGCTGGCGAACCGTCTATCAATTCAGTTTCAAAATGATGACTGGCTTTCAGAAAACCATCGCGCTCGTCGCGCTGCTCGCGGCGCCGTCGCTGCCCGCCGCCGAGACGAAGAAGGCGCTCGATTTCACCAAGCTCCCGCCCGCCGCGAGCGGCGCGGTGGATTTCGCGAAGGACATCCAGCCCATCTTCGCGAACAACTGCTTCAAGTGCCACGGGACGGAGAAGCAGAAGGGCGGGTTGCGGCTCGACCTCAAGCAGGGCGCGCTCGAAGGCGGCGACTTGGGTGCGGTCATCGTCGCGGGCAAGGCGACGGAGAGCAAACTCCTCCACCTCGTCGCCAAGCTCGATGGCGAGACGCAGATGCCGCCCAGCGGCGAGGGCCGCAAGCCGCTGACGCGCGAGCAGATTGCCAAGCTGCGCGCGTGGATTGATGCGGGCGCGAACTGGCCGGACTCGGCCGTCGCGGCGGCGAAGAAGTCGGGCCATTGGGCGTTCAACGCGCCGAAGCGGCCGGCGATTCCAAGGAGCGGCGACACTCTTGTCGCCGAGCCAAAATCTGGAAGAACGAAAGGCGACAAGAGTGTCGCCTCTCCGCGCAATCCCATCGACGCCTTCGTTCTCGCGCGTTTGGCGAAGGAGAAAATCAAACCGTCACCCGAGGCAGATCGCTACACGCTCATCCGCCGGCTGAGTTTCGATCTGCTTGGCCTGCCGCCGAAGCTGGAGGAGGTTCACGAGTTCATCGCCGACAAGTCGCCGGACGCCTACGAGAAGCTGGTGGACCGTCTGCTCAAGTCGCCGCATTTCGGCGAGCGCTGGGGCCGGCACTGGCTCGACCTCGCGCGTTACGCGGACAGCGATGGCTACGAGAAGGACCGCGCGCGTCCGTTCGCCTACGTTTATCGCGACTGGGTCATCAAGGCCATCAACGACGACCTGCCCTTCGACCGTTTCAGCATTCTGCAACTCGCCGGCGACCTGCTGCCCGGCGCGGGTGCGGAGGAAAAGACGGCGACCGGTTTTCATCGCCAGACGCTCACGAACACTGAGGGCGGCACCGACCAGGAGGAATTCCGCTGCAAGGCCACCGTGGATCGCGTGAGCACGACTGCCGCGGTGTGGCTCGGCGTGACGATGCAGTGTGCCGAGTGCCACACGCACAAATACGACCCGCTCACGCAGCGTGAGTTCTACCAGCTCTTCGCGTTCTTCAACAACGCGTCAGAGAAAAACCTCCCCGCACCGCAACCGGACGAGGAGCGTGCCTACGAAGCGGCGAAGAAAAAGTGGAACACCGAGAACGCGCGGCTCCTGCAACTGCGCGACGCCTACGTCAACGGCGCGGCGGGTGCGAAGTTCGAGCAATGGGCCAACACCGCTTCGGTGACGGCGGTGGCATGGACGGCGCTGACTCCGGAGAAAGCGTCGGCGAAGTCTGGTTCCACGCTGACTATTGGCAAGGACGCCGCGGTCACCGCCGGCGGCAAATCGCCGGAGAAGGAAACCTACGTCATCGAAGTGAAGCCGGGCGCGGGGCCAGTCACCGGCTTTCGTCTCGAAGCGTTGGCGGAGGGCGAGGCCAAGAAGGCCGGCAAAGTGGGCCGCGCGAAGGACGGGAACTTCGTGCTGACAAAGTTTGGCGTGAGGCTGCTGCTGCCCGGTGAGCCGGCGAAGGACATCGAGTTGCTGAATGCGCAGGCGGATTTCTCCCAGCCGCGCTTCGAGGTAGCGGGCGCGTTGAAGGGACTCGACACGACCGGTTGGGCCGTGGCGAAGCAGACTGACCGCTCGCACACCGCTCTGTTCGAGACGAAGGAGCCGTTGGTGCTACCCGCCGGCGCACGCCTCGAAATCACGCTCGACCACCAATACAAGGCGAACTACACGCTCGCCAAGTTCCGCGTCTCGGCCACGTCCGCCACGCTGCCGTTGCGGCTCGATTCGCTGGCCGACGACGTGGCGCTGGCATTGAGCAAGCCGGCGGAGAAGCGCACGGCGGCGGAGACGGAGCGGCTCAAAAAATACCTCCTGACGCAGGTGGACGCGGAGGGGAAGAAACTGCAAGCCGCTGTGGACGAAAACGCGAAGAAGGTGCCGACCGCGCCGGAGACTTTTGCCGCGACCATCGCCGAGGAGCCGGCCGGGCGCGTCACGAGGGTTCATGTTCGCGGCAACTTCCTCGACCGCGGCGCGGAGGTGCGGCCTCTGACGCCCGCGGTGTTGCACGCGTTCAAGCCGCGCGGCACGAAGCCCGACCGGCTCGACCTCGCGCAGTGGCTTTTCTCGCCGGAGAATCCGCTCACGGCGCGCGTGACGGTGAATCACGTCTGGAAAAATCTTTTCGGTCGCGGCCTCGTGGCGAGCGTGGATGACTTCGGCGTGAAGGGCGAGAAGCCGTCGCACCCCGAACTGCTCCGCTTATCTCGCGGCGAGCGGGTTGTTGAACGAGAAAATCGGCGGGCCGAGCATCCGTCCGCCGTTGCCCGCGGACATCGCGGCGCTCGGCTACGCGAACTCGGTGAAGTGGACGGAAAGCCCCGGCACGGAGCGGAACCGGCGCGGCCTCTACATTTTTTTCCAGCGCACCGTGCCGTATCCGATGCTGATGACCTTCGACGCGCCGGACTCGAACGCCACCTGCACGCGCCGCGAGCGGAGCAACACACCGCTCCAGGCGCTCACGCTGCTCAACGACCCGGTGTTCTTCGAGTGCGCGCAGGCGCTGGGCCGGCGCATGGCGGAGTTGCCCGCGACGAATCCCACGGAGCGCATCCGCCACGGCTTCGAGATGTGCCTCGCGCGCCCGCCGCGCAACGAGGAGTTGAGCGTGCTGGGCAAAGTCTATGATGCGCAGCTCAAGCTCGCGCAATCGGACGTGGAGAGCGCGGCGAAGATTGCCGGCGCAAAGAAGGACGACGCCGGCGCTGCCGAGAAGGCGACGCTCGTCGCGCTGGGCCGGGTGATGTTGAATCTGGATGAGTTTGTGACCCGCGATTGAAGCCTATGAACACGTGCCCCGAAATGTCCCCGCAGGAAATCGTCAACCTCACTCGCCGCGATTTTCTCGCGAACACGGGCCTCGGCACGCTCGCGTTCGCGTCGTTGCTCGCGCAGGACGGTTACCTCGCGCAGGGCGCGACGTTGCGCAACGACCCGCTCGCGCCGAAGGCCCCGCATTTCACCCCGAAGGCGAAGAATTGCATCCTCATCTACTTCGAGGGCGCGCCCAGCCACATTGATTTGTTCGACCCGAAGCCGAAGCTCAACGAGATGGATGGCCAGAAGCTGCCCGACTCGATGCTGGAGAAGGTGCGCTTTGCGTTCATCAAGAAGGAGGGCGTGCGGCTCATGGGCAGCCCGCGCACGTTCAAGAAATACGGCCGGGCCGGCATGGACTTGAGCGACCTGCTGCCGCACATCGGCTCGTGCGCGGACGACATCGCGTTCGTGCGCTCGATGACCACGACGCAGTTCAACCATCATCCCGGCCAGTTGATGATGAACTGCGGCTCGCCGCTCTTCGGCCGGCCCACGCTCGGCTCGTGGCTGAACTACGGCCTCGGCAACGAGTCGCAAAATCTGCCGGGCTACGTGGTGTTGCACGCGGGGCGCGGCTCCAGCGCGGGCGCGAGCGCGTGGACGAGCGGATTTTTGCCGAGCACCTACGCGGGGGTGCTGTTTCGCAATCAGGGCGACCCGGTGCTCAACCTCGGCAACCCGCCCGGCATCACGCCGGAGATGCAGCACCTCGGCCTCGACGCCATCGGCGACCTGAACCGGCTGCGGCACAAATACGTGGCCGACCCGGAAATCGCGTCGCGTATCGGCGCGTATGAACTCGCGGGCCGGATGCAGGCGGCGACGCCGGAGTTGATGGATCTCTCGAGGGAAAGCAAGGCGACGCGCGAAGCCTACGGCGTGGAGCGCAAGACGCCCACGAACAATGAAAAGGGCCGCGGCGGCGGGCCGGAAACCTACGCGACCTTCGCGCGCAACTGCCTGCTCGCGCGCCGCATGGTCGAGCGCGGCACGCGCTTCGTGACGGTGCTGCACGCGTCGTGGGACCATCACGCGAATCTCAATGTCGAGTTGCCCTTCTGCGCCGGCATGGCCGACCAGCCGATTGCCGCGCTGCTGAAAGACCTCAAGCAACGCGGCCTGCTCGATGAGACGATGGTCATCTGGGCCTCTGAATTTGGCCGCACGCCGCTCGGAGAAAATCGCGGCGGCTCGACCAACGTCACGGGCCGCGACCATCATCCGTTTGCGTTCACGATGTGGCTCGCGGGCGGCGGCATCAAAGGCGGGCGGGTGCTGGGCAAGACGGACGAGATCGGCTGGGGCGTGGTGGAGGACGAAGTGCCCGTCCACGATTTGCACGCGACGATTCTGCGGCAGTTCGGCTTCGACCACGAGCGGCTCACGTATCGTTTTCAGGGCCTCGACTTCAAACTCACCGGCGTCGAGGGCGCGAGTGTGGTGAAGAAGCTCGTCGCGTGAGGCGGCATCACCCGCTGCTCAAACGGGTAAATCGTCGAGCGAGGTCTGTGCCTGCTTCTCCTTCGCCTGCCAGTCGGCGAGACGCTGGCGGTGTTCTTCGAGCACCTTGGCCGGAACTTTTTCGGTGAATGCGGGATTGGCGAGCTTCTGCTCCACCTTTTCCTTTTCGGCGCGGCACTTCTCCACTTCCTTCGTGAGGCGGATGCGCTCGGCGGCGAAATCAATCAGGCCGGCGGTGGGGAGGAAAAGTTCGCCCAGCGCATTGCTCGCGCTCGGCGTGCCCTTGTCGGCGATCCACGATTTCGCGACGACTTCGACGACCTCGGCGTTGAGGAGCAGCTTGAGCACTTCAATCTCGGCGGCGGGAAGAGTGCCGGCGGGCTTGAGGATGAACTTGAGCTTCTTGGCCGGGTCGAGCTTCAGCTCGCGGCGGAGATTGCGGCCGAGTGAGACGAGTTCGTATTTCGCGGCGGCGACTTTGTCCGCGGTGTCATCGAGGCCGAAATAGTTTTTCTCTTCGTCGCTCAAAGGCTTGGGCCACGGGGCGACCATGATGGTCTGGCCGCCCTGGTTCTCGGGCAGTTCCTTGCTGAAACCCATGCCGTGCCAGAGTTCCTCGGTGATGAACGGCAGGAACGGATGGAACAGCCGCAGCGTGTGGCCGAGGACGAAATCCATGACGGCGAGTTTGTTGTTCCGAAGCTTCAACGCTTCCGGCGAGAAGCGACTCCCGGTGTGTTGTGGATATGCGGACATGTCGGGATGGCGTTCCACTGGCAACGCAGCTTTGGACGCTTCGACATACCAGTCGCAATACTCGCTCCAGAAGAACCGGTAGAGTGTCTGCACGGCCGTGCTGAAGTTGTAGCTGGCAAGCGCGTCGCTGACTTCGCGAATGCCTGTGTCCAGGCGGAGAAGAATCCAATGGTCGTCGCTGGTGAGCAGCGTGGGGTTGATTTCTCCTTCGACTTCCGACTGCGCGGGCGGGGCGCCCTCGTTCGCAGGCGAGGCGCCTGCGCTACCCTGCATCTGGCGGAAGCGGCAGGCGTTCCAGAGCTTGTTGCAGAAGTTGCGGCCCAGCTCCACGTCCTTCTCGTCGAAGAGCACGTCCTGACCGAGCGGCGCGCTGCGCATTGTTCCGAAGCGGATGGCGTCGGCGCCGTATTTGGCGATGAGTTCGAGCGGGTCGGGCGAATTACCGAGGGTCTTCGACATCTTGCGGCCCTGCTTGTCGCGGATGATGCCGGTGAAATAGACGTTGCGGAACGGCATCTCGCCCATGAACTCGTAGCCCGCCATGATCATGCGCGCGACCCAGAAGAAAATGATGTCCGGCCCGGTGACGAGGTCGGTGGTCGGGTAGAAGGCGCGGAGTGTTGGAGTGTTGGAGTCGTGGGCCTTGTCGCCGGTCCAGCCCATCGTGGCGAACGGCCAGAGCCAGGAACTGAACCAGGTGTCGAGAACGTCGGGGTCTTGGGTGAAGCCGAGTTTTTCCCATTCTTTGGATTCAACATCTGAAACCGTTGCGGCTTCAAACAACCATGTTCCGTTCTTAAACCAGTAGCGGAGCGTGGTTTCACATTGGCCGCTCAAATTGACAAACTCTGTCGTGTATCCTTCTGTGGCTTTGATTTCAACCAGCTCGTGCAATGTCATTGCGAGCGCAGTTGCCCATTTGCTTGTTCCAAGCTGTTTCCAATCTCCGTGTTGAATCGATTTACGCCACACCGGAATCCGATGCCCCCACCAAAGCTGGCGGCTGATGCACCAGTCCTGAATGTTCGTCAGCCAGTGGTCGTAAACCTTCGCCCAGCGGTCGGGATGGAAACGCATCTTGGCGGAGCGCGGAGCTCCAGCTCCGCGTGTTTCTGTTTCACCTTCGCGCAGAGCTGGAGCTCTGCGCTCCTCCTGCTCCACACACGCCTTCGACACCTCCACGCTCGGATACTTGAGGAACCATTGTTCGCTCAGGCGCGGCTCGATGGGCACGTCCGCGCGCTGGCTGAAGCCCACGTTGTTCTCGTAGGGGTTCTCCTCCACGAGCGCGCCGATTTCCTTAAGCCGCTCGACCGCCACCTTGCGCGCCTCGAAACGGTCCAGCCCCGCGAGTGATTCGCCGGCCAGCTCGTTCATCGTGCCGTTGGGGTTCATGATGTCCACGATGGGCAGCTTGTGGCGCGTGCCGATGTCGAAGTCCGCCTTGTCGTGCGCGGGCGTCACCTTGAGCACGCCCGTGCCGAACTCAAAGTCCACATGCTCGTCGCCGATGATGGGGATGAGTTTCTGTTCGCGCGGCAACTGAATGGGCAGCGGTCGCACGATGTGCTTGCCGATGAGATGCGCGTAACGCGGGTCCTTTGGGTTCACGGCCACCGCGGTGTCGCCGGGGATGGTCTCGGGCCGCGTCGTGGCGATGGTGAGCCAGATTTTGCCGTCGGGTCCGGGGAGCGCGGGCGTCCCGCCTGCTGCATCGGGCGTCGCGCCCGATGCTCGTTCCTCTGGCTTCAAATGGATGGACGAGGATTCCGGCGCGACGCCGGAATCAGCGACCGGGACGGTCGCGCTCCCCATGGATTCAGCCACCTCGACCTTGAAGTGATACATGAAACCCTTCTGCGGTTTCATTTCCACTTCCTCGTCGGAGAGCGCGGTCTGCGTGGCGGGGCACCAGTTCACCATGCGTTTGCCGCGATAGATGAGGCCTTTCTTGTAGAGGTCCACGAACACGCGCTGCACGTTGCGCACGTAGTCGGGATCCATCGTGAAGCGTTCGCGGGTCCAGTCGCAGGAGCAGCCGAGTTTCTTGAGCTGCGCGATGATGATGCCGCCGTGCTTTTCCTTCCACGTCCACACGCGCTTGATGAACTCCTCGCGTCCGATGTCCTGCTTGGATTTCTTTTCCTCCTTGCGGAGCTGCTTGGCGACCATGCCCTCGGTGGCGATGCCCGCGTGGTCGGTGCCGGGGAGCCAGAGGACTTCCTTGCCGTCCATGCGCGCCTTGCGGCTGAGAATGTCCTGGATGGTGTTGTTGAGCACGTGCCCCATGTGGAGCATGCCCGTGACGTTCGGCGGCGGGATGACGATGGAGTAGGCCGGGCGCTTCTCGGTGACGCGCACGGGGTCGGCGGTGAAGCAGCCCTGCTTCACCCAGAAGTCATACCATTTGTCCTCAACGGACTGCGGCTCGTAGGCTTTGGGGATTTCGGTCATCTGAAAAAGATTTTAACCACGGATGGACACGGATGGACACGGATAATCGTCAAGCACCGCGGAGAGCTTCAACTCCGAGTGGCTCGCGAGAACTTTGCCATTGGTCTGGAACTCCCAGTTGTCCGACGGAGAGCACGACTATGCTTCCGACAATCGCGCAGGTGGTGTCTCGGTCGCCAAAGCAACCGACGGTGGCCCAAAGAGCCTCCTCATAATCATCAAGGTGCTTGGCCGCAGACCAGACACAAAATGGAACCGTATTCGCTGAAATGATTTTGTGTCCGTTTCCGAGCATGACGGCCGCAGCGTCCGTTGGCGAAGTGAGCTTGATGTCCAAAGCCTTCTTCAGCCCCTTTCGTGTTTCTCCGTCCGGCGTGTTTTCGTGAACAAACGAAACCAAATCTTTGGCGTCTATCTTTCGGTTTCCTGCGTGGTTCACTACCCAGGCGGCGGCCATAGCAATGGCGATGGCTCCAGCCTTGCCGTCGGGATGCCAGTGCGTGATTTCGGCGGAAAGCGAAGCTTCTCGAATTACGGCCTCCACATCATCGGCAAAGTATGCGCCTATTGGCGCCGCGCGCATCGCGGCACCGTTGCCCATGGAACCCGCACCATCAAAGACTTCCGCCGTCATCTTTTGCCAAGGCGCACCGAATGAGATAGCGCGCAAGGTGGATGCCGCTGTGCTTCCGTAGCCTCGGTTTGGCTCACGGGAATACTCCGCAGCGAAATGTGAGGCCAGCAAGTCCTGCTCAATTCTTCCTTGCTCAGCCAACACGCGGACAATCGAGCGGGCCATAATGGTGTCGTCGGTGTAGAACCAAGGGGCCGGAGGAGCGTGCCGTCCGGCAATTCTTCCTTCTACAATCGTGCGGTCAGTGAAGAAGCATTCACCGAACGCATCACCAACGGACAGCCCCTCCAAAGACAGAAGGGCACGTCCGAGTCTTCTTTGGTGGTCGGATGGTAAATCCGTGTTCATCCGTGTCCATCCGTGGTTAAAAAATCATTTCCTCATCAGCGCATACTCCATCGAGTCCACCAGCGCGCGGAGCGAGGCTTCGATGATGTTGTCGTGGACGCCCACGGTGCCCCATTCGCGGCGGCCGTCGGTGGATTCGATGAGCACGCGGGTCTTGGCGGCGGTGCCGGTGCCGGAATCGAGGATGCGCACCTTGTAATCGGTGAGCTTTACCTTCCTGAGGCGCGGGAAAAACTTCATCAGCGACGCGCGCAACGCCGAGTCGAGCGCGTTCACCGGACCATCGCCCTCAGCCACGGTCTGCGAGGCTTTGCCGTTCACGCGCACTTTCACCGTGGCTTCGCAGATGGAATTGTCGCCCACGCGACGCATCGAGACGTGATACGCGTCCACGACGAACGGAAGTTCGCGATGCGACATGATCTTCTTGATGAGCAACGCGAGCGATCCCTCGGCCGCCTCGAACTCGCAGCCTTCGTGTTCGAGCTCCTTGATGCGCTTGAGGATGTCCTTCAGCTCGGGCGTGTCGTTGGTGAGCTTGAAGCCCAGTTCCTGCGCCTTCATCACGATGTTGCTGCGCCCGGCGAGGTCACTGATGAGCACGTTGCGCGCGTTGCCGACGAGCGTCGGGTCAATGTGCTCGTAGCTCGCGGCGAGTTTCTGCACGGCGTTGACGTGCGTCCCGCCCTTGTGCGCGAACGCCGCCGAGCCGACCCACGGCAGGCGCGGGTTGTGGCGGATGTTCGCGATCTCGTCCACGAACAGGGAAAGCTCCTTGAGCTTCGCGAGCGACCTCGCGGGCACGCAGGTCTTCTTCAACTTCAAAGCCACGCAGGCGATGACACTGATGATGTTGCAATTTCCCGTGCGCTCGCCGTAGCCGTTCACCGTGCCTTGCACGTGGCACGCGCCGACTTCGAGCGCGGCGATTGCGTTGGCCACGCCCATGCCGATGTCGTCGTGCGTGTGGATGCCCACTTTGCAATTCAGTTTCCCCACCGCCGTGCGCGTGATGTTCGCGACCTCGCCCGGCAGACAGCCGCCGTTGGTATCGCACAGCACCACGAAATCCGCGCCGGCCTTTTCCGCGGCCTGCCAGGTGGCGAGCGCGTAATCGGCATCGAGCTTGTAGCCGTCGAACGCGTGCTCGGCGTCGTAGATGACGAACTTCCCATGGTCCTTCAGGAAGCGCACGGTGTCGGCGATCATCGCGAGGTTTTCCTCGGGCGTGCAGCGGAGGACTTCCTTCACGTGCAGCATGGAGGTCTTGCCGTAGATGGTGACCACGGGCGTGCCGGCCTCGATGAGCAGGCGCACCTGGTCGTCGCTCTCCACGGCCACGCCCTTCTTGCGCGTGGAGCCGAAGGCCGCGAGTCGCGCGTTCTTGAACTTCTTCCGCTTCGCCTGCTTGAAGAACTCGATGTCCTTCGGATTAGAGCCGGGCCAGCCGCCTTCGATGTAATGAACCCCGAACGCATCAAGCTTCTCGGCGATGCGCAGCTTGTCTGCGACCGAGAAGTTCACGCCTTCGCCCTGCGAGCCGTCGCGCAGGGTCGTATCGTAGATTTCGACTTGAGGTTTCATGGAATCCCGCCGATGCGGGAGCGGGATTACTACGCCACGAAGGGGTGGAAGCAAAGGAGAAATCCGGGCGCGAACCGCGGCGCGGAAGCGCGGACAACGTGGCGGGGATCAACCGTTAGGCGTTCGGCGGATTGAGTTCATTGAGTAGTCGTTCGAGCGCGTCGCCGGGTGCGTCTCGTAAGTCGCAGTGAACCTCGGTGCCGTCGCCGATGAGAATGACCTCGTGACAACCGGTGCAGATAAGGGCGTAGAAGACACCGCGAGGAGAGCGCCACTCGAAGCAGTAATCCGGATGGTAACCTCCGCAGAGCTTCGGGCCGCTATAGGGCTGGTAGAGCGTGCCGGCCTGAAAGGCAGCCGTGAGGCGGGCACGCAACACGTCGGACGCAGGCGCGTGAGTGGTGTAAAAGCGGTAGCCTCCGATAGAACGATTGCTCGTGGTAAAGAGGTGGCTCCATAGCTCGGCTTTTTCCCACATCTGGTGCGGTAACCCGCGGTAAATGACCGGTGCCGAAGCGTCTGCGGGTGGAAGAACACGAGCGAGTTGGGAGAAGTCTGTGTGTCGGTGCGGAACGGTGCCGAACGTGGTGATCCAAGCGAAGTAAGCAACACGAACGCCCGGCCACCACAACGCAGCAATGACGATTGCGAGCATGATCCCAAGCCGCCGCCAGCACCTGCGACGTGGACTGACTTGGGCAGGTGTTTGGGCATCGTTACTCACGGGATTTTTTGAGAACGCCAAACATCTAACTAAGCAGAAGGGGCCAGCCGCCGGTTCTGCCTATTCGGGGTGAGTTCACGGCGCGATGCTCCGCCTTTCGCCCCGGTTGTCAATCCGCCCAGCGCGCGTCCGGGGCACGGGGACGGGGGCGCGTCGCATTTGATTGCCGGGCTTCCGACCTGCCCCGATCAGTCCCGAAGGGACGAATCGGATTTCGTCGGGCTCTTTGTGCCGCGTGGGCCAGCCGCGAAAACGAAACGGCGGCGGTCTTTCGACCACCGCCGGTCGCGAGAAAAACTTTCGGCCTACTGGACCTTCACCAGTTCGTATTTACGCGCGGGGGTTTTGTTCGCGGCGTAAATCTTTTCCTCGAACTCCTTCGCCAGCGCGAGCGACTGCGCGACGCCCGGCTCGAACTGCTCGGTCTTCCATTTCTCAAACGCGGCCTTCGCCTCGTCCTGCTTTTCCGGCGGGGCGGACTTGAGCACGTCGAGGTTGCGGCGCTGGCCTTTCATTTTGCCCCACCAGTCGCGCAGCGGGTGGATGGCCTTGTCGTTGCGCTCCTTGTTGAGCATGGCGAGGGCGAGGGCCTGCTGGTATTCGGGCGTCTTGTCGTTGGCCTGCAATTCGACCTTGGAGCCGAGTTGCGTGTGCGGCCATGTGCCCACCGACTGCCCGTCAATTTTCAATTCCCACTTGCCGGGGCTGAGGCCGCGCGCCGCGAAGACCTCGCCGCTGGTGCGATGGCCGGCAGCGGTGAGCTTGTAGCCCTCGGCGGCGTCGGGCGGCAGCACCCACGGGAGCGCGTTGGCTTTGAAGGTGAAGCTGATGTGGTCGCCGTCGGCCCTGAAGTCGGTGACCTTGCCGTTGCCGGCGGTGGCGCCGAGTTTGCCCTTCAACTCCTGCACCGTGATGCCGGAGACGCTGCTGCGTATGCCGCTGTCGGTGAGAAGCGCGAGGGCCATGACGACCTGGCCGGGGGCGTCGGGATGCACGGCGTCCTTGATGAGCGTGAAGTCCGGATTCTTTTTGCGCGCCTCGGTGATGAGGTTGTTGAGCGGCGAATACATGTCCACAAAGCCGAGGCCGCGCACGTGCGCCTCCTCGCGGAGCCACGCGCCATAGAGGGCGAGCACGCCGTTGTAGTAGGTGTCGCGCGGCTCCAGCATCTTGCCGCGGAGGCGGGCGGCGCGCGCGTCGTGCATCGTGGGCGTCATCACGATGGCTTTCGCGCCGATGGCCTCGATGCGTTCGAGCAGCGTGGTCATGTCCTTTTGATAAGTGTCGAAGATGGCCTTGTCGTAGTCGCGGTAGCTGCCGTCGTTCATGCCGAGCAGGATGGTGACGTATTTGGGTTTGAACTTCGCCACGTCCTCATCGAAGCGCGCAAGGGCATTGGCCGCGCGGTCGCCGCCGACGCCGGCGTTGTGGAAATGGATGCGCAGGCCCGGATTGCGCGTGTAGAAATAATCCTCCACGTATTGGGTGTAGAGGCACTGGTGCGTGATGCTGTCGCCGAGGAAGACGACGGTGTCACCGTCCTTCAGATCCATCTTGGCGAGGATGGGTTTGAAATCAGGAATGGGCGCGGGCGCGGCGGCGGCGGGCTTGTTTGCATCCGCGGCGAGGAGGCTGACGGCGGCGAACAACGGGGCGAGGAACAGGAGTTTTTTCATGCGGGGCTCGGAGGTTTTGGTTTTGCGTTGCGGAAAATGCGACTGTTACGCGGAAGCGGGTATTCAGGGATATTTAACCACGGAAGACACGGAGCACACAGAATGGAAAACTCATTTCCGTGTGCTCCGTGTTTTCCGTGGTCGCACGTGCTTACTCACCAAAAAAGGGGAACAGCTTCTTCAACTCCTCCTTTGTCGGCTGCCGGCCATACTCGCAAATCTCGAAGCACTCGGCATGCTTCACCTTGGCCGCCGCGTCGGCCCCGTAGAAGTCGCCAAGCACGCCGCGATATTTGTCGGCCAGTGCAAGGAAGCGCGCGCGATGGCCGGCGCGCACTTCGGCGGCGCGTTTCGGCCGTTGCTCCGGCGTCTTGGGCAGCAATCCGGCGTGGCCGAGCGCGCCGCCCTCGAAGAACTGCGACTCCATCACCGCGAGCGCGTCGAGTTTGAGTTCAATGACCGGATCAATGTTGATGGCGATGTCGGGGTGCGACGGCTGCGGTTTCTGAAAACGGTCGGGGTAATACATGAAGACCGGATTGTTTTTGAGCGGCGGCACCTCGGGCACGAAGAACGGCACGGCCACCATGAACGCCGCGTCCTGCACGAGCACGCCGGTGTAGCGATGGTCGGGATGGTAGTCGTTCGGGCGTGGCGCGAGCACGAGGTCGGCCTTCCATTCGCGGATGAGGCGGGTGATTTTCTTGCGGTTCTCCAGCGTGGGTTCGAGTTCGCCGTCGTGGTTGTCGAGCACCTCGACATGCGTGCCGAGCAGTCGCGACGTCTCCTGAACCTCCTTCGTGCGGCGTATCGCGAGCGGCCCGCCGGCTTCGCGCCAGTGGCCGATGTCGCCGCTCGTTGTCGCGACAAATTTCACGTGATGGCCGCGCGCGGCCCACAGCGCGCCGACGCCGCCGGCCGGCAGTTCGCAATCATCCGGGTGCGCGCCGAAGCAGATGATGCGCAGCTTGCCGTCATCGGGCGGGACGAAGCGGACGGCGACGGGCTTGGATTCGGCGGCGCAAAGCAGGTTTGCGGTGAAGGCGAGCAGGAGGAGGACGGGGGTTTTCATGGTGGCGGTGGGTTTGGGGAGTGGGGAGAGATTTTTGGACACGCAGAGCTGGAGCTCTGCGCTCCTGTGCGCTCCGTCAGAGGTCGAACATCTTGCGCGCGTTCTCGCACAGAATCTTGCGCTCGACGGTTTTGTTGGCGGCGTATTTGCGGATGGCGGCGATGGTGCCCCCGCCCTGGCAGCCGGGGCCGCGGCCGATGGTGTCGGCGCAGTCGGAGCCGTAGATGATCTTGTCCTGGTGTTTTTCGAGGAACCAGCGCGTGTGCTCCTCGTCGCGCAGGAGCGAGTTGAGGCCGGAGCCGGCGCTCATGTCGGCGTAGCAGTTCGGATAATCTTCGAGATACTTGGTCGTGAGTCCGCCGCGCTTCACCGGGCCGGTGGGGTAGAGGCTTTTCCAGTCGTAGTTGGCGTCAATGTTCGCCCACGTCGTCTGCGCGTGCATGATGAAGTTGGTCTTTGGAAATTTCTCGAACATCTTCGGCAGGCGCTTGAAGCCGGAGTTGTAGGTGCCCTCCTGAAAATGGAGCAGCACCGGCACCGCGTATTTTGCGGCGAGTTCGTAGAGCACCTGCGATTCCTTCGAGTCGCACTCGACACCGAACTTCTGCTCGCCGATGCCGCGCGCGCCCTTGATGAGAAATGTTTCGCAATGCTTGCGCGCGAGCTCGTGGTCGGTCACCTCGTTCGCGAAGAAGACGAACTCGTTCGGGTGCGCGTAGGAGAAGTCGGCGCACCACTGGTTGCCGCCGGTTTTCGCCGCGAGGCCGTTGGACTTGCCCATGTGCGTCGAGGGCGTTTCCACCGCCGAGCCCGCGGGCAGCAGGATGGTCATGGCGACGCCCATCGCGCGCTGGTGCGCGAGCATCTGGTCGTCGGTGCGGCCGTGGTAGTTGGTGTGCTGGTGAATGTCGATGATCGGCTCGGGGCCGGGCGCAGCCGTGGCGGAAGGGCGGTGCGCAGAGCGGGAAGCGGAGCAACCCGCGCCGCCGGCGGCCGCGAGCGCGGCGAACGAGGTGGTGGCAAGAAATTCGCGGCGGGAACAGGGCAGGGGCTTGTGCATGAGAGTGCGGGGATACTGAAGTTCCGCCGCGGCCATTTCAAATGCGAAAGTGCGGGTGCCAAAAGGCAACCGCCCGGCGCGCCATTGCTGGCGGCCGGGCGGGGCTCAAGCCGTTCCGGGAGACGCGCGGATCGCGGCTACGGGAAGATGATGATGTAGAAGCGGCGCAGATCGGCCGGCGTCACCGGGAAGGTGGTGTCGAAACTGCCGAACGCATCGAAGTTGTTCGTGATGACCGGCACCCAGTTGGTGTAGGGGATGATCATGTTGGTTTCGGACATCACGCGGTAGAGGGCGTTGGCCGGGCCGCCGGTGCCGACGAGCTGAACGGTGCTGCCGCCGTAAACCACGGTGTAAATCACGGCCGGGGTGGTGACGGGCGGCGGCGGCGTCACGACGGTGATGGTGCCGTTGACCACCAACTGGCTGGTGTCCCACGTCATGCCGTTGGTCAGCGCGGGCAGGTTCGTTGCGCTGAACGTGCCGGCGAACGACGCGCCGTCGAACAGGTTGAACGTGTCGCCCGACACCAGATCGGGCCCGAGGTTCGAAACGGTCAGCGTGCCGCCGTAGGTGACCGCACCGCCGGCGGCCAGCAGGTCGGCGGTCTGGGCGTTGGTGCGGTTGATTTCCATCACGGTGCCGCCGGCGAGGGTGAGGTTGCTGGCGAGCGTGAGCGTGCCGATGCTGTTGCCGGGGGCGATGGTGCCCGCCGCGGCCACGGAGACGGAGCCCGCGTAGCTGCCGGTGCCGCCGAGCGTGCCGTTGCTGACGACGGTGGTGCCGGTGTAGGTGTTGGTGGCGTTGAGCGCGAGCCGGCCGGCGCCTTGTTTCACGAGGCCGCCGCCGGGCGAGCCGGCGTCGGTGAGGAGCGCCTGGTTGATCGTGATGTCAAACGTGTCGCTGTCCACCGTCGCGCCGCCGGCCTGGACGAGGACTTCGTTGAGCCCCTGGATGAAGTCAGTGCTGAACGCGGTGCTGAGCGCTTTGAGCGTGCCGCCATTGAAGCGGAAGCTGGCGAAGGCATCGTTCGTCCCGGCCTTGAGCAGGCGCGCGGTGGTGAGCGTGCCGCCGTTGAGCTGGTAAATGCCGAGCGTGTTCGTGTTGTTCGCAAGCGCGACGCCGTTCGTGTTCGTGGATGCGGAGAAGCCCACCGCGCCGCCGAGCTGCGTGAACGTGCCGGCGTTGGCGACCGAGCTGCCGATGAAGTAACCGCCGTCGCTGACCGCGATCGAGCCGGAGACGAGCGTGAAGTTGTTCGACAGCGCGGGGGTCGAGAGGTTCGTGTCCGCGCTGGCACCGACGGTGAAGTTCGCCGTGCCGAGCAGCGCGAGCGTGCCGTTGTTTTGCAGCGTCGCGCTGACGGTGGCGGAGTTCGGGTTCGTGGAGGCGCGCAGGCGGAAGCCGCTGTTGCTGACCGTGATGGTCGCGCCGTCCACGACCACC